>CAMDKO010000018.1 GCA_945901155.1 Pedobacter schmidteae
TTAGTCACATTTAGGATGGGTAAATATATAGGTTTCAACATTTCCCTGAGGAATAGTGAAGCTTTCAGACCTGTTCATCTGCCACCAGAAGAGGTTGCGTGATTTTTCCCTGCTAATCGTTTCATTCATTGTGGCCGAATCATAAACTCTTCCATTAATGATTACGTATTTAATTTTTTCAGTGTTCCGGATATCATCCAGAGGATTAGCATCTAAAATGATCATATCAGCTAGTTTACCATTCTCTAATGAGCCAATTTCCTTTCCCATACCCAAATGCTCTGCTCCATTTAATGTTGCACTTCTGATTGCCTGAAGGGCTGACATACCTCCCTGAGCAAACATCCAAAGTTCCCAATGTGCTCCAAGGCCTTGAAGTTGTCCATGTGCACCCAGATTTACTTTGGTTCCACCATCCTGTAAAACTTTTGCAGCTCGTGCAACATTTATATGGCCATAATCAGCAAATGCTGATGTAGTTCTTCTTCTTGATCTTGAATCAATAATTGATCTGGGTGTAAAGTTTAATAATCGCTCATTTTCCCAAACATTGGTTCTGTCATACCAATAATTTTCGCCTGATTGTGCTCCATAAGCCACAATCAAAGTTGGTGTATATGATGTTGTGCTTTTATTCCATAAGGTATTTACATCTTTATAAAGTGGAGCAGGAGGGATATTGTGTTCTATACTGGTATGTCCATCCTGAACATGAGTGATATTATGAACAAAGGTTGATCCACCTTCAGGAACTACCTCTAATTGCAATTCTCTTGCTGCCTGAATGATCTGTTGACGTTGATCACGCCTTGGCTGGTTGTATGATTTTACAGAAAATGCACCAACGGCTTTCATTCTTCTTAGTGCCGAACGTGCATCTTCAATACTGTTTACTACCGTTTTAAAGTCGCCATCTGCACCATAAATAATGGTGCCTGTAGAATAAACCCTAGGTCCAATCATCGTTCCGGCTTTAACCATATCTGCTTGACTGAAAACCATTTCTGTATTTGCCGATGGATCATGAGATGTGGTAACACCAAAGGCAAGGTTTGCAAAATAACTCCAGTCTTGCTGAGGGGAAACACCATCATAGCTTGCTCTTAAATGACTATGCACATCAATCAGACCCGGCATAATCGTTTTTCCTGTACCATCGATCAATTTAGCATCAACAGGTATGGCTATTTTGGAACCAATAGCAATGATTTTATTATTTTCAATAATAATAGTACCATTCTCAATTACTTCATCGCCTTTCATGGTGATGATTCTTGCATTTGTTATGGCAATTTTACCTTCTGGTCTATCTGATATAAGTTTAAGTTGCAAGTCTATTCCTAAAGTATCAGGACGATTAACTTTATCGTTTGCTCCTCCAAGAAAAGCAAATGAATTCTTTATTTCTTTTGAGAAATAACGTGATCCTAAGGTCCAGTTTAAACGTTCTGAATCTTTGCTCCAATGTATGTAAGTGCCTGCATCTTTACTGACTTTAGTAATGGGTAAAGATTTGTTTCCGGATGAAAGGTCTAAAGGCATGCCAACAGTAACTAATGGAGTGATATAAACGTTAAATAATTCATTAAACGCGATCCACTTACCATCTGGGCTTGGGTTAAACACATTCGCATAAGTTGAGGTATAATGAGTTCGGATAGTTCCACCATTAAGATCTGCACTCTTTAAGGCTTTTTTACTTCCCTCAGAACTCTGGAAAAATATTCGACTATCATCCGAACTAAAGATAGGCCTGATGCCATTGTCAAGCACTTTTGAAGCAGTGCCACCTTCAGTTGCTATCATATAAATTCCTGGATTTTTACCAAAAGGATATCCTAGTACATCATTCCCAACACCTTTCCGATAAACGATTTTATCACCTTTATTTGA
Source organism: Pedobacter schmidteae (assembly GCA_945901155.1). GTDB lineage: Bacteria > Bacteroidota > Bacteroidia > Sphingobacteriales > Sphingobacteriaceae > Daejeonella > Daejeonella schmidteae_B. The sequence goes on from CAMDKO010000018.1 coordinate 1,894, forward strand.
AAACTTAGGGCTATAATAGTATCCTTTTTCTGGGGTCAATTTGGTTAAAACAGTATCTTTAAGGCTTAACTTCATGATTGAGCCTCTATTTTCATCACTCCAGTTTACGTAGATTAGGTATTTACCATCAGGACTAAACTCAGGTTCAAACTCAAATTCTGTACTGGTAGAAATGCGCTCAGCTTTACCATCAGGTATATTTTTTAGATAAATAAATCCTGCAGCATTAAAAGCAACTCTTTTTCCATCAGGAGATGTTGTTAACTGCCGGATCATTTTTACATCAAACTCATCATTGAAAACTTTTTGTTCAAAATGCAAAGCATCCATTATCGTTTGATTAACGGTAACATCAAATGGTATTTCAGTTAAATATTGAGTTAGAACTTCAAGATTCCTGATTTTTCCTTGTGCATAGAAAATGATATTCTTACTATCAGGGGTCCATGCAAAATTAGGATATGGCCCGAAAATAGCCCATGCCTCTTGCATATCATGAGTAAGGTTATCATACACAGACCATTCTTCGCCAGTTTGCAGATCCTGTATAAAGAGCTCAGATTTTAAACGTACTCTTCTAACAAATGCAAGAAATTTTCCATCAGGTGAGAGTTCCGGACGAATAGCACCACCATCACCACCTGCAACAGTTTCAATTTGACCTGTTAGTCTGTTTAAACGGCGAATATTATAAATTTCTCCGTTAGGATCTTTATTGTATTGAAAATTGGGTCCCTGACTTACGTCTTCAGAGAAATAAACAAATTTTCCATCAGGTGAAACTTCAGGCTCACCAGCATCCTGCTGATCATTTTTTCTTTTTGTTAGCTGCACACCTTCTCCACCTCCGGCAATATGGTACATCCACATCTCACCAGCTCCAAGTGATCGGCCACTTGTAAAATGTTTTCTGGCAATGAGATATTGATTATCTATAGACCATGTTGCATTATTAAGTAGCCTAAAATTTTCTTTTGTTATTGCTCTTTTTCCGGATCCGTCAACATTCATGACCCAAATATTATCTCCTCCGTCTTTATCGCTGGTATAAGAAATAAATTTGCCATTTGGGCTGAACCTTGGTTGTACTTCTGAAGCCATTCCTCCGGCAAGTATAATGGCTTTCCCTCCGGTTATGGGCATTTTGTAAATATCTCCAAGTAAATCAAAAACAATTTCTTGACCATCGGGACTTACATCTAAATTCATCCATGTACCTTCATTGGTTTGAAAAGTTAATGATTTAGACGGACCTGTAGGTTTTTCTACATTCCATTTTGGACTTGTTTGAGCAAACACTTGTGAACTCAGAAATATACTAAAAACTAAAAATATTGATCTATTCATGTAATGATCTAATTGGTCACGCAATTTAGCAAATATTCATAGTTTTGGTATTATCAAATTTCTTCTCTTGAGTTATGATTTTTATTTTTAACCCTATACTGAATTCGTTTTTATGACAATTCATCATATTCTTTCCAAATATTGGGGTTTTAGTAAATTTCGTCCTTTACAGGAGGATATTATCCAATCAGTTTTGGATGGAAAAGATACACTGGCATTGATGCCAACCGGTGGAGGTAAATCACTTTGTTTTCAGGTTCCTGCTCTTTTGAAACCTGGGATATGCATTGTAGTATCTCCCTTGATCGCATTAATGAAAGATCAGGTTGAGAATCTGAAAGAAAAAGGAATTAAAGCTATAGCTATTATTTCAGGAATGGGGAAACGGGAGGTAGATATAGCTCTAGACAACTGTATTTATGGGGATATAAAATTTCTTTATTTGTCGCCTGAAAGGCTTTTATCTGAGCTAGTTAGGGTTAGGCTCAGACATATGCCAGTTAATTTAATCGCGATAGATGAGGCTCATTGTATTTCTCAATGGGGATATGATTTCAGACCATCTTACCTACATCTTGCAGATCTTAGAGAAATACATCCCAATGTTCCCATTTTGGCTCTTACAGCAACTGCCACAGAAAGAGTTGCTGCAGATATTCAACTAAAATTAAACTTTAAACAAGCTCAGATTTTCAGAAAGTCGTTTGAGCGAAAAAACCTTAGTTATCTGGTTTATAATGAAGAAAATAAACTTAGAAAACTTTTTTCTATTGCCAAAAATGTAAAAGGAACAGGTATTGTGTATGTTCGAAACAGAAGAGAAACTCAGGAAGTTGCACGGCAGCTTACCATGCAAGGTATTTCAGCTGATTTCTATCACGCGGGCTTGGATACCCCTTTAAGGATGAAAAAGCAAACCGCATGGAAAAATTCGGAGGTAAAGGTAATAGTTGCTACAAATGCTTTTGGGATGGGTATCGATAAATCTGACGTTCGTTTTGTAGTTCATCTTGATCTTCCTGAAAGCCTTGAAGCTTATTATCAGGAAGCAGGAAGGGGAGGTAGAGATGAAAAAAAGGCTTATGCTGTTCTGCTTTATAATAATTCGGATGTATTACAACTTAAAAATAGATTTGAACAACAATATCCTTCTATTGAAGAAATCAAACAGATCTATCATCATTTGGGCAATTATTATCAGCTGGCATTTGGTGCTGGAGAAGGCTTATCATTGGAATTTGACCTTGCTGATTTTTGCAATCGGTTTAAACTAGACCCATTCCGAACCTTGCATGGTCTTAAATTTCTGGAGCATGATGAATATATTGCCTTGACTGAAACTGTTTTTTTAGCCTCTAGAGTTCAGGTACTTTCAAATTCAGCAGATCTTTATCGATTCCAGGTTGAACAACCCACTTATGATCAGTTTATCAAGGTATTATTAAGATCATATGGTGGTATTTTTGATCAATTGTCGGCTGTTAAGGAAAGCGATCTTGGTAAAAGACTGGGTATTAATAGAAATGAAGTAGTAAAGATTCTTCAAAAGCTTCAAACACTTCAGATCATTAATTATATTGAACAAACAGATAAACCTCATTTACTATTTATTAAACCGCGTGCTGATACATCACATCTTTTAATTGACAGAAGATATCATGAAGATCGTTATCAGGTTCATCAATTACAGATTGAGTCGATTATCAATTATGTCGTTAATGATAAGTGCAGAAGTGAGCAACTGTTAAATTATTTCAATGAAGCTCATGCACCAATTTGTGGTGTTTGTGATGTCTGCCTACATAATAAAAAGGCTTCAAAAAAAGCTGGAAATGCTGATGAATTAATTAAATTGATACTCAATGAGCTAACTAAGAAGCCTTTACACCTGAGTCAATTAATCGAATCTTTGCATAATGGTACTGATAATGAAAAATTAAATGTTGTCCGTATGTTACTTGATGCGGGCACTATCAAGGTAAATGGGGAGTATTATTATTTAGAAAATATATAAAAAATGGCATACCAATACATCCTTAATTTTCATATTGCCCTTGAATTGCACATAGGATTATGTGCTCCTTTTATGAACTAGACAAGTTGAAGCTCCGGTAAGATCACAATTAATGAATTAGGAAAGTTGATTTTAAATGAAATTAATTAAACATAATAATCTTGAAGATTGATTATTTTCTTTATTTTCAACACTATATAATTCAAATTCATCATTTTTTTCAGGCTAAAATTTGATTAAAATTTCTTGATCTAACATGCGAAATAATAAAGATACCATTAAGGCTTGGGCCATGTTTGATTGGTCAAATTCTGCCTATAACCTGGTAATTACTTCAACAATTTTCCCAGCGTATTATACCATCATTACTACAACCGAGCAAAATGGCGATAAGGTTATGTTTTTTGGGACTGAATTTACAAATACTGCTCTTTCAAACTATGCGCTTTCAGCAGCTTATCTGATTATGGCATTACTTCTGCCGGTATTATCATCTATTGCAGATTTCAGAGGCAATAAAAAGGTGTTTATGATGGTCTTTACCTATATTGGAAGTTTTGCTTGTGCAGGTTTATTCTTTTTTAAGCTCGAGACACTAGAATTAGGTATCATTTGTTTTACCCTTGCTGCTATTGGGTATATAGGAGGAGCTATGTTTAATAATTCATACTTGCCTGAAATAGCTTCAGTTGATCAACAAGATAAGGTAAGTGCTAAAGGATTTGCATATGGATACGTAGGCAGTGTTTTATTGCAAATTATTTGCTTCGTTTTTGTTTTAAAGCCTGAATTATTTGGTATTACTGACCCTTCCTTGCCAGCCCGTTTATCGTTTTTACTGGTCGGTATATGGTGGATATCGTTTTCTCAGATCCCATTTAAAAAACTTCCTGCAGGAAGCCCTAATTACAATAAATTATCTGAAATTGATGTTAAAAGTGGCTTTCAAGAACTTATCAAAGTATGGCATCAATTAAAAGAAATGACTATTCTGAAAAGATTTTTACTGGGATTCTTTTTTTACTCAATGGGAGTGCAAACCATAATGCTTGTAGCGGCTGGATTTGGTGAAAAGGTTCTGAAACTGGGAACCGCTAAATTGATCGCAATCATTCTGATTATACAGATTGTAGCTATCTTGGGGGCACTGATCATGTCATATTTTGCAAAGAAATATGGCAATATCCAGGTTATTATCGCAGTTATAGTAGTTTGGATTGGAGTTTGTGCTGGAGCCTATTATATACAAAATGAGGGTCAGTTTTATGCTGTAGCTGTTATTGTGGGATTAGTTATGGGAGGAATACAATCTATCTCAAGATCTACTTATTCCAAATTTTTACCTGAAAATACTCCTGATACCGCTTCATTCTTTAGTTTTTATGATGTTACTGAGAAAATGGCAATTGTGATTGGTTTATTCAGTTTTGCATATATCGAAGAATTTACAGGAAGTATGCGAAATTCAGCAATTAGTCTTGCTGGGTTTTTTATTATAGGTTTATTGATTTTAGTGTCAATATTTTTTATAAAAACAGAATCTTCAACTTCCTTAGCTAAGGATTAGTTTTTTTTCTGAATTTAGTACTGTTTAAGAAATTACCTATGACTGTCGAATTATTCATTCCCTGTTTTATTGACCAACTTTATCCTCAGACAGCTTTTAATACCATCAAAATTCTTGAAAAAGCTGGATGTAAAGTGGTTTATAATACAGAACAAACCTGTTGCGGACAACCAGCATACAATGCAGGTTTCTGGGAAGAAGCAAAAATAGTTGGTGGTAAATTCCTGAATGATTTTTCTGAAACTAATTATATTGTATCACCATCTGCCTCTTGTACAGGGATGGTCAAAAATTCTTTTAATGATCTGTTTACTAACACAGCAGTTCATAATAAATGTAGAGCTATTCAAAGTAATATTCATGAGTTAAGTGATTTCCTCGTTAATATTATTCAAAAGGATTATTTCGGTGCTGAACTTGAAGGAAAGGCTGTGTACCATGATTCTTGTGCTGGTTTAAGAGAATGTAATATTAAAGCTGAACCGAGGCAATTATTAAGTAAAGTTCATGGACTTGAACTAGTAGAAATGAAAGATACTGATGTATGTTGTGGATTTGGTGGCACATTTGCTGTTAAATTTGATGGTATTTCAAGTGCAATGGCAGAACAAAAGGTAAATAATGCTTTAGAAATGAGTGCTGACTATATAATTTCTACAGATTCTTCATGTTTATTAAATTTGCAAGCCTATATTGATCAGCATGATCTAAAGGTTAAAACAATGCATATTGCAGATGTTTTAACTCATGGATGGGGGTAATGCTTAGGCCTTAACGATTTTTTTAAACAGCTTCATAAATTTTGCTCCTCCAATTTTAGTTCCCATTTTAGCAGCAAAATTCTTTATAAAATCCTATTTTTGTACTCGAAATGAAGATCACTTTGTAGATGATCATTTGAATTTTTTAAATCATAACTTATAAATCATTTTGTAGATGATCAATATTACTCTTCCTGATGGTTCTGTTCGGGAGTACGAACAAGGGACTTCTGCCCACCAGATAGCACTTTCTATTTCTGAAGGATTAGCTCGTAACGTTTTAGCTGCCATGGTTAATGGTGAGGTATGGGATTCTTCCAGACCAATTGAAAAAGATTCATTAGTAAAACTTTTAACCTGGAATGATCAGGAAGGAAAGGCTACATTCTGGCATTCTTCTGCACATTTGATGGCTGAAGCTTTAGAAGCATTGTATCCAGGTACAAAATTCGGTATCGGTCCGGCAATTGAAACAGGCTTTTACTATGATGTTGATTTTGGTGACCGTGAATTTTCGTCAGATGATTTTAAAGAAATCGAAGATAAGATCATTGAATTAGCAAAAGTAAAATCTGAATTTTCTAGAAAAGGAGTTTCTAAGAGTGATGCAATTAAATATTTTACCAAAAAAGATGATGAATATAAACTGGATTTAATCAAAGATCTGGCTGATGGTTCAATCACATTCTATACACAGGGTAATTTCACCGACCTTTGCCGTGGTCCACATATTCCTAATACGGGCTTTATTAAGGCTGTTAAGTTGATGAATGTTGCAGGTGCTTATTGGAGAGGTGACGAAACCAGAAAACAATTAACTCGTATATATGGAGTTACTTATCCGAAGCTAAGTGAGCTAACCGACTATCTCCACATGATTGAGGAGGCCAAAAAGCGGGATCATCGTAAGCTGGGTAAAGAGCTAGAACTTTTTGCTTTTTCTGAAAAAGTAGGTATGGGTTTGCCGTTATGGTTACCAAAAGGGACAGCACTTCGCGAAAAGCTTGTTAATTTTCTTCAAAGAGCTCAGGTTAAGTCTGGATATGAGCAGGTTATTACGCCACATATTGGACATAAGAACCTTTATATTACTTCCGGCCACTATGAAAAATATGGTGCAGATTCCTTTCAGCCAATAAAAACCCCTCAAGAAGGTGAGGAGTTTTTCTTAAAACCAATGAACTGTCCTCATCATTGCGAAATTTATAAAACAAAACCTCGTTCTTATAAAGATCTTCCTGTTCGATATGCAGAATTTGGCACAGTTTATCGCTATGAACAAAGCGGAGAACTTCATGGTTTAACCCGAGTAAGAGGTTTTACTCAGGATGATGCACATTTATTCTGTCGTCCAGATCAGGTTAAAGAAGAATTTAAAAAGGTTATCGACTTGGTTTTATATGTATTTAAAGCGTTAGGATTCGATGATTATACCGCTCAGATCTCACTCAGAGATCCTGAAAATAAAGCCAAATATATTGGAAGTGATGAAAATTGGCAGCTTGCCGAATCGGCAATTATTGAAGCTGCTGACGAAAAAGGCTTAACCACTATTATTGAGTTAGGTGAAGCAGCTTTCTATGGTCCAAAGCTTGATTTCATGGTAAAGGATGCCCTTGGTAGGAAATGGCAATTGGGTACCATTCAGGTAGACTACAATTTACCTGAGCGATTTGAACTTGAATATACTGGAAGTGATAATCAAAAACACCGTCCGGTGATGATACATAGAGCTCCTTTCGGATCTTTAGAACGGTTTGTGGCGGTTTTGATCGAACACTGCGCAGGTGAATTTCCATTATGGCTCTCACCAGAACAATTTATAGTGCTGCCTATCTCTGAAAAATATGAGGATTATGCAAAAAAAGTTTTAGAATCGCTTAATAATTCCGATATTCGCGGGCTGATTGACTCTCGAGATGAGAAGATTGGAAGAAAGATTCGTGATGCTGAAGTCAAGAAAATACCTTTCATGCTCATCTTAGGTGAAAAAGAAATGAATGAAGGCATGGTTTCTGTTAGGAGACATGGGCAAGGAGATGTAGGTAGCATGACAATTGAAGAGTTTAGTAATCAGTTAGTTAAAGAAATTACAATTTAAATAGAAGTATAATTTGGCATTAGGAAGACCAGGCTTTAACAGAGGACCACGCCCTCCGTTTAAAAAGAAAGAAGCAGAACATAAGATCAATGATTTGATCCGGGCACCTGAGGTGCGCTTAACTGGTGAGAACGTGGAAACGGGTATTTATCCATTCAGAGAGGCTTTGGCAATGGCTATTGAACAGGATCTTGATCTTGTGGAAATTTCTCCGAATGCAGTTCCGCCTGTATGTAAGATTGTTGATTACAACAAGTTTATTTACGAGCAGAAGAAAAAAATGAAGGAAATTAAGTCTAATGCAAAACAAACGGTGATTAAAGAAATACGTTTTGGACCTAATACCAGTGATCATGATTTTCAGTTTAAACTAAAACATGCAATTGGTTTCCTTGAAGGTGGTGAGAAAGTTCGTGCATATGTTCACTTTAAAGGTCGTGCAATTGTTTATAAAGAACAAGGAGAAATCCTGTTATTAAAGTTTGCTCAAGCATTAGAAGATGTGGGTAAGGTTGAACAATTACCTAAATTAGAGGGAAAACGGATGTTTTTAACCGTTGCTCCTAAACATGTAGGTAAAAGATAATTCGTCATCCGATTAAATCGGGTTTGTTAATTTGCCCTTGTGGCATTTCGCAACTGACAATTATACAAACAGAATAATTGATAAATAAATAAATATAGTTATGCCAAAAATGAAAACGTGTTCCAGTGCAAAAAAGCGCTTCAAGCTTACTGGAACAGGTAAAATCAAAAGAAAGAACGCTTTTAAAAGTCACATCTTAACCAAGATGAGTAACAAACGTAAGCGTGCCTTGGGTCAGACAAGTTTAGTTTCTGATGCAGATTCAGGCAACGTTAAGCGTATGCTTTGTATAGGCAAGTAATCAACAAATTAATTTAACCAGGTATCAGGTTTTAAGTTTCTGACAAGGAACACCGCTTACCAAAACACAAAACAACATGCCACGTTCGGTTAACGCAGTAGCGTCAAGAAGAAGAAGAAAAAAGGTCTTAAATTTAGCCAAAGGCTATTGGGGATCTAGAAGCAAGGTTTTTACCGTTGCTAAGAACACAGTCGAAAAAGGTTTGCAATATGCATACCGTGACCGTAAAAATAAGAAAAGAGAATTCAGAGCTTTGTGGATTCAGCGTATCAACGCTGGTGCACGCCAGCACGGACTATCGTATTCTGCATTAATGGGTAAATTAACTGCAAGTGGAAATCAATTGAACCGTAAGGTTTTAGCTGATCTTGCAATGAATCATCCAGATGCATTTAAAGCTGTTATCGATACAGTAAAATAGTCTTAGATATCATATTTTAAAAAAGGGAGCCTAAAGCTCCCTTTTTTTATGCCCTTATGCATAGCTCAAATTTATCTGAGCTGATATCCTAAAATATAAAGAGTTAAAGTATAATGGCTGTGGAATTCAATTATCAATAATAATACCTAATACAAGTAATAGCTATTAAACCTGTGATTGAATTGTAAATGTTGATACAATATCACACTATAATAAAATTTCGTCATCCCTGTTTGGGTCAGGAATGACGAAATCTATAGATTATTTATTTTCAAGAACCTTGGTTACTAAGGCAGCAGCTTCTTTAAGAAGAATTGCAGAGTAAACCTTTAGTCCCGATTCGTCAATTAACTTTTTTGCTTCTACAGCATTAGTGCCCTGAAGACGTACAATAATTGGAACAGGAATATTTCCAATCTCTTTGTATGCATCAATAACTCCCTGAGCAACACGATCGCAGCGTACAATTCCTCCAAAGATATTGATCAGAATAGCTTTTACATTTGGATCAGAAAGGATAATATTAAATCCAGCTTTAACTGTTTCTGCATTTGCAGTTCCACCCACATCTAGGAAATTTGCAGGCTCACCACCAGCAAGTTTGATGATATCCATTGTAGCCATTGCAAGACCAGCTCCATTCACCATACAACCTACGTTTCCGTCAAGTTTAACATAGTTCAAATTTGATTTACTTGCTTCTACTTCTGTTGGATCTTCTTCTGATGTATCACGCATCGCAGCAAAATCAGGATGGCGGAAAAGTCCGTTATCATCCAGGTTTACTTTGGCATCAACCGCAAGAATTTTATTATCAGAAGTTTTTAAGACTGGGTTAATCTCAAACATAGATGAATCAGTAGCTTCATATGCTTTATACAAAGAAGCAATGAATTTGGTCATGTCTTTGAATGCATCACCACTCAATCCCAGATTAAAGGCTATTTTACGAGCCTGAAATCCCTGAAGACCAACCTTTGGATCTATTTCTTCTTTAAATATTAAATGAGGTGTGTGTTCTGCAACTTCTTCAATATCCATTCCACCTTCTGTAGAATACATGATGATGTTACGGCCTCTGGATCTGTCGAGTAAAACGCTTACATAAAATTCTTTGGTATCACTTTCACCAGGATAGTAAACATCCTGTGCAACCAAAACTTTGCTAACCAACTTACCTTCTGGCCCGGTTTGTGGTGTAATTAATTGCATTCCTATGATATGCCCTGCTTTTTCTCTTACTTCTTCCAGATTTTTTGCTAGCTTAACACCACCACCTTTTCCACGTCCGCCTGCATGTATCTGAGCTTTGATAACTACCCAGTCTGAGTTATAATCTACTTTTAGTTTTTTGGCTGCTTCAACAGCTTGCTCAGCAGTATCGGCAACGATGCCTTCTTGAACTCTGACGCCAAAACTTTTTAATATTGCTTTACCTTGATATTCGTGAATATTCATTTACTTGTTATTTGTCGTAAAACTACGTTTTTATTGCAAACCTGAAAATAGCAAATGCAAAAAATAAGTCTTTTTTTTGTGCTCAGACCTTACTCTAATAAACAATTTGCACCTTTGCATATGAATACAGTCAAAATCGATGCTTCAGGCAAGAGGAATTAAAAAATCATACGGAAATTTACAGATCCTAAAAGGGGTTGATCTTGATGTTACAAGAGGAGAGATTATTACGATAATTGGTGCTTCGGGTGCAGGAAAAAGTACTCTTTTACATATCATTGGAACTCTTGATCATCCTGACCATGGAATAGTCAGATTGAACAATGTGGATATTCATACACTCACATCAAAAAAATTGAGTGCATTCAGGAATGAGCAAATTGGATTCATTTTTCAATTTCATCACTTGCTTCCTGAATTTACTTCCTTAGAAAACATATGTATACCGGCCTTTATTGCTGGTAAAAGTAAAAAAGATGCTGAAAATAAGGCATTTGAATTATTGGAAATACTTGGTCTTTCAGATCGTGCCAATCACAAACCCAATGAACTGTCGGGTGGTGAACAACAACGTGTGGCAGTAGCAAGGGCTATGGTGAATAATCCAGCAATAATATTAGCTGATGAACCATCCGGAAATTTAGATTCAAATAACGCTGAAAATCTGCATCAGCTGTTTGTCAATTTACGTGATACTCTGAACCAAACCTTTGTGATTGTTACTCATAATGAAAATCTTGCTAATCTTGCAAATAAAAAGGTGTTAATGAAAGATGGACAAATAATTAATTATTAAAATGTCTGTTTTGATCACCGCTGCAACTAATTCAGCAGCTTTCCAACTTGCACGTATTCTAAATACTGAGGATATATGTTTTGCCTCTGATACAGATATTCCTGTTTTTTCCGGAAAAAGATTTTTAAAGTTTCCCTCTACTGATTCTTCGAGTTTTATCCATGAAGTTTTAAAAATCTGTCTGGATAATCAAATAGTTGAAATTTATCCGTTATTACCTGACGAAATTGTTGAATTTTCAAAATCTCGACAACTTTTTGAAGAATTTGACATTAAACTTGTTATTCCTTCCATAAAATGGATAGAAACAAGATTAAATGATTCGCCATTTCTTTCTACAAATTTATTTGTCTTGATCGATGGAAATTTATGTGCAGGGAATATTGCCAAAGAAAGTTTAATGCTTCTCAATGAAGAAAATGGCATTTTTCAATGGGAATTTAAAAATAATCAGCTAATATTTGGTTCTTTTAGTATTTGATATGCTTAAATATATTGATCTTGATCACAGAAAGAAGGCTTTTATTTTTGAATTGGATGATGTTCTTTACCCTGAAAGAGACTATCTACTGCAGGTCTATTATCTATTTTCCAATTTCATTGAATTTACAGAGACATTTCCTCCAGCATCAGATCTGATTGAATTTTTCAAAAAATCATATGAACACCATGGTGATGATGGCATTTTTGATAGGGCGAAAGAAGTATTTGGAATCAATGAAAAATACAGAGATAATTTTGACCGGCTTTATTTTACTGCCAGATTACCTTTGAAGCTATTGTTGTTTTCAAATGTGCTTATTCTGTTACAAGAAATAGTTATTGATAGAAAGAATATATTCATCATTACAAACGGTAAACCTGAAATTCAGATGAATAAAATCATGCAAACAGAGTGGAATGGTCTTGAAAAATATTTAAAGGTTTATTATGCTCAGGAGATAAATCAAAAACCAGAATCTGATGTATTATCGTATATATTAAAAGAGCACAATTTATTGAGAAAGGATCTTTTGATCTTGGGTAATGCTTTAACGGATGAAGAATTTGCTTTATCAAGTGGAGTAGATTATTTAAATGTCAGTGAATTTATTTAAATTTATAGCTAATTTATTTTTTAATATTAAAAACTAACCTATCTCAACTTTAAGAAATATATGTCAAATAAAATCATTTTGAGGTCATTAATAAAACCAATTATTTTCACATTCGGTGTTTTAATCCTTGCTTCTGCTTGTAAGAAAGAGCCTAAGGCTCCAACGACAACAACTGTAACTCCACCAGTGATCGTTGCACCCCCTACGAGAGCTGAATTAACTAAGGATTCAATTTTTCTTTATGCTAGAGACACTTATTTCTGGAATGACGATATGCCTAGCTATGAAATATTTAAACCCAGATCATATTCTTCAGATCAGGCAGTTCTCGATGCAATAATTAAATTACCGGGAACTAACAAACCTGTAGATAAATATTCATTTCTTGATAATGGTGGAGTATCAACCTCATTAGGTGGAGTAAGTGGTGATTTTGGCTTCTCCGTATTTTATAATGATGATGATGGAAATTCAGCTACTCCAACTGAAGATCTTCGAGTTAAATATGTCTCACCAGGATCTCCTGCTGCTACTGCAGGGCTGATAAGAGGCTATCAGATTACTACTTTAAACGGAAGAACTGGATCAGCCTTAAGTACATCTTCGTCAGCAAATGTATCATTTGTTTCTTCAGCTGTTTTTGGAAGTGCAACAACAGTTTCTATGACCGTCAAAAAACCTGATGGAAGCAGTCTAGTTTTAACTATTGCAAGAGCAACTTATGCCAACAATCCAATTTATGCCACTAAAATATTTACCCTTGGTAGTAAAAAAGTTGGATATTTAGTTTATCATAGTTTTACTACCAATTCAAGAGATGGTCTGAGAGCGGCGATCGGAAAATTTCATACAGAAGGTGCTTCTGAATTAATTGTTGATCTGCGCTATAATGGTGGAGGTTCTGTGGCTACTTCTGATGTGTTTACCAATCTGTTAGCGCCTGCTTCCGTAAATGGTCAAGTAATGTATACAACCTATTGGACAAAAACTATGCAAGATGGGCTTGCAAAAATATTAGTCAATCAACCTTTATTAGATGCTAATGGTAAACTTCAAACATTTACTAACGGTGTAAATGGCAAATGGGCAACCTACGCAGATATTAATTATAAACCAACTGTGGCAGCAGGGAATATTGAAAATTTTGCTAAGGAAGGTGCTGCAGAATTTAAAAAGATTTATTTCTTAGTACTTAGTGGAACGGCTTCTGCCAGTGAATTAGTTATTAATAACCTCAAGGCTGTTTTGCCTAATGATGTAAAATTAATTGGTCGTCAAACCTATGGTAAACCAGTTGGTTTTTTTGCAATCAATATTGATAATTTAGATCTATATGTACCCCAGTTTGAAACTAGGAATCAAAAGAATTATGGTGGATTTTACGAAGGATTAGCAGTTGATAAAACACTTGCTGATGATGTAACTAAAGATTTTGGTGATGAGAAAGAAGCGCTTTTAGCTGCTGCTTTAGCATATTCTGAAAAAGGATTTTTCTCAGTAAGCTCAAAGGGTAATACATTAAGCAGTATTTCTGGAATGCCTCTTTCTGAAGAAAAAGTGTTGAATCAAATCTTAGAAAAAAATAAATTCAATGGGATGATCGATGATAGGCCTAGAAAGTTGATTAAGCAATAATGAATAGCTTTTTATGAATCTTATTATTCGTAATCCTAAATAATATAAAGATTAATGTAATATTTGAGTACAAAGAAAGCTCTCTGAATATAAATCAGGGAGTTTTTTTGATTCAATCAAGAATATCTAGTAAATTAGTAGATTATTAAACGTAATTTAAATTATACTATTATGAATTTGAAACTAGGCGATCTTGCACCGAATTTTACTGCAAAGACATCTCAGGGTGATATCAGTTTTCACGATTATTTAGGAGATAGTTGGGCAGTGCTTTTTTCTCACCCGGCAGATTATACTCCTGTATGTACTACTGAATTAGGAAGAACAGCTTCATTAAAAAGTGAATTTGAAAAGCGTAATGTAAAAGTAATTGCCTTGAGTGTCGATTCTGTTGAATCTCACAAGGGATGGATCAATGATATCAATGAAACTCAGCATGTAGAAGTTAATTTTCCGATCATAGCTGATGAAAATAGAGAAGTTGCTGAATTGTATGGAATGATGCATCCTAATGCTTCAGAAACATTTACAGTTCGTTCTCTATTCGTGATAGGACCTGATAAAAAAATCAAATTAATGATTACCTATCCTGCTTCGACAGGTAGAAATTTTGTTGAAATATTAAGAGTAATTGACTCACTTCAGTTAACAGCAAATTATAGTGTTGCAACTCCTGCCGACTGGAAAGAAGGAGAAGATGTGGTTGTTATTCCTGCTATTAAAACGGAAGATATTCCTGCTAAATTTCCAAAAGGGTTTACAGAGATTAAACCTTATTTGCGCATGACTCCGCAACCTAATAAATAATTCAAAGCAAAATAATAGAGGAGTTCTTTTAGAACTCCTTTTTTGAGAAATTCATTTATTTACAACTCGCTCAAGGTTGTTAATTTTATTGTGAGATAGATTTATTTCCTATTTATAAATTAAATAGGTTGTATAGTTCATAATCTGAATGATTTCAATGATCAAACTATATTCGTTCGCAGTTTAAGACCAATCGTTCATTTTTAGGTCCGGTACAAAATAATAGGTACTCATTTCCACCATCATTGATCTTTAATTTTTTCTTGATCTCTTCTGGGCTTAAACCAAAGTTTCTGCAAATAATATTAGCTTTCTTTACTTGATTTTCTTTTATAAACATACCATAGTCACCTGCTTTTTTTAAAATGAACTTTCTACCTGGAAATGAATTTAGTAATTCAGTTGAGGTATATAAATGGGTATGCTGATGAATTTTATAACTATTAAAATCACGGGTGATCAGCTTAAAACATCCAGCCTTTAGGAGTGCTGCATCAGGTTCATAGATATATTTTAAAGGTTCAGAGTACTTATTAATTTGGAATTCTTTCTCTTCTGATAGTTTAAAGCTATAGGTTTTTTCATCATCTCCTAATATGGCACAAGTAATCAGTGGGTCATCAGTTTCCTGTTCTTTATCTATAATTATCAGCAATTCTTTACATTCATTTTTAATGCTGACAACATGGATTGAGCTTACCTGTTTTAATTCTTTTATTGATGATTGAATATCAAGCAGGGGAGCCGTTTTAATTAGTATGCGTGATGAATGATCCCTTAATAGTTGCAAATTACTGATGATATCGGGTTCACAATCTTTAAGCATAAAAACCTTCTTTGAGCTAATTCTTCTTGAAGGATCAATATAAATAGTACTAAAAGTCTTATTTGAGTTAAGAAGATATTCTATCCCGCTTGAATGAATGAAGTTGATGTCAAGTCCAATTATTCTTGAATTATATTCAGCGATTTCAGAAAGCTCCTGATTAATCTCACAATGGGTCACAGACTTTACTTTCCTGGCAAAAAATGAGGTATCAACACCAATACCTCCAGTAAGGTCGATAAGCTCTTCACCTTGAATTAATTCTGCTTTATATTTTGCTGCAATTTCTGATGATGCTTGTTCAATGGCAATTTTTGTCGGGTAATAGATACCTTTTGAATTGAACCAGTGGGGTAGTTTAAATTCACATCTTTTTTTACTGTCTATTTGCTCAGCTAGTTCTTTTGAACTTACTAAAGAAAAGGGACTCTTTTTAAGGCTTAGATTGGGTATATCAGCATTTAAGTTATGGTTTATGAACTTTTGTACTTCGCTATCTAATATGTTCTTATTCACAACTTTACTGCAAGATTATTTGTGCAGTGTTCCTGCTGAATTGCTCCATCATGACAGTTCTTCCTGCTAGTATAGTTTTCAGTTTATCCCTTTTAAAATGTCGTACAGTAAGAAGATCTAGACCTTCATTATACTTACATTTAAACTTTTCCTTCAGGATATCATATAACTTATTGAATTTAGCTTCATCCTGATTGAAGCATACAGACAAACTTAGCGCAGAACGCTGCATCATATTTAATTTGATATTAGCTTCTGAAATTATTTGTAACAGAAAAATAAGAATATGTTCATCAATGAATGAAAAATCCTTCAAAGAGATCGATAATAACATCTGATTTTGCTTGACAATTATTGCAGATAGGTCTGTATTCAGTTTGGCAGTTGAGTCTATTCGGGTTCCCATTTGTTCTGGAAATAAAAATGGCCTAACAAACAATGGAACTCCTGCATTTTGTAATGGTTTTATTGTTTTGGGGTGAATAACTGTTGCCCCGTAATAAGCCATCTCCAATGCCTCAGAATAGGGGAGCTCTTCATATTTTTTTGCATCTTTAAATAATTTTGGATCGGCATTCATAATGCCTGGAACATCCTTCCAAACGGTAAGAGATTCAGCATTTAGACAGGAAGCAAATATAGCAGCAGAGTAATCAGAACCTTCACGACCTAGCGTTGTACTGAAGTTTTCTGAAGTTCCTCCAATAAATCCCTGTGTAATAACTGTTTGCTTTTCAAGCATATTCTTTAATAAATGCATTGAAGAAGTGGTTTTATCCATATCTATAATTCCTTCCCTATAGGTATTGTCTGTGTGGATGAAATCTCTCGCATCAACCCATTTGGTATCAATTTTATTTACATTTAAATAAGCAGCTACAATTCTGCTTGAAAGAAATTCACCTATCGAAACTATCTGGTCATAGTTAAAATCATAATCTGGATGTGGTTCATCTTCTAGCATCCATTCTATTTCAACAAAGGTATTGGCAATTTCATCAAATACAGGATGAACTTTGGTTTGAAAAAGTTCAATCATGATGTTTTCATGAAATTGTTTTATTGCTTTGAGAATTTCTTGTGCATCTTCGTTTCCTTCCACATAATACTTGCAGAGTTTTTCAAGTGCATCAGTAGTTTTCCCCATTGCAGAAACAATAATTAAAATCTGAGCACTACTAGTTGTGCCAACAATTTTGAGCAGATTTTTAACGGATTCTGCATCTGAAACTGCAAAACCTCCAAATTTAAATACCTTTGTCAATGGTTTATATAATTTTTATAATAAATTGTATAGTAAAATTCTATAATAACTTATTAAAGTTATTTATTTGCTCTTTTGAAAGCGCAACATTTAACCAACCAGCATCAAAATCTGTTTGATATTTTTTATAAAAATTTATTGCTGGTTCATTCCAGTCAAGTACCTGCCAGGTTATACCTTTAAATTCCTTTTCAACAGCTTCCTGAATTAGTCTTTCAAAGATCATTTTACCAATGCCATTACCTCGCATCTTATCTGTTACTAAAAGGTCCTCTAGGTACATTCTGCATCCCTTCCAGGTAGAGTAGCGGATATAATATAATCCAAACCCCTGAATTATCCCGTTTTCTTCAGCAACAAAGGCTTTCCATACCGGATTATTTCCAAAACCAGCTTCTTGAAACTCATTTAGGCTTACACTTACTTCATCAGCAGCCTTCTCATAAATAGCTAGTTCAATAATTAATTCCAGTAACCTTGGGCAGTCATCAATAACAGCTCTTCTAATCTCTATTTCCATTATAAATCAAAATACTTTTTAATCTTTTTTAGTTAGCCTTTACTTGTCTTCCTCCAAAGATTGTGCTGCCAAGTCTGATCAGGGTACTTCCTTTTTCAATAGCTAAATGATAATCACCAGACATACCCATTGAAATCTCTTTAAATGCAGGGTCTTTTCTAAAAAATGTGTCTTTGAGTCCGTTGAAAAAGGTTTTTAATTCATAAAACTCTTCTGCAGTCATATTTGGATTATCAGTAAATGTTGCTATTCCCATTACCCCGCAGATGCGAACATTCTTCAATTCCTGGAATTCGTTTGATCGTAAAAGTTCAATAGCCTCTGCCATATCCATTCCGAATTTAGTTTCCTCATCGGCGATCTCTAATTGGAGTAAACAATCAATTATCCTATTGTTTTTAAAAGCTTGTTTATTTATTTCCTGTATTAATTTCAAACTATCTACAGAATGAATTAAATTAATAAAAGATGCTATATATTTAACTTTATTGGTCTGCAAATGACCAATCAAATGCCATTCAATATCTTTAGGAAGTTTTTCATGTTTTTCTACCAGCTCCTGTACCATGTTTTCACCAAACAAACGATGTCCGGCTTCATAGGCTTCGAGTATACTTTCTACAGGTTTGGTTTTGGAAACTGCAATCAGCTTTACATTTCTGGTTCCTATTTCTTTCTTTATGGCTGATATATTAGCTGTAATGCTCATTAATCTGTATTTTTGATTGAATTTTTTAAAAGATAAACCTACGTGATACTATACTAATATGCAACTGTATTCTCATTATCAAATCCATATAAATTGTGATTCAAATGAAGCTATTTAAACTATTTATTTTAGGATTCTTTCTTATTGTTTCTTGCAGGGATAATGAATTGCCAAAGGATTTGATTGAAGAGCAAAAAATGATTCAAATTATTGCTGATCTGCATATTATTGATGGTTATATGGCCACGTTGGTGTATACCGACTCTACCAGGATAAATGGTAAGAATTTTTATGCTACTGTTTACAAGAGTCATAAAACTACAAAAGCAGTATATGAGAGAAGTTTAAAATATTACAGCATGGATCCTGTTCGTCTGGATAGTATGTATAATCGTGTAGAATATTTATTAG
This sequence comes from Pedobacter schmidteae, assembly GCA_945901155.1. Classification (GTDB taxonomy): domain Bacteria; phylum Bacteroidota; class Bacteroidia; order Sphingobacteriales; family Sphingobacteriaceae; genus Daejeonella; species Daejeonella schmidteae_B. The sequence continues at coordinate 21,031 of CAMDKO010000018.1, forward strand.
CGAATAAAGAACGAAAACTGAATAAAATTCAGTTAAAGAATCCTGAGATTAAACAATGATATACCCCAATAATGCCGGCGAAAAGCTAGGTTTCTTTGATATTAAAGAATTGATCAAAACATATTGTCTGAGTACTATGGGTCAGCAAATGGTTGATAAAATTCAGGTAATGACCAATTATGAGTATATAAATAAGTTTCTCCGGCAAACTTATGAATTCAAAAATATATTACAGAATGACACATCTTTACCCATTCAAAACTTTTTCGACATCAAGACTATGGTTGAAAAGGCAAGAATTGAAGGAACATACCTTTTAGAGGATGAGTTTTTTAAAGTCTCCTTATCTTTAGGTACAGTATTTTCTGTAATCCAGTATTTTACAGACAGAGAAGGTCAATACCCTAATCTGGAAGCACTTTTTGAGCATCTTCCTATTGAAAAATCGATCATTCGTAAGATCGAACTTATTATAGACCCTAAAGGTAAAATTAAGAATAACGCCTCTTCCGAACTGATGACTATATCATCAGGCATTGCCAAAGCAGAGCAGGAGGCCAGAAAAAAGATAGATCAGCTATTTAAAAGTGCACAGAACAATGGCTGGACGGCTGATGGTAACTTAACTATTCGCGATGGTAGATTATGTATTCCGGTCCTTTCTGAAAACAAAAGAAAAATAAAGGGGTTTATTCACGATGAGTCTGCCTCTGGGCAAACGGTTTATCTTGAGCCTGATGAAGTATTCCATTTGAATAATATCATTCGTGATCTTGAATTCGAGAGAAGGAGAGAGATTATTAAATTGCTGATTCAACTAACAGATGAATTAAGACCCTACGTGCCTTTATTGTTATCTTATCATGGTCTTCTCACTAAACTTGATTTTGTTAGAGCAAAAGCCCTCTTTGCCATTAATATAGAGGCTGAAATGCCTGTTTTGATAAATGAAGCTGAAATTGAACTGATTAATGCCAGACATCCCTTATTGTTTTTAAATTTTAAAAAAGAAAAACAAACTGTTGTTCCATTGAATATTAAAATTGACGATGAGGAAAGAGTGATCGTAGTTTCAGGTCCCAATGCAGGTGGTAAGTCAGTTTGTATGAAAACTGTAGGTTTACTTCAGATCATGGTACAGTCTGGACTTCTTATTCCTGCCGATGAACATTCCAAAGTGGGAATTTTTAAGCAGATATTTGCGGATATTGGTGATGATCAGTCAATTGAAAGCGACCTAAGTACCTATAGTGCTCACCTTTCAAAAATGAAGTATTTCATAGATTTTGCGAATTCAAAAACTCTGGTTCTTATTGATGAATTCGGTACAGGTACTGATCCTCAGTTTGGCGGTCCGATTGCTGAAGCCGTGCTTGAAAATTTGAATAAAAAGAATGTAAGAGGAGTAGTTACTACCCATTATTCCAATTTAAAAACATTTGCTAATTCAACGCCAGGGCTCGAAAATGCATCTATGTTGTTTAATAATGAAAAGATGCAGCCACTTTATATTCTTTCACTTGGCAAACCGGGAAGTTCATATGCTTTTGAAATTGCCCAAAAAATTGGATTAAGTACAGAGGTATTGGAATCTGCTAAGCGTAAAATTGGAACTTATCAAAAGAAAGTTGACACCTTGCTTGTAGATCTTGAAAGAGACAAAAAAGAATTAGGTGATGCACGGATTTCAGTAGAAAAAAAGGAGCAAAAGGTTAAAACTCTGCTGTTAGAAAATGAACAATTGAAGGCCTATTTAGAAGAAAACAAAAAACTTATCCTTAAAGATGCTAAAATTGAAGCTCAAAGCATCATTAAAAATGCCAACAAGCTTATTGAAAACACAATTTCTGAAATAAAAGAAAGTAAGGCTGATAAAATACAAACTCAAAATCTGAGACAAAATCTAAAGCAGGAGCTTAAAAAGCATGAAATTCAGGAAAATAAAACTCAAAAAAATCTGCAAACTGAAGAATTGAAAAAGGGTGATTGGGTTAAGTTTTTAGATTCTGAGAACATTGGGCAGGTTATAGAAATTTCCAGAGATAATGTAATTCTTGCTTTAGGCGATCTGCGCTCAGTTGTTAAAATAAGCAGAGTTGAAAAAGTTTCTAACAAATCAGTACCAAAAGAGATCAGAAAATCTCACAGTACTGATCTGACAGAAAGTTTTTCTACCTTCAATACCGAACTAGATTTGAGAGGAATGAGAGGAGATGAAGCGCTATATGAGATAGAAAAATATCTCGATAGAGCTGTAATGTTAGGTTTATCTGGTTTAAAGATCATTCATGGAAAAGGTGATGGCATATTACGAAAACTTATACGAGAATATTTACGCAAGTATCCACAAGTGAGTCATATTGAAGATGAACATGCCGATAGAGGTGGAGATGGAATTACTTTTGTGTATCTTAAATAGTGTTTTGTTATTATTTCAAATAATTAATTAAAATAGGTATCACGGATAAGAATGTCATATTATTAAAAATACTTTTTCTGATAGTAATAATTAGCTGTAAAAATTCTTCAAAGTCACTTGAAAGTTCTGTATAATAAATGGTAAATAATAACTAGAATAATCTTAGCTATTGATAATTTCGCTGCCAAACAAATAAATTATGATCAATAAAGTTGTTGCGAATGCCGATGAGGCTATTCAAGATATTACCAGTGGCATGACACTAATGCTAGGTGGTTTTGGTTTGTGTGGTATTCCTGAAAATTGTATTAATTCCTTGGTTAACAAGGATATAGATCAGCTTACCTGTATTTCAAATAATGCAGGTATTGATGATTTTGGTATTGGATTAATGCTTAAAAAACGACAGGTTAAAAAGATGATATCCTCTTATGTTGGTGAAAATGCTGAGTTTGAAAGACAATTATTAAGTGGAGAGTTGGAAGTTGAACTAATTCCACAGGGAACTTTAGCTACACGTTGTATGGCTGCAGGTTACGGAATGCCAGCTATTTTTACTCCTGCAGGTGTTGGAACAGAAGTCGCAGAAGGGAAGGAAACCCGAAACTTTGATGGTAAAGAATATTTAATGGAAATGGCATTCGATGCAGATTTTGCACTAGTTAAAGCTTGGAAAGGAGACACTGCTGGCAACCTGATTTTTCGTTCTACTGCACGTAATTTTAATCCTGTTATGGCTATGGCTGGAAAAATAACAATAGCAGAAGTAGAGCATCTTGTTGAAATAGGCGATCTTGATCCTGATCAAATTCATACACCGGGAATTTATGTACATCGGATATTTGAAGGTAAAGACTATGAAAAAAGGATTGAACAGCTGACAGTAAGAGAGAGGTAATATTTTTCATCTGATTAATCAATTAGAATCTTTTCAACAATTTAATAGCCTATAATATTTTAATATTTAATAACTCGTAGTGTCGTGAAAGCTACAATTGAGTTCATAAACAAAACAATAGTTTAAATGCTAGATAAAATCGGAATTGCAAAGCGTATTGCAAAAGAAATAAAAGATGGATATTATGTCAATCTTGGAATTGGTATTCCAACTTTAGTGGCAAACTATATTCCAAAGGGAATAAATATAGTTCTCCAATCTGAAAATGGACTATTAGGCATGGGGCCTTTTCCTTTTGAGGGTGAAGAAGATTCTGATCTGATCAATGCGGGTAAGCAAACCATAACAACATTGCCTGGTTCATCAACCTTTGATTCTGCATTGAGCTTTGGTATGATCCGTTCCCAAAAGGTAGACCTTACCATTCTTGGAGCAATGGAGGTTTCAGAGCATGGTGATATTGCAAACTGGAAAATCCCTGGCAAAATGGTTAAAGGGATGGGTGGTGCAATGGATCTGGTAGCTTCAGCTAAAAATATCATTGTAGCTATGCAGCATGTAAACAAAGCGGGAGAAAGTAAATTATTGGCTGAATGCTCTCTACCTTTAACCGGTGTGAAATGTGTAAAAAAAATAGTTACAGAATTGGCAGTTCTAGAGATAGCAGATGAAGGTGGATTCAGATTGCTGGAGCGTGCACCAGGCATCTCAGTTGAAGACATTAGAATAGCAACCTTAGGAAAACTAATAATTGAGGGTGAAATTCCCGAAATGCAGCTTTAAATTCCTACACAAGTACGTTTGCACGTAAATTTCCTGAAATCTCACTAGTTATCTTAATAATATCTTCTGCAACATGAGTATTATTAGTAATAATCTTATCGCATAGTTCCTTATGAGGTAAAAGATAATCGTTAAATGCTGGCATCACATGATTATTCCATTTATAAAGCACGTCATCTTCAGGATATCCACGTTCTATGAGGTCGCGCTTTAGGCGTCTTTGTAATGCGATATCTTCATTGGTATCAATAAAAATCTTTAGATCTATTATTTCGGCAATTTCTTTGAAATGAAGAATAAATAAACCTTCAACCATCACAATGGGAGCTGACTTGATTTCTAATAGCTTGGGTTCAGCATTTGGATTATTGAACGTGTATTCTTTTTGATAAACAGTTTCTCCATTAATCAGTCTTTTTATATCAATTAAAAACTGATCATTATCAATTGTAGAAGGCTGATCGAAGTTGTAAAGTTTATTTTCTTCAGCGGTCATATTATGACCTACCCTGTAGTAATAATCATCCTGCGATAAAAGGCATACTTCTTGTTCCTTAAAATGGTTTAGAAAGCACTTTAAGAAGAATGTTTTTCCTGAACCACTACCTCCGGCAATACCAATAACAAATGGCTTTTTACTCATTAGGAACACCGTAAATTAAGATTGCTTGAAATCTTTTGTCTAATGCTCCAATTAAATCAGCAGTAGCTTTAGTTAGTACAATAATTGCATCTTTTGATGATTCATTTTGAGTAAACTTTCCAACAACTTTTGCAAAGGTACTTTTGCCTGTCATAGGATTGGTGATTTTAATTACAGTTCCGATAGGAGCAGTTTGATGAAGAGCCAGCATTTTAGTCCCATCCAGATTTTCATCTTCAATCCAAATTGCAAGCCCTCTTTCATTCACTTCCCGAAGTCCATATCTGGCAACTGGTAATTTTAACCTCTCGCTAGCACTCTTACTACTGTCTACTGATGCAGAAACAGGTCTTGACTCTAGTTTAGGTATATCCAAAGGAGGGGCAGGAGGAGGAGCTAATTGCTCGGAAGATGCAGATCCAAACGGAACCTTGATGATCTGCCCAATAGAAAGATTATTGCTTGAAAGATTGTTTAGTGTCTTGAGATCTTCAACGGTAGTGTTAAACTTTTTTGCTATTGCTAGCAGATATTCACGGGGGCCAACCTTATAATCGATCACCGCTATTTTAGCTGAAGTATTAGATTCTGGTTTATTTTCATCATTGATGATCTTAGATTCTTCAAAAGGTCTTTCTGTAGGAACTCTAATGATGGCACCAATCTGTAATGACTTATTACTATTGAATTGAATAACAGATTGTGGCGTAACATTATATTTCCGTGCAATTGAATAATAAGTTTCTTTCGCCTCAACTTTATGAACTATATTTTTTTTACCATTGAGGTTTTCAACGCTTACAGAATCTATAGCAGCGCTTGCAGTACCTATAAAAAGGGCAAAAGAAATTGATAAAACTAAATGTCTCAGCATTTATCTGGTTTTAAAATTTGTGCAATTATACAAAATATGAAACGATTTCATTCTTATTTCGGATGTATAACAATTGTTTATTCATCATAAAGAACGACTCAGGTTGTAGTTTTTGTATATCATCAATAATAATATCATCAATAAAAATTCTATCGTCCTGATAAACAACTAATCTCTGTTGCATATTATTTTTCATTTTTTGGTGAAATGAAACTATAGATAGACCATCTTTATGTAAAACAGAAATCTGGCCAATAATTAGACCATGCTCAATAAAGTTTGGCAAAACATAAGATTCAAATAGATCAGGAAATAAAAGATCACTAATTCTAGTTGAACTATTTTCTTGTTTACTAATATTTTCAGCATTCAGATGATTGATCCACAAATAGTTTCTTGGATAGATCTTTGGATCATAAACCTGCAGTCCTGATGAATCTGCCTGATTGAATGAGAAATTGTATCGTTCCCAAAGAATCTCACCATTTAGAACATTTATTGAAATCAATCCTTTAGATTCCGGACTTTCTACATGTTCGTTAACCGTTAAAATTAGATTTTTTTGAGCTGCATATGCAAGATTTAGATTCATAGACTCTAAGTAAGACCGCTCCTTGAAAAATATCTTTCCAGTCTGAAGATCTAAAACAGAAAAGGATACATTTTTAGATTCCAAATGACGACTTTCTATAGCCATATATTCATTTTTCTCATGAATACGAATCTTCCATATTAAACCTTTGAATTTTTCGGAAAATACCTGCTTTAAATTTTCTTCTTTTAATGCCATTCAATACAAAAGTACATCATTTTATGCTTCAATGAAATTTGAATAAAGATTTAATCTCTTTTATGAAGAAGAAAAAATACGCCTAGCAGCGGATATTAAATAGATTAAAACCGTCTCCCAATTGTAAGAAAAACATTGTTTCTTGTATTATTTATTGAGGCCATTGGACTATTCCCTGGGTTCAAAGTGTATGGTTTAATATCAGAATTATATATAATTTGCTGATAGGTCATATCTACATATATGTTATTAAAACGATATCCTATGCCGCCACTATATGTACTAATTTTAAACCTGTCATTATCCAGTGCTTTATATGGATTGCCCTGAATACCATATCCTGCTCTAAGCATTAGTTTATCGATCTTATATTCTGCACCTAGACGATAGTTTACAGCGCTTTTATAATTATTTAAAATTTCTCTGTTATTATCTATTATTACTTCTGGATCGTCGTAATTGGGTGCTGCAGAAAAGTTTATGGTGGAATAATCTACATAATCAATATCGGCAGATATAAATCCCTGGTTATTTATAAATATTCCAATTCCCCCACTAATTTTTAGAGGTGTTCTTAAATTGTAAACAAAATCATATGTCTCATCTTTATTCAAAAATTGAGAATCTACTTTGTTTTTGCCATATTTAGTATCAAGGCCTTCAGAATAGCTATCGTTTATACTGTACCAAGTTGGTGATTCGATTGTGGCACCTAATCGTACTGTTGGTATGGGTCTGTATATGGCACCTAATTTTGCATTAATTCCTGAACCTTTAGTAATCTGATACTGCCTGTAAGACATGTCATAATTATTATTTTCTGTTACATTAAAACCTTTTTCCTTATAATTTGAATTGGAAGTGTAATTGATACTTGCTATTCCAATACTGGCGCCAATGTAAAATTGATTACTATAGTTAGCCCCAAAAGCAAAATTAATTTCTCCCTGCGAACCTGTTCTTAAGTCATTTTTAGTCTGAACATTATTTACATCGGTTTCTGGGAAATACTGTCCGTTAGTTTTATCATAACCAATTAAATAATTATCATAAGCCATTCTTTCAAGGCTTCCGCTAGGTAAGGAGTTAGGAGCACCATAATTTATAGTGGCTAACTGAGCATAATAATCTGCAATAGAAGTTTTAGTATTTGTACCTGAGAAAAGGATATTATCTCCATAAGCTTTCGTTCTGTTATATCCAAGTCCAAAGTTAAAACTAATCCATCCTTCATCTAGTTTTGCACCTTTGGGCTTTGATACAATTGAATTCCATACAACTGCTGCATGAGCCAAGCCTAATTGATCTTTTTTACCTATAGTAGTCTTTCCAAGATAGGAAGCATCAGCATTATAACTATTAAATTCTGGTGTGATACTAAATTCTGATTTGGTAAATAATCCAATACCAGCAGGATTACTTCCAATAGAACTTAAATCTCCACCCACTCCGATTTGTGCACCAATAGCTTTAAATCTGGCAGTACTGCTTGATTGTGTTTGCGAAAAACGTAATGCATCGGCTGAATATTGGGCATGTAACTCTCCTATAGTAGCCACTATGACTACCATAGATAATAAAATTTTAAATCTCATAAGGATTTCTCTGTATCTTAATTTCCTCTTGAAGGACGGGATGATGAACTGCCGCCTCCATTATTATTTGATGGTGCAGGATTAGACCTTGAACCTGAACCTGAATCCTGCCTTTGTGGAGGCGCTGTGTAAATTCGTTCAGGTTGTGAAACTCTTTGTGGCTCACTTTGGCTTACTCTGGCAGGTTTAGTTACAGGTTGATTTCTTGTGCCTGAGCTAGAATTGGGTTGAACTTGGTCTCCATAACGCTCCGCTCTTCCTCTTGAAATGATTTTTCCATTTGGATCTTTGTAGATTACTCCTCCGGGTCCGCCAATAACAGAACCCCTATCAATTATTAAATTATCTGTACTTCTTGAAGGTCTGGGGCGATAATTGGGTGAGTTAAAGGCAGGACTACTGTATATTCCGCTATAATTCCCACCATAATATCCATTTCCGTTTCCAAATGCATACTGATTAAATGAATTGTAATAGGAGTAAGGACCCCAGAAATTATATCCATATCCATAATTATATCCATAGTTTCTCCATGGATTATAATTATAAGCCCCATATCCTAATCCTATTCCCATATGAAATGAAGAAACTCCAAAATAACTACTTGGGAAATAGGAATTACTAAAAAAAGGATCGTAATAGTTGCCATATAAACTATTATAATAGCCTAAAGATGGCGCATAAGTTCTGAACCGATTAAAACGAGAGGTATAATCGTTGTAATATCCATAGTTACTATATGAATCTCCATATAATTGGTCATCAGTAACGTAATCGCTACTTCTTATATCCTCCTTCTTTGCAAAAATAACCGGATCTGCCTCTCTGGCTGTTGCATTAGAAAAATATACATCATCATTTGAATCGTTCAGTTGAGCTATTTTTGGGCTTGCGCATGAACCTAATAATAGAATAGATGGGATTGCGAGTAAGTGAATGAATTTCTTTATCATAATGTTGAACATTTAATAGATATTAAACGAATATTATAAAGACGATAGTATTTAAGCAATGGTTGCATCGCAAAATATTATAATACATCATCTAGTTTTATAACTTTGCTAAAATGTTTTTTTGAATAAATATACGTAATTTTTTGATTCTTAAATAAGATGAGTAAGGGTTTAACAAGCAGAGAAGAGGATTATTCCCAATGGTATAATGAACTTGTGGGCAAGGCAGACATGGCTGAACATTCTGCAGTGAGAGGCTGTATGGTCATAAAGCCTTATGGCTATGCGATTTGGGAAAATATGCAAGCAGCTTTAGACAAAATGTTTAAAGATACAGGTCATAGTAATGCTTATTTCCCATTATTCATTCCTAAGTCATTTTTTTCAAAAGAGGCTTCTCACGTGGAGGGTTTTGCAACAGAATGTGCTGTTGTAACTCATTACCGATTAAAAAATGATGGTAATGGTAATATCGTTGTAGATGAAGATGCAAAACTTGAAGAGGAACTGATTGTTCGCCCAACTTCCGAAACTATTATTTGGAACACTTATAAGGGTTGGATTCAATCCTATCGTGATTTACCTATCTTGGTTAACCAGTGGGCCAATGTGGTAAGATGGGAAATGAGAACTCGACTGTTTTTAAGAACCGCTGAATTTCTTTGGCAGGAAGGCCATACCGCACATGCAACTTCACAAGAAGCAATTGAAGAAACTGAACGTATGCTGGATGTGTATGCAGATTTTGCTGAAAATTGGATGGCATTACCGGTAGTAAGAGGAAAGAAAACAGCCAATGAACGTTTTGCAGGTGCTTTAGATACCTATTGTATTGAAGCTTTAATGCAAGATGGAAAGGCACTTCAGGCAGGAACATCTCACTTTCTAGGTCAGAATTTTGCAAAAGCTTTTGATGTAAAATTTACAAGCAAAGAAGGAAAACTCGACTATGTTTGGGCAAGTTCATGGGGAGTATCTACTCGCCTGATTGGCGCATTGATTATGGCACATTCTGACGATTCAGGATTAGTTCTTCCTCCTAAACTTGCACCTATACAAGTTGTTATTGTTCCTATTTATCGCTCTGATGAAGAATTAAATCAAATATCTGCTATCGCTAAAGAACTTGCAGCTCAGTTAAAATTAAAGAATATTTCAGTTAAATATGATGATCGGGATACACTTCGACCTGGATTTAAATTTGCTGAATATGAAATGAAGGGTGTACCGGTTAGACTTGCAATTGGTGGTCGTGATCTTGAAAATGGTACGATAGAAATTGCTCGTCGAGATACTAAAGAAAAACAAACGATATCCAGAGATGGCTTAGTTCCTCATATTGAATCATTACTGGTAGATATTCAGAATACTATTTATCAAAAAGCACTTCGATTCAGGGAAGAAAACACAAGAGAGGCAAACTCATACCAAGAGTTTAAAGAATTATTAGATACTAAGGCTGGTTTTATTTCTGCACATTGGGATGGAACACCCGAAACTGAGAAACGGATCAAGGATGAAACAAAAGCAACGATCAGATGTATTCCTTTGAATAACAAACTTGAAACTGGAATTTGTATGCTTACAGGGAATCCATCTACTCAGCGGGTTTTATTTGCCAGAGCATATTGATGTGATTATTATGAAATAAAAGGATCATCTTGGAGGATTTGAATCCTATCTGCATATTTTAAAATTACTTGATAATCAGCTCATTTTGATGAGTGAGAAGCGATTATAATTACTGCCAATTTTCACTAGTAAAATGTTATGATCATGAGATTACTCCTAAAACTAATTATAAAACCATTTCAACATGAAATTCGGAACAAAAGCAATTCATGCAGGTCAAGAACCTGATCCAACCACAGGAGCAATAATGACTCCAATATATCAAACTTCAACTTATTGGCAAAAATCGCCAGGAGATCATAAAGGTTTTGAATATTCTAGGGGAACCAATCCAACACGTAAGGCGCTTGAATCATGTCTTGCCGCATTAGAAAATTCCAAATTCGGCCTCGCTTTTTCAAGTGGAATGGGAGCAACAGATGCTGTCATGAAATTGCTGGTTCCAGGTGATGAAGTGATTACTGGTAATGATCTTTATGGTGGTTCCTATCGCATCTTCACTAAGATATTTTCTAATTATGGGATAAAATTCCATTTTATAGATATGTCTGATCCGAATCATGTAAAGAATTATGTGAATGATCATACAAAGCTAATTTGGATTGAAACGCCAACGAATCCTACTATGCAAATTGTGGATATAGCAGCAGTTGCAGCAATTGCTAAGGCAAATAATATTTTACTTGCTGTTGATAATACCTTTGCTTCTCCATACCTTCAAAATCCAATTGATCTAGGTGCTGATATAGTGATGCATTCGGTAACAAAGTATCTTGGTGGTCATTCAGATGTAGTCATGGGAGCTTTGATGCTCAATGATGAAGATCTATATAAACGGCTCTGGTTCATCTATAATGCATGTGGGGCAACACCAGGCCCAATGGATAGTTTTTTGGTACTCAGAGGTTTAAAAACTCTACACCTTAGAATGAAGGCACATTGTGAAAATGGAAGACAGGTTGCTGAATTTTTAAAAACTCATCCAAAAGTTGAAAAAATTTATTGGCCTGGATTTACAGATCATCCAAACCATGATATTGCTAAAAAACAAATGCGCGATTTTGGAGGAATGATTTCTATAACTTTAAAAGGAGCCGATCTTCAGGAAACCTATCGTATCGCTTCTTCATTCAACGTTTTTTCATTGGCTGAGTCATTAGGAGGAGTAGAGTCACTGATCAATCACCCGGTTTCTATGACTCATGGCTCAATACCTAAAGCAGAACGTGATAAGGTTGGTGTTACTGATAATTTACTCCGTTTAAGTGTTGGCGTTGAAGATATTGATGACTTATTAGATGATTTGAAACAGGCACTTTCTTAAAACGAATGTTCACTGACTTTTTATAGAAGCTGCATGTCTCGATATCCTCCTTCTTTAAATACCTTTTTGGATCTTAAAGATTTTCTTGATACTAAAGTTGAACAGTATAATCAGCCTGGTTTTATTGAAAATGATCCTATTTGTATTCCTCATAAGTTTACACTACAACAGGATATTGAAATCATGGGTTTCTGGGCTTCTATTTTAGCCTGGGGACAACGTAAAACCATTATTAATAAATGCAATGAGTTGATTGCATTAATGGATGGTGCTCCGTATGATTTTATTTTGAATCATCAGGATAAAGACCTGAAACGTTTTTTGAATTTTAAGCATCGTACTTTTAACGATACCGATACCTTATATTTCATGGAGTTTTTCAGGCAACATTATAAAAAATATACTTCTCTGGAATCTGCCTTTACTGGTTTAAATTTAAATACTCAGGGGGTTTACGAGGTTTTAGATGGCAATGAGGTACCTGCAAAAACGGAATCTAATTCAACTCCATTGCATCTTAATGAATTGAAGATAGAATCAGGTTCCCTTACTACAGAAAGATACCTAAATTCATTTAGGACCTATTTTTTTTCATTGCCTGATTACCCTTCCCGAACAAAAAAGCATGTAAGTTCTCCAAACCAAAAATCAACCTGCAAACGTCTAAACATGTTTCTACGCTGGATGGTTAGAGATGATCATAAAGGTGTAGATTTTGGGATATGGAAAACAATAAAGCCATCTATGCTTATTTGTCCTTGCGATTTACACGTGAATAGGGTAGCCAGAAAATTAGGCTTAATTACTCGAAAACAAACGGACTGGATTACGGCGGTACAACTGACTGAAAACTTATCTCTTTTTGATGTTATAGATCCTGTTAAGTACGATTTTGCACTTTTTGGCTTAGGAATAGAAGAGAAATTTTAGTTTTTCAAGGATAAATTGAGATTTATCCTTGAAAAAGTTTTTACAAAAGAATAATGTATTGATATTTTTTTTCGAATAATTTAATTAATCGTTTTTATCATTAGATTTTTTTGATGTTTTTGAAGATTGTGCATGCACCATCGGACCAAAGATAAATACTCCAAACAATAACGATACAATTAAAGATAGGACGATTAAATCTAAATATTCCATATTATTTTTGGTTTCTTCTTAAATTTAAATAAATTAATAATCCAATCATTGTTGGTGGCCATAAACCTATAAACATAGCCCTATCATGATCTTTAAGCACAACATAATAATATTCAGATAAAAAAATAATTGCGATGGTAGCAATTACAATAGCCATTTCTATAAAACTATTTTTTTTAAACATTTTATTTTTTTTTTAAATTTAATATTAAATATTAAATTTTAAAATTTTTGAATCTAATATTTTTCAGCAAATAATTAAAAACATGCTGAATATGATTTTGCATTATTGGATTAGTAATTGAGGAGCACTTTCAGAACACAAATATTTAATCAAAACTATACTTAATTACTTGTACTTATTTCTATTCTTTATCATCGCTCTTAATAGCTAGCTCATTATCTACTTTTTTATTTCTTATTCGAAGTTTCGGGAATCGTATCGTATTTTTAATAAGGTTTTCATCCCCCAATAATATCCCCCAGGGTTTAAAAGTTTTTGAACGGTCGAATATTATTTTTAAAACAGCCACCATAGGCAATGCAAGGAACATTCCCGAGATTCCTGCCAGACTTCCACAAATAAATACCCCAAGTATTGCAGCAAAGGCGTTGATCCTAACTTTGGAGCCTACAATTCTAGGCATTAAAATATTATTGTCAACAAACTGAACAATACCAATTACTCCTAATACTGTAAAAATGGGCAATAATTCTTTTGAGGAAGTTAAGGTTAACATCACACCGAGCAAATTGCCTATTAAAGCTCCAACATAAGGTATCAGGTTTAAAAGAGCAAAGATCACACCTATCAGAAGGGCATGTTTAATGCCAAAAAGTAATAAAATTCCACCAAGTAAAACAGTTATATATGCTATCTGAATTAACAACCCAATCAGATAATTCTTGATAATTACTTCAATTTCTTTCATTACCTCCTGTACTTTTCTATGTTGATCGGGTTCAAACCAAACAAACACAAATCGCAATAAAAGATTCTTGTAGGATAAAAATAAATAAATATAGATCGGTACTAATCCTATAAAGATGAAAGCAGACGTGATGGATCCGGCTGCTCCTCCAATTATATTGCCTGCGTTAATAAGCAGTTTATTACTCTGTTCATTTAAAAATTTGATCTGTTCCTGAGTAGAAAAATCGGTTTTAACATTTATCCAATCACTTAAATTGTTCAAATGGTAATTAATATTTTTCTGAATCTGTGGAAAATCATTAGCCAGAATACTTATTTG
>CAMDKO010000019.1 GCA_945901155.1 Pedobacter schmidteae
TGAGAAAAGTCGAAACGAAGATAATCTCCATTTACGAGAGAGCCTTTTTGATTCACATGCGCCCCTAAAACCTGTTTTAAAGCTGCATGCAACAAATGTGTAGCCGAGTGATTATTTTCTGTAGCTATCCTGTTTATCGGATCTACTATAGCTCTAAATGTGCCTGAAGGGTTATCCGGAATCTGATCCAAGTAATGAATGATCAGTCCGTTTTCTTTTTTTGTATCCCTTACCTCGTATTCAATCAATCCGGCATGATCTTCAATCTTACCGGTATCACCTGCTTGTCCGCCACTCTCTGCATAAAATGGGGTACGGTTCAACACTACCTGAAACTGATCCTTTCCTTTTGCAGTAACCTTACGATATCTAAGGATTTTACAATCGCTTTCCAAGTAATCATATCCAACAAATTCAATCTCATCTCCTTCAGTTGCGATAACCCAGTCGCCAGCATCAATTGCTGTAGCCGCACGTGAACGCTGTTTTTGCTGCTGAAGTTCAGCCTCAAATCCCTCCATATCAACGGTACAACCTTTTTCTCTTGCCATAAGCTCGGTCAAATCAATTGGAAATCCGAAAGTATCATATAACTCAAAGGCAAAGTCACCCTTGATCAGTTTATCTGTTGTTTCAAAACGTTCAAACCGTTGAATTCCTGTAGCTAGGGTTCTTAAAAAAGACATCTCTTCTTCCAAAACAACCTTCTGAACAAAATTCTGCTGTTTTTTAAGTTCAGAAAAAACGCCATCAAACTGATCAGCAAGTATTGGTACAAGCTTATTTAAAAATGGCTCCTTAAGATCAAGAAAAGTATAGGCATACCTTACTGCTCTTCTGAGAATTCGCCGAACCACATAACCGGCCTTATTATTTGAAGGAAGTGTTCCATCGGCAATACAAAAACAGATCGCACGAATATGATCTGACATTACTCGCATGGCAACGGCCGAACCCCAACCCTCTTCACCGGGAATTGAATTTCCATGATATGGAGTGCTCGATTGCTCTGAAATATACTGGATCAATGGCTGAAATACATCGGTATCATAATTTGATGTTTTATTTTGAATAACCCGAACTAAACGCTCCAAACCCATGCCTGTATCAACATGCTGATTTGGAAGCTTTTCAAGTGAACCATTTTTGAGTCGGTTATATTGCATGAACACGTTATTCCAAACCTCAATAACTTGTGGATTATCCTGATTAACCAGTGTACTTCCATTTACTTTTTTGCGTTCAGATTCTGACCGCATATCTACATGGATTTCAGAACATGGCCCACAGGGACCAATTTCACCCATTTCCCAGAAATTGTCTTTTTTATTGCCAAGAAGAATTCGATCCTCAGAAATATAGTTCTTCCAAATTTCAAATGCTTCTTGATCTTTAGGAAGGCCCTCCTTTTCATCACCTTGAAATACACTTACATATAACTGGTCTTTTGGGATTTTATAAACTTCAGTCAAAAGTTCCCAGCTCCAAGCTATAGCCTCTTTTTTAAAATAATCACCGAAGCTCCAATTACCAAGCATCTCAAACATGGTATGATGATAGGTATCAATTCCAACCTCTTCAAGATCATTATGCTTACCTGATACACGTAAACAACGCTGTGTATCAGCTATCCTCGAATGCTTAATTGCTGCTTCACCCAGAAAAAGTTCTTTGAATTGATTCATACCTGCATTGGTAAACATCAATGTAGGATCGTCTTTTACCACAATGGGTGCCGATGAAACTACCTGATGCCCTTTTTGGGCAAAAAAATCTAAAAAACTCTGTCTTATTTCTTTGGTAGTCATCCTTGATTAGCTATTCTGCAAATATAAATATTGATGCGGATTTGTGTGTGGAGAATATAAGAATATTTGGATACAAAATTCATATTCATTAAACATGGCTCATTTTACCAATATGGTTAATTTTTCGATGTTTGATGGAAGAAAAAAGGTTTTGGCACTTCACTTCTGTTGTTAACTAGTCAAATAGTATTATTTTTACAAAGAAAAATTAAGGCTATGCCATACAAAGATCGAGAAATCACAAAGTTGTACTATACTATGGGTGAAGTAACCCAAATGTTTGATGTGAATGCGTCTCAGATCCGTTATTATGAGCGAGAATTTGAAATTCTTCAACCAAAAAAAAATAAAAAGGGCAACCGTCTGTTCAGTCCCGATGACGTTGAGAATTTAAGAATCATCTTTAGTCTCGTAAAAGATAAAGGATATACTCTTCAAGGTGCAAAAGATCATCTTCGAAGTAATAAAAACGAAGAAAAAGAGAATCAAAAAGTAATTGACTCATTAGAACGACTAAAACATTTTCTCCTCGAAGTAAAGGAAAAGCTTTAATTATACGATCAAGCCCCTGCTGCACTTTGTTTAATTTAAAAAACAAATTATTCTAGCTTAACGATATATGCCGGGTATTTCTTTAATGAAATACAAGTAATTTTTAAACTTTTGGCTTCCCTTAGCCAGGCCTTTATTTTATACTCCGGATTAGATGAATCTATAATTACAGATTTAAATTCAACCATCTCACTAATATAGCGCAATCCCTTTGCCGAGCCTTTGCTTAAAAGCAACAAATCAACTGCAATTCTCTTGTTGAGAACAAGCTTATTAAATTCATTTCTCCACCTAAGTATCCTGAAATTGCCGAATTGCATAAAATCAGAATCTGACCAGTAGTTAGATCCTGAAAATTGTTTTTCAGGATCAAAAACAAGACTTTCTTCACTACCGAGCATTGAAATTGAAGGCTTTATTGAATACGTATTTCGTTTATCAGACGGCTTTACATCAGTAATAACAATACTTTGACCTTTAAATAAATACGCTATTGCAGTATTTTTTCGAAGACTATAAAAGATCAATTCATGTCTATTAAAATTTTCAATTGATTTCATAGACAGACTGACAGCAAGTATAATACTAATAGATAATGATAGCCAGATGATGATTTTATTTCTAAATAATTGCCAGAACACGAATGAAATAAGCAATGAACTAATCAGCATGTACTCAAAAGTACTGACCCAAATGCCTTCAAGGGCTGAAAATGGCAGTTGTTCAATTTTGTATAAAATGTCATTTGTAAAATTGATTAGCCAATTTAGAAACTTGCCAAGAGGCAGTATAATTAAAGGGTATGGGATGATTAAGAAAGCAATACCTGCATACATGATGAATGCAACAGGCAATACGATGAGCAAATTGCTTAGCAGAAAATAAACTGGGAATTGATGGAAATAGTAAATACTAAGTGGAAAGGTAGCTAATTGTGCTGCAATTGATAAAGCGCAATAGCTCCAAATATGTTCAAATAATTTATTTTTAATATAAAGTACATTGAAAATTATTGGATGGAAATATACCAAGCCAACAACAGCCAGATAGGACAGCTGAAAACCAAGGTCAAACAAATAAAATGGATCATACAAAAGCAAAAAAAAAGCAGAGATAGCGATTAAATTATAGGTATTCTGATTTTTATTCATCGCCTTACCCAACACTACAAAACTTAACATGAGTGCAGATCTACAAACGGATGGTGAAAATCCAGTAAGTAGAGCGTAGAACCAAATTACTGCAATAATGATAATGGCTCTTAACAAGATTAAGTTTTTGCTCCTGTTCATTGGTTTAAGCAAAAAAGACAAAACAAGAAATACAATTCCAACATGCATTCCTGATACAGAAAGTACATGCATTGTACCGGTTTTTGAATACGCCTCAATAAGATCTTTACTAAGATCAGCTCGGTAGCCTAGAATCAGGGTTGATGCCATTGAAGAGGCCTCCTGGTCAGGTATATACCTGTCGAACTTTTTTACAAGATCTTTCCTTAATTTGAATGCAAATGAAATGAATGGATTGCCAGTATTTTGGGAAACACGTTTAACCTCATCTGCTTGAAGAAACATCTGATAATAGATCTGCTTGTCCTTTAAATAGGATTTGAAATCAAATTCTCCTGGATTATACGATGGTTCTACTTCTTGATAATTTGCTGGAATTAGAAATATATCTCCATAATTAACTTCAATTGCATTCAAAGGATCAAGCTTCATGGCAATTAATAGCTTTCCATTAGTATTCTGAATACGTTTTTTAGAATAAACGGCTATAACTTCAGACTCAAAGCGAACAATTCCTGTCGATAATTTTGGTTCATTAATTATTTTAACAAAAAGAGTTTCAGATTTTAATGTACTAAAATGGCTTGGATCAAACCTCGCAGAGAAATGAATGCTAAGTTCATAGGCTAATAGTATGAGGTAAAAATGAATGAGTAAACCAAATAACCATCCCCATCTAAACAATTTATATTTTTTGTAAGCCAATAATCCGATCAAAAAGGATCCAAAAAGCAAATTAATCAGACCAAATCCCCATGAATAAATCAAGGGATCAGCAAAATTATATGCGACTAAAATTCCAATAATCAAGGGGAATAACAATCGTACAAACGGCACCTCCCCTTTAAAGAACATACTTAAAATTGATAGCGTATTTGCATCCTTACATCCGACCTTTTATTTCCATTGATTTCATCATCTCCACTACCCACTATTTTTTGATCATAATAGCTTGTCAATGAATATCTTAGCCACAGATCAAAACCTCTAATTAAGGTATACCGAGCATTGACATAAAACCGGACACCCTTGCCTTGATAAGCAGGAACCGAATAAGAGTACAAAACATCATTTTCATAGGCATATATCCTCGAATTAAAACTTTCTGTATCAAAAATCCCAAACCGTATATTGCCTGAAAGCCTTGAACTCATTGGTTTGTAAATAATATCCTGATAATTTAAAAATCCAAGTTCAAATTTTGAGTTTCCCTTTTGATAACGAACCATTTCAGCACGGTTTCTAAAGCTAAAGCGATCATTAATGCTATAAATAATCTCAATACGATAATTTTGCTTATCCACAGTTTCCAAACCAGAATTGGCCTCCGAATTTTCTTCCCTAACCTGCTGCTTAAAGCGACTGCTTAAGTTCAGTTTCTTATTCATTCTGTAGTTAATCTGAGTAAATATTTCGTAGCCTGCCGAAGGAGCATTAACCCTAAATTTCAACCATGGAAACCTGAAAAAGTCGGAATATGTAAATAAATCCCATTTAGAATCCAACTTAAGTGACAGGGCGGAGTAAAAACCACTTTCATTTACAGCATTTGAGGCTTCAGAAACTGACTGATTAAAAAATGAATGATAATTCTTAGCATACCTGCGATGCATAAGTACCAGAGAAACTCTGGGAGAAAGGCTACTCATAATTCCATTAATAAATGCAGACCCACCATTTTTGCTATGTGCCACCTCACCAAAAAAGTAGGTATTCCTATAGTTATAATCGTAATTAAATCCCAGATTCATCAGCAAGTTTCCTCTAAAATCGTATTGTTCATAAAGTGATTTCCCAATACTAAAAGGAAGGCTAAACTGGGTTTGAAAAGAAGTGAAACCGATGTTTAAACTTTTGCTATTAAATTGAATATGAGCTCCATAAATCGTAGATAATAGTTGTGATTTATTAACAATTTCACTTTTTGTACGGTGAAGACCACTGATATTGATCGTACTAACTTCTTTTCCCTGATCCGTTAAACTAGCGTCCAAGTTTTTCTTTGAAAAAAAAGGAGTAAAAGAAAGTTTTCTAAACTTAAACGTACCCGAAGCACCTCTTAAAAACATAGACTCATTAACCGAACTGTAGGGCTTTAAACCAAAATCCTGTTTGGCAATGGTACTTATCCCAGCACCCTTACCAAAACCTAAGCCCGACCACATCACTAAACCCTGGCCAAATTGTAGCGCATAATCACCAATAAGCAGTTTCTTAACTATACCACTTCCTCTAAACGATATATTTCCAGAATAAAAATCGAAGCCTTTGTTTTTAGTGCTATCAAAAAATTGCTCGCCGGCATCTTTTTCCATATTAAGTGATGCGGCCAACGTATTCGAAAAACTATATCGGTAACGAGTTAAAATTCTCCATGCAGAGCCCTGATAGTTTGCCTCCTTTGCATTGGCTAGTTTTGAAAACCCAGCCTGTCTTTCAAGTATTTTTCCCATTCTAATCATAAGATCATGGTCAGCTTTCTGAACAAGTTTTTTGAACTTCATATCTTTAAAAGGCGGAGGCAATGTTACCTTGACAAATTTTATGAGCAAGTTGATAGACTCAATGTCGAGACTCCTGATACTTTGAAGCTCAAAAACATCAAGAAAAGGACCATGTTCAAGACTGTGATTCAAAATTTCATTGATTTGAATTGGGCTCAGAAAAATCAGCTCTTTCAACTGGTCTTTGGTTGCATTATTAAGGTCAATTGGATGTTTCCTATAATAAGTTAACCTCTCGGCTATATCTGAATAATCCTGATCCTCGCCTAGTTCAGAGGAAAGAATATCCAGAATCTTTTCAATGATATCAGTATCATCGTCTTGAGCGTAAGTAATTTGAGGGTTTATACTTAATAGAAAAAGAATAAATCCGAGGTATTTACAATTAAAATTCATAACTAAACGCCAGATTAGGTGAATAGCCAAGATTTGGATGTGAAGAGCTTGCTACATCTAAGGCAAATCGATGATACTGAAGACCAAAGCCTGCATATTGCTTAAATGGGTTTGCAGACATCCCTCCCCTCAAGGCAAACCACTTAATCAATCGATATTCAAGGCCCAGCTTTGTATCAATCGTAGCATTTAACACCTTATGTATATCACTAATTATTAAGACCTTATCACTAAATTCAAAAGCAACACCGAAAGAAAGACTAAGGGGAATAGTTGAACCTAAAAGATCTTGAAACTTACTATTTGACGGATTTGAAATATGCGTTCCGATCAAAAATTTGTCGTTGATTCGATATTGCATGCCAACATTCATGCTTAAAGCGCTTGATTCGCCATATTTATGGATACTTAGCTGATGATAATTCAGCATAATTGAGAGTGCCAAAGCACCTGAAAAATTTCTGGAATAGGCAATTCCTGCTGTTTGATCAGAATATTCATTAATGCCATAACGATGAATACTCAATCCAAAAACATGCTGCTTATATGGGATAGCAAAAACAGCTTTTTGAGTACTTAAATCCTGATCAGAAAAATGACGCTCATATCCTACAGCAAATATTGGCCTCCGGATTTCGGCAATGCCCGCAGAATTATGCTGTAATGACCATATTTCCTTTAAAGCAACTCCAGCCGAACCCATAGATAAAGACCTTGGCCCCGGGCTTATCTGAGCAATTAATTCGGTTTGGAAAAAGATAAAAATCAAACAAATGTATTTCATTTGAATGAAAATACTTTCCCGACAAGAAAAGCTCAAATAAAATTATTAAACGGTCATAAGTAACAATATCCGGAATAATCCGTCTATTTGTGAGATCAATTATTTAAGATATGAAGAGAATCATTTTAAGTTTTGTACTGTTGTTTTCAGCAACTGTAATTTATGCCCAGTCAAGCAATTCTGCAAACACAGGTAAAATAACTGAGGGTACTATTATTTATACCGTTGAATGGAAATTGCCTGAACAAATGGCGGCTATGGCCAGTAGTTTCCCAAAAGAGTTAACCGTTTATTTCAAAGGAGACTCTTCTAGTTTAAAAACTGAATCTGCAATGTACAGCAGTACAAATATTCTAAATGTAAATAAGGAATATGAACGTCTTTTATTAAATATACCCATGATGGGTAAAAAGTTTTCTGTATTGTTTAGTCCAGCTGATCAAGAAAAAATGCAGGCAAATTTGCCCGAATTAACATTGAAAGCTAGTACAGAAACTAAAAGCATTGCCGGATTCAATGTTTTAAAGCATGAAGTTAACGAGAAGAAATCAAATCAGAATTTCGAAGCATGGTTTACAAAGGATGTGGAAGTGACTCAAAATGCATTAAGCCGCTTTTTCGACAAAAACTTTGGTTTCCCAGTTGAATTCGTTTCGTTCATGAATGGCTTGAGTGTAAAAGCTATTGTAAAAGAAATCAAAGCCGGCACTGTACCTGCTGGTTCATTTTCTGCATCAAAAGATTTTGAAGAGATCAGTATGGATCAACTGATGCAAATGCAAGGAGGTAGATAACATAAAATTAACATTAAGATTAAAGCTTTTTAACATACAGTGTTTTTTATAACTTGCACTGATGTTAAAAAGCTTTATTGTTTTTGGTCGGTTTTTCCTGTTCTGGATCGTTTTCTTCTTTCTTGAGAGGTTTATATTTCTAGTTTATTTTTCAGATAGAATTTCATACCTCCAAACTGCTGAAATACTAAGTACGTTTTGGCGTGCTTTGAGACTTGATATCTCAATGGCCGCGTATATTTCTGTACTACCTGCTATTTTTTATATCATTCTACTTTTTCTGCCTTCTGTCAAGATTCCCAAAATAATAGCTAAATCATATGTAATTTTCTTTATTACATTATTTTCAACTATTGCAATCAGTAATCTCAACCTATACAGAGAATGGGGTTCAAAAATAAATTATAGGGCAGTCGACATAGCGTTTAATTCTCCAAAAGAAGCAATTGCCTCAACTTCATCCTCTCCGTTAATCCTCATATTTAGCATTTTATTTGCTTACCTGATTTGCTCTATTTATATCAGTTCAAAATTCATTCTGTATAAAATTGCCGATCGTACAAAATCATTGGGAATTAAACTGACGCTCAGTTTTTTAGTTTTAAGTACATTATTTCTTGCAATAAGAGGGGGTTGGCAGCTAACTCCAATCAACCAAAGCATGGCCTATTTTTCAAACAACATAGTATTAAACCATGCTTCAGTCAATACTGAATGGAACCTTATTCAAGATGTTATCAATAATAAATTTGACAATGAGAATCCATATAAATACTATGAAAAAGATGAGGCAAAAAAAATTGTATCCTCATTATTTAAGAAACCCTCTCAATCAACTGTCAAAGTTTTAAAATCTGAGCGTCCAAACATTGTACTTATTGTACTTGAAAGTTTTACCGCAGAACTAGTAGGTAGTCTTGGTGGAGAACAAGGTGTAACTCCCAACATAGATAATTTAGCAGCTGAAGGTATTCTTTTTGAACAGGTTTATGCTGCTGCAGGCCGTACCGACAAGGGAATAACGGCAACAATAAGCGGATTCCCTGCACAGGCTATCAGAAGCATTATTAAGCAAAATGCCAAGCATGAAAAACTGCCCGGTATTGCTCAAGAACTGGAAATAAACTCCTATTCAACATCTTTTTACTATGGTGGAGAAAGCGAATTCTTTAATATAAAATCCTATATTTTAAGTCATGGCTACAAAACTCTGGTCGACAAACATTCATTTAAATCGAAGGACATGAATTCGAAATGGGGTACCTATGATGAGAAGGTATTTAGTAAACAAATGAAAGACATGGATACTGTAAAACAACCATTCTTTTCTACCATTCTGACCTTAACAAATCATGAGCCTTTTGAACTTCCTGTTAAAAGCCATTTTCCGGGTGATAACGTGGAAAATAAGTTCAGAAGCACAACTTTTTATACAGATTCTTGTTTGGGTGCCTACTTGAAAGAAGCTAAGAAAAAACCTTGGTATAAGAATACATTATTTATAATTCTTGCAGATCATAGCCACCGCTTACCAGCAAATTTGGCGGAGCATGATCCAAGAAGGTATCGAATTCCTCTGTTGTTTTTTGGCAATATGATCAAGCCAGAATTTAGAGGAACAAGAATTAGTAAAACAGGAAATCAAACAGACCTAGTTGCTACATTATTAAACCAGCTAAGCATCGATCCTATTCGATATAAGTGGAGTAAAGATCTACTGAATCCGGGCACTCAGAGTTTCAGTTTTTTTAATTGGGATAATGGCTTCGGTTTTGCAACTGAAAACCAGATCATATCTTTCGACAATGTCGGTAAAAAAATTATTCTCAGAAAGAACTCCCCTAATGCTAAAATTGACAACGAATTGCTTAAAAACGGTAAGGCATATATGCAGGAAGTATTTCAGCAATATCTAGATTATTGATCAGATTTCCTTTTCTAAGGATTTTATCCAGTCATTAAATAATTTGGTCTCAAATTCTACTGCTTTGTCGGCATGTTTTTGCCAGTCGGGCGAGAAATTCTTTAGTTGCATAAGCATTTCCTCAAGATGACCCTCCTCTTCAAGGATGATAGATTTCACATTCACTTTACTACCCGCCTTATCCAAAACCTCCTGATATAAAGGATAAAGCTCATCGGCACGCACTTCAATTGCATAGGTTACCAACAGATATGCTGCAAATTTCAATTCATTGCCCCTTAAATGAAGCATAGTTTTCAAATATTTGCAAACAAAAACATCCAAAATATTTAGATAATATCTGCTACTTGAACTGGCAAGTAGATAGTGATCAGCATAAGTGGGACAAGCATCCGCACTCAATTTAGAGATCTGCTTTTTAAGGTAATAGGCATGCCTGTGCTCTTCAGCAGCATGTTTTAAAATAATAAGGGTCACATCTTTTTTGTGTTCGCTGGCAGAGATTTTTCGAGCTCCGGAGTTTTCCATTAAGGAAAGGGTATTTAACCAGCGTGCATGTTTATCATGATCAGAAACTATCTCTGAAAGTAATTGACTAAAATTCATTTTTAAAATCGCTCAAGCGCCTCTTCAATTTTTTTGTAAATATAATCGAGTTGTTCATCTGTAATACAATATGGAGGCATGATGTAAATAATATTTCCAAGAGGACGTAGAATAATACCTTGTTCCAGGAAGAAATTATATAGGTTATCTCTTAAATTGTTAAAATAGGATGTTTCACCCCTTGTTGCCCATTCCAAAGCCAGAATAGTACCGGTTTGCCGGATACATTTTACTTTAGGATGCATACTAATTCGTTTATTGAAAAGCTGGTGACTTGCTGTAATCCGTTCAATATTTACTAAAGTTTCACTCTCAAGCAGGATATCCATACTAGCCAGTGCAGCAGCACATGCAATTGGATTTGCAGTGAATGAATGACCATGAAATAAGGTCTTTAATTTATTGTCAGACAGAAAGGCTTCATAAATAATTGACGTGCAGGTTGTAACTCCTAAAGCCATTGTACCACCGGTAAGCCCCTTTGAAAAACACATCAGATCTGCCTTTTCAGATAAGTGATCAGAAGCAAACAATTTACCAGTACGACCAAATCCGGTCATTACTTCGTCTGCAATTGTAAGAATCCCGTTATTTTTGCAATGTTTTATTAATTCATCAAGATATTCAGCATCATACATCTGCATCCCACCTGCACCCTGAACCAGAGGTTCGAAAATAAAGGCAGACACTTCAGAAGCGGATGCTGAAATTTGTGATTTAAGCTTATTCAAATTATTAAAATCCGGAAGGTCTAAGAATTCAACCTCAAATAGTAATTTTTCAAAAGGTTTTGTAAAAGCACTTCTGGCACTAACAGCCATAGCACCGAAGGTATCTCCATGATAAGAGTTATTAAATGCTAGAACTTTGGTCTTTTCTTTACCCTGATTGCTCCAATACTGAAAGCACATTTTTAGCGCAACTTCTACTGCAGTTGATCCATTATCAGAATAAAATACCTTCTGCTGACTAGCAGGCAAAATACTGATCAATCGTTCAGCTAGTTCAATTGCACCCGGATGTGTAAAACCAGCAAATATTACATGCTCAAGAGTACTAAGTTGTTCAGAAACTTTCTTCGCAATGTAAGGATGAGCATGACCATGAATGTTTACCCACCAGGAAGATATCGCGTCAATATACTTTTTACCATCTTCTGCAATCAGAAAAATACCTTCACCCCTAACGATAGGAATTGGTGTAGGTGCATTTTGCATTTGTGTATAGGGATGCCAGATCAGATCCTGATCACGTTCTGCTAAAGATTTATTGGCCATTTTTCTTTTAACAATTTTAAAACCTGCTGATCTGTAGGGAAGGTAAGCTCCTGAACAGATAACTCATGAATTCCTTTCCACCTAAAGGCTTGTAAGATATCCCCCTTAGTTTGAAAATCAAAAGGAAGTTCTTTGAAATCTAAATCCAAAACTGAAACAGGCTTAACCAAATAATAGACACTAATCACCTGACTATCATTGAATACAGACTGAATAAAGAAATCTGTGGTGTAAAAGTGCTCTAAAACTTCAATTTCGGCATTGCACTCCTCCATAAACTCCCTTTTTAAACCATCAATTAGACCTTCTCCATATTCAAGTCCGCCACCAGGAAATTTACTGAACTGAAATCCGTATTCCTCTTCATCGCTAATTAATATCTGGTTCTGTTCATTAAACAGAAGGCCATAAACACGTAAATTAAATTTATACATCCCGCGTAAAATGTTTTTGATTTTTAGTTACATTTTCAATAGTCCAGGCAATATCCATATTTTTAGGCTCCGATCTAACACTGCATTCAAGCATTCTGCAGTAGTGGCAGCATTCCGGCATACATGGATCTGCATGTATAAAAAATTCTGTTCTTGAATTTGCCTTGAAATTAACCAACTTGTCTACTTCCGAGACCTCTTCATGTACTTTATTCAGATCAAAATAATAAGGTAGCGTGAGATGACAATCAATATGAATATCAGGCCCATAGCGTTGTGTACGTAAATTATGCATATCAATCCAAGAATCTTTTCGATGTGTATTTAATATAGCAATGATTTCATCACTTGTATCGAAATCAGATTCATCCATCAATCCCGAAACCGATTTTCGAACCAATTTATAACCACTATAAATAATGAAAATACCAATGGATATCGACAAAATACTATCGAGGTAATTTAAACCGGTAAAATGTATGAGCATTAGTCCAATAACCAAGCCCACACTGGTATAGGCATCTGTTTGAAGATGCTTGCCATCCGCATTTAATGTGAGTGAGTTATGCTTTTTGCTTTGATCAATCAAATAATAGCCTAGAGCATAATTTATTAAACCTGAAATACCTATAATTAGAGTTCCAATGATCAATTCGCTGATTTGATGCGGATAAAATAAATTATAAACAGATTTAAAACTGATTAAAATTCCAGCAATAATAATGAGAGTCCCTTCGATAAAGACAGAAAAAAATTCAACTTTTCCATGACCATATGGATGATTTAAATCTTTTGGCTGAGCAGCAACATAAATACTATAAAATGCAAAAAGACTTGCCAGAATATTAACAATACTTTCAGCTGCATCTGTTAAAATGGAATTGGAAGAAGTGATCAAATAGGCTGTAAACTTAGCAAGCATCAGCAATACCCCTACGATAAGGGAAAGTAAAATAACCTTTTTTTGAGTTTGCAAATCAGATACGTATTTACCTCAAATTTAGACATTACAAAAGAGCATTTATCAAAAAATCATAAAATTTAGGTGGAATGCTCTTTAATTTTTGCTTTGGCAGGTCATGTTTCTATATTTGCGTTAATTATGAGCACATTATCAAACCGTATTGAAAACCTATCCGAGTCAGCCACCATCAAAATGGCAAAAATGGGCCGGGAATTAGCAGCAAAAGGAGTAGATGTTATCAGCTTAAGTTTAGGCGAAACTGATTTTTTTACACCTGATTTTGTTAAGGAAGCAGCCAAACAGGCTATCGACAAGAATTATTCTTATTACACACCAGTTCCGGGATATCCAGAACTTCGTAAAGCAATTGCTGCAAAGCTAAAACGGGAAAACAACCTCGATTATGATTTCGATCAAATCGTTGTTTCTACAGGAGCAAAACAATCGCTGGCCAATGCCATACTTTGCCTTGTGAATCCGGGCGAAGAGGTGATTATACCCACTCCATATTGGGTTTCTTACTCAGAACTTGTAAAGCTTGCTGAAGGAGAATCTGTATTTATTCATGCTACCTTAGAAAGTGATTTTAAAATTACTGCAGAAGAGCTTGAAGTAGCGATTACACCGAAAACTAAGTTATTCATGTTTTCATCTCCAAATAACCCTACAGGAACTGTATATACCCGTGAAGAACTCGCTTCGCTTGTGAAAGTTTTTGAAAAGTATCCGAATATCTTTATTATTTCTGATGAGATATACGAGCATATTAACTTTTTGAATGACCATGAATCTATTGCGCAATTTGCTTCAATAAAAGACCGTGTAATTATTATCAACGGACTATCAAAGGCGTATGCGATGACTGGATGGCGTATTGGCTATTCTGCTAGCAGTAAAGCAATCGCTTTGGCCTGTGATAAACTTCAGAGTCAGATCACCTCAGGCACCTGCTCAATTACACAAATGGCAGGAATTGCAGCATATGAAGGTGGATTAGCAACCATACTAGAGATGAAAAAAGTGTTTAAAGAACGTCGCGACCTTGTTTATGGTTTACTGAAAGAAATACCTGGTTTAAAAGTTAATTTACCTGGTGGTGCCTTTTATTTCTTTCCTGAAGTGAGTTCATTCTTTGGTAAAACTACCCAGGCAGGCGAGCTTATCAAGAATGCTGAAGACCTTTCACTTTACTTGTTAAATACCGGTCATGTTGCCACAGTTAGCGGTGATTCATTTGGCGATCCAAATTCGATTCGTATTTCATACGCAGCTGCTAATGTGAAATTGATTGAAGCTATGAAGCGTATCAAAGAGGCTTTAGGAGCTTTGAAATAAATAATTTTCTTAAATACCGGGCTAAACACCCGGTTATTAAACAGATCAAAGCTAAATGACTAACATCTTCGAAAAGTTCAATTCCTTGAATGTTCTTATAATCGGGGATGTAATGATTGACAGCTATATATGGGGTAAAGTAGAGCGTATTTCTCCTGAAGCACCCGTTCCGGTAGTAAGAGTAACAAAAAAAGAAAATCGTTTAGGAGGGGCTGCAAACGTGGCTTTAAACATTCAATCGCTTGGAGCATGTCCTTACATTTGCGCGGTAATAGGTGAAGATTCTGATGGTGAAAATTTTCTTTCATTATTAAATGCACAGGGGCTATCCGATGAGGGGCTTATTAAAATAAAAACAAGGCCAACTACCGTCAAGACCAGAATAATTGCCCATAATAAGCAAATAGCAAGGTTTGATGCCGAAACTGAACGTAATCTAACCAGCTATAACACCATCATTGTTCTGAATAAGATAAAACAAATCATTGCTGATCACAGAATTGATGCAATTATCTTTGAAGATTATGATAAAGGGCTAATTACAGAAGAACTCATCGATAAAACTGTAAAACTGGCCAAAGAAATGGGGATTATCACGGTAGTTGACCCTAAAAAAAGAAATTTCCATGCCTATAAAGGCGTTCAGCTTTTCAAACCGAACCTTAAAGAATTAAGAGAAGGTCTTAAAATTGACATTGATCCTTCGGATATAGAGCAGATTGAGCAAGCAGTTGAAAAATTAAAGAAACAACTCGGGGCAAAGACTGTTATGCTAACCCTTTCTGAACATGGAGTTTATGTTAGTTCGGCAACTGGGAATAAGCATATACTTGCACATAAACGCAACATAGCCGATGTTTCTGGAGCTGGAGACACCGTTATAGCTACCGCAGCACTATGTTTGGCGGCAGGTTTAAATGAATTTAAAACTGCCGAAATAGCAAATTTAGCTGGAGGATTAGTCTGCGAACATGTTGGGGTGGTACCAATTGATAAGGCTAGATTGCTGAGAGAGGTTGAGGAGTTGTAATTGATTGGTTAGTACATTAAATTGGAACCTAGAGCCAAGAGCCAAGAACAAAGACTGTTTAGTGCTAATTGAAATTTTCTGCTTTTTTAATACTTCATACCTCAGACTTCATACCTCAGACTTCTGACCTCATACCTCAGACAACTGATAACTGACAACTGAACCAAGAACCAAGAGCAAAGAGCAAAGACTGTGTGGTGCTAATTGAAATTTTCTGCTTTTTTCTGACTTCTGACTTCAGACTTCAGACTTCAGACCTCAGACAACTGAAATTGGAACCAAGAGCCAAGAACCAAGAGCAAAGACTGTTTACTGCTAATTGAAAATTTCTGCTTTTTTCAGACCTCCCTTTCTCAGACAACCAATTTTGAGTATTGCGTATTGAGTATTGAGATAAATTAGCTTCATTTCATACAAGTGCCTCTGACCTCATACCTCAGACAACTGAAATTGGAACCAAGAGCCAAGAGCCAAGAACAAAGACTGTTTAGTGCTAATTGAAATTTTCTGCTTTTTTCATACCTCAGACTTCAGACCTCAGACTTCAGACTTCAGACCTCAGACAACTGACAACTGACAACTGACAACTGACAACTGAACCAAGAACAAAGAGCCAAGAACCAAGAGCAAAGACTGTTTACTGCTAATTGAAAATTTCTGCTTTTTTCAGACCTCATACCTCCTACCTCAGACAACTGATAACTGATAACTGATAACTGATAACTGACAACCCTCCTACTTACTCCTGATCGCTTCAACAGGATCTAACCTGGAAGCATTAAATGCTGGAATAAATCCTGAAATTAAACCAATAGCGGTAGAGAGAACCACTGTAAGAACTACTTTGCTTAAGTCTACTATAATTGTGAGATCAAAGAATGTTTTAGAAATAAATGCTAATGCAAACACGATGAGGAGACCAATAAATCCACCCATTAAACAAAGCAGAACTGATTCAATAAGAAATTGAAGCAATATGAAATAATTCTTAGCGCCCAAAGACTTTTGAATTCCGATGATATTTGTACGTTCTTTTACAGATACAAACATAATATTAGCTATACCGAACCCGCCAACCAAAATTGAAAAGCCCCCAATAATCGCACCTGCAATATCAATAATACCAAATAGCTGATCCAATTGCGCTGTAAGCACAGTTGTTTTGTTAAGAGAAAAATCATCGTCATCTTGCGGACCAAGCCTATGAATTGAACGCATTGTTCCTTTCAATTCACTCTCAAGTTCGTTTACTGAAATATTCTCTCTTCCCTTAATCGTAATTTGCGGCCCATAGCGTTCATCTTCAACCTTAATTACACCCTTTGCAAAATTTAGCGGTATCAAAACGGTTTTATCAGCAGAAACGCCAAGCATATCTTCGCCTTCTTCAGTAAATACCCCAATAATGGTGACTCTCCTTCCTAAAACGGTAATAACTTTACCAATTGGATCTTCATTAGGGAACAAACCATCGGCAATTGAATAGCCAATAATTGCAATAGGCCTACCGCCTTTTGATTCACTATCTGTAAAATAACGTCCAGATTGAAAATCGAATTTCCAAACCTTATAATAATCATGAGAAGCCGCTTTTATCTCTGCACCTTCAATACTATTATTTTTATACTTGATGGTACGATTTCCTACACCAATCTGAAATGAAATACCCTCAGCAGTTTGAAGACGTTCTGTAAGCTTTCCATAGTCACGTAGTGAGGGTTGAGGCCTGCTGATGTATTTCCACCACGGAAAATCTGGACCACCTACCCATGGCCACTTTTGAATATATATGGTATTACTTCCTAATTTTTCGACACTGTTTTGAATGTTGTTACGAAGGGTATCAACTGCCGAAAAAACTCCAACAATAGTCATTATACCGATCGTTATCCCTAACAATGACAATATTGTTCTGAGTTTATTTTGCCTTAGGGCTCCAAAAGCAAACAAAAAACTCTCTTTTAAAAGCTTGAGAAATATCATATACGTGTTAGACCAAATTTAGTGAATTACGTTACAGGTCATGAGATGAATATTAATTTAAATATAGCATTCTTAAATTTCTATCCTTAAGAATAAACATTTATAGTTTTATTTTGTTAAATTTGCGCCCTGAAATACACTATAAATAATTATGAAATTATCTCAGTTTAAATTTGATTTACCTGAATCTTTAATAGCCCATAACCCAGTTGAAAATCGCGATGAAGCCCGATTAATGGTTTTGGATAAGAAAACCGGAGCTATTGAGCATAAAATATTCAAAGATGTTTTAGGGTATTTTGAAGAGAAAGATGTGATGATTTTAAACAACACCAAAGTTTTTCCAGCTCGCCTTTACGGTAATAAGGAAAAAACAGGTGCAACAATTGAAGTGTTTTTGCTTCGTGAGTTAAATCGTGAACTTCGTCTTTGGGATGTTTTAGTTGACCCTGCACGTAAAATTAGAGTTGGTAATAAGCTTTACTTTGGAGATGACGATCTGTTAGTTGCTGAGGTTGTTGACAATACTACTTCACGTGGAAGAACAATTCGCTTCCTTTTCGATGGTACGAATGATGAATTCCGTAGAAATATCGAGATATTAGGTGAAACTCCGCTACCAAAATATATAAAACGCAAAGCAACTGTTGAAGATAAGGAGAGATATCAAACGATCTACGCTAAAAATGAAGGGGCCGTAGCAGCTCCAACCGCTGGCTTACATTTTAGTCGTGAGTTGATGAAACGCCTTGAATTAAAGGGTGTTGATTTTGCTGAAATTACATTGCATGTTGGTTTAGGTACATTCAGATCTGTTGAAGTTGAAGACCTTACCAAACATAAAATGGATTCAGAGCAGTATATAATCGAGCAAAAAGATGCGGATATTGTTAACAAGGCCATTCTTGAAAAACGCAGAGTTTGTGCAGTAGGAACAACTTCTATGAGATCGATTGAATCTGCTGTTTCTGCAGGAAAGGAATTGAAAGCTGCAAATGACTGGACCAGCAAGTTCATCTTCCCTCCATATGATTTCAGTATTGCCAATTGTATGATCACTAACTTCCATACCCCTGAGTCAACGCTTTTGATGATGGTTGCAGCATTTGGAGGTTATGAAAATGTTATGAAAGCATACCAGGTTGCTGTGAAAGAAAAATATCGCTTTTACAGTTATGGAGATGCAATGCTAATCATCTAATTATTTTGGGTATAATGGGGTTAATTCTTTACCCTATAGCAACCTGAAAAATAAAATATCTCATATTTTAGTTTTGAAATACTACGCGATCATAGTAGGTGGTGGCTCCGGAAGCAGGATGCAATCT
Organism: Pedobacter schmidteae; assembly: GCA_945901155.1. Classification (GTDB taxonomy): domain Bacteria; phylum Bacteroidota; class Bacteroidia; order Sphingobacteriales; family Sphingobacteriaceae; genus Daejeonella; species Daejeonella schmidteae_B. The sequence continues at coordinate 19,012 of CAMDKO010000019.1, forward strand.
GATGTACCTAAACAATTTATGCTTTTGAATGGTAAACCTATTCTTATGCATACTATTGAGTCATTCTACTACTCAGATTTTAAGCCAGAGATCATTCTAGTATTAAATGTGGATTTCATCACTTATTGGGAGCAGCTTTGCGAAAAATATAATTTTTTAATTCCACATACCCTTATAAAAGGCGGGCTACAACGATTCCACTCTGTTAAAAATGGAATTAAGGCAATAAAGGAAGACTCTGTTATTGCAATCCATGATGCAGTCAGGCCACTAGCCAGCAACGAACTAATCTGTCGTTCTTTCAAAGAAGCTGAAGAATCAGGCAATGCAATAGTGGCTATTAAGTCTAAAGATTCAGTCAGACAACAAAAAGGCAATACAAGTCTATCATTAAACAGAGATGAAATTTATCTGATTCAAACTCCTCAAACTTTTCAATTCGAGCTTCTTAATACAGCCTATAAGCAGGAATACAGCAATGAATTTACGGATGATGCATCAGTTGTAGAACGCACAGGCATTACTTTAAATTTGATAGAAGGCGAAAGTAAAAATCTCAAAATCACTTTTCCTGAAGACCTAAGTCTTGCTGAATTCTATCTGAGTCAAACAAAAAACAAAGCATAAAAAAACCCTGCATAAGCAGGGTCTGTTTTTTTTTAATATTCGTCTTCGTTAAAAAAGAAATCGTCTTTGGTGGGATAATCCGGCCAAATCTCTTCTATATTTTCATAAGGCTCGCCATCATCTTCCAATGCTTGCAGGTTTTCTATAACTTCCACTGGTGCACCTGAACGAATTGCATAATCAATTAGTTCATCTTTTGTTGCCGGCCATGGAGCGTCTTCTAGGTGTGACGCTAATTCTAATGTCCAATACATATTTCTTAGAATTTGGTTTATACTATTTTTTGCAAAAATATAATAATTTAAATAACAATATTAATTATTTTTATTAAAAAACTTAAACTCGCGGAAACCACTGATTTTCAGGTATATTACTATCGTGGCACAATTTTCTCGCTAGCACAAAAAGATAATCGCTAAGCCTGTTCAGGTAAACAATTACCTTTTCATCCACAAAACTTTCCTCCTTCAGGTGAACGATGATTCGCTCTGCCCTTCTGCAAACACATCTGGAAACATGGCAAAATGAAACCACCGGACTTCCACCTGGCAAAATAAAATGTTTTAGCTCAGGTAGCACTACATTCATCTCATCGATCTGATTTTCTAGAAAGGTTATATCCGAAAGGTGAAGATCCGGAATTTTCATTTTAGATTTCTCAGGGTCTGAAGCTAAGGCTGCACCAATAGTAAACAATCTGTCCTGTATTTCCTTCAACGTGTCCTTTTGATCTGTATGAATATCGTGATCACGAATCATACCGATATAGGAATTCAGCTCATCAACTGTACCATAACTTTCAATCCGTAAATCATATTTTGGCACCCGTGTTCCACCTATTAGAGAGGTTAGCCCCTCATCTCCGGTTTTGGTATAAATTTTCATTTCTTTCTATTCATGTATTTCAGGTTTTCAACAAGACCTGATTTAATTTTGGGCGATATTAAGAATTATTCAGCAGAATGTAATGAATTTAAATAGGTTAAACCCATTATTTTGACATTCATAAAACATAATTGCAATCAGAGCTTAGCATAAAATTGTGCTATTGGTTTAATTCAAACCAATTGATAGAAAATAGCCAGATTTTTACTTATTGAATTTTCTCGAAGTCTGATTCCTTAGATTTCATATCGGCAAGTCTGGGAGAAACAGTCTTCACATTTTTATTCAAATAATCATTTTCAATTAGCCCGTCACGCATTCTAACAATCCTGTGCGCATGCTGAGCAATATCTTCTTCATGCGTTACCAGAATAATAGTATTGCCTTTAGAATGGATCTCTTCTAGTAATCCCATAATCTCAACAGAAGTCTTTGTATCAAGATTTCCAGTAGGTTCATCCGCAAGAATGATAGAAGGATTATTGACCAGTGCTCTTGCTACTGCAACACGCTGACGCTGCCCTCCCGATAATTCATTCGGCTTGTGGTGAACTCTGTTTCCAAGACCGACACTTTCAAGAGTTTTTTGAGCCCTATCATCTCGTTCTCTTCTTCCAATTCCAGCGTAAACCAATGGAAGTGCTACATTTTCAAGTGATGATGAGCGAGGTAATAAATTAAATGTCTGAAACACAAAACCAATTTCCTTATTTCTAATTTCAGCAAGTTCACTATCGGTCATTTCACTAACCTGGTTTCCATTTAAAATATAAATTCCTTTCGTTGGCGTATCCAAACAACCAAGAATATTCATTAGAGTTGATTTACCTGAGCCCGACGGACCCATAAGGGCTACGAATTCACCCTTATTTATGGTTAATGAAACAGATTTTAAGGCATGAATAGTTTCAGCCCCAATTACATATTTCCTACCGATGTCTGTTAAAGTGATAAGAGGATCTTGAGCCATGTTTTTGTTTTTAGACTATCGGAATAGGTTCATTGTTACAGTATCTGATAAATTAGGGCTTATTAATTACTTTGGCAACCCTAAAGAACTTTCCATCTTGCTTAGGCGCATTTTTTAAAGCCATAGCTCTGCTAATCTCCTGATTTATTACATCTTCACGCAAAACATTGATCTCATCATTCATGTAGATCAAGGGTTCAACTCCACTAGTATCCACCTCATTTAGTTTATCCATGAAAGTAAGAATTTTACTCATGTCATCTAAAAGGCCTTGTTTTTCATCTTCATGCACCTCTAGCCTAGCCAAATGGGCAATTTTATAAATCGTTTCTGGACTTAATTTCATTAATAATTTAATTTAAATAGGCATTAACTGCTCTGAAATTAAAATTGCTATTTATTTTGCTGGGCATTAAGCTGATAAGATATAACTCCATAAACTTTAGCTTTCAAATCTTCAGCATCGGTTAAAATTAAACATGATGTATCAATAGGAGCGTGAACCCAAATATCGCAAATTCCCGGACTAGTTCCATATCGCTTTCCATCATCCCACATTAAATTCCAGTTATTACAAATAGTTACAGGTAAAATATGTACTCCCTGCTCGATGGCAAGTTTAAAAGGTCCATTTTTAAATGGCTGTAAAACCGGAGGGTAATTTTCACTGATCATTCCTTCTGGAAAGATTACGACATTTTTACCATCTTTTAAACTTTCTTCGGCTTTTTTAAAAGCTCTGAAAGCCGACATTTTACTTTCTCTGTTTAATGGAATATCAATAGTCCGAAAGTAAATGCCGGTAATAAAATTATCAAGAAGTTCCTCCTTGCCAATAAATACATAATTCCGTTTTGCCAATAATATAATAGCTGTTATATCGAGGTTTGAGGTATGATTTGCACATATAATATATCTATTCGACCAATCGATTTTTTCCTCATAGCTGAAGCGAAATAAAAAACCTGATAGAACCGAACTTAAATAACTAAATATCCATCGCATTCGGTTCATCCCATGAAACTTAACAGGGCTGCGGGAGAAATAAAAAATAATTGGATAAAGACACGTAAATACTAGAGCGAGCCAAATCTGAAAATAGTAAAGATGTACGCTTTTAAAAAGTCTTTTCATTCATTCAAAAATACAAAAATCTATGGAGCTTTATAATAATTGGGAGGCATTTCAAACCCTTTCAGCATCAGTTACAGAAAAAATTCTTATTTTTGCGACCTATGGAAACTGTTGTTAGTGGTATCCGCAGTACCGGTAAACTGCATTTAGGAAATTTTTATGGTGCTGTAAAAAACTTTGTACAGATGCAGAATGAATTCAACTGCTATTTTTTTATTGCAGACTATCATTCTTTAACCACACACCCTACTCCAGAGGATCTTCATGGCAATGTAAGGCAAGTATTAATCGAGTATCTGGCTGCAGGGATTGACCCTGAAAAAGCAACAATTTATGTGCAATCAGATGTTCCTGAAATAGCAGAATTATACTTATATCTAAACATGAATGCCTACCTTGGTGAACTTGAAAGAAGTACTTCATTCAAGGATAAAGTTCGTGCTCATCCCGACAATGTAAATGCAGGATTATTGACCTACCCTGTTTTAATGGCTGCTGATATTCTGATTCATAAAGCTACAAAAGTACCCGTAGGAAAAGATCAGGAGCAACATCTGGAAATGTCAAGAACCTTTGGTAATAGATTCAACAGGCTTTATAATAAAGACTACTTCCCGGAACCATTTGCCTTTAATTTTACCGAGAACTTGGTAAAAGTTCCCGGGCTTGACGGCAAGGGTAAAATGGGTAAGTCGGAAGGTGAAGGCAATGCTATTTATCTGGCAGATGAACCTGAAGTAATCCGAAAAAAGGTAATGAGAGCTGTAAGTGACAGTGGACCTACAGAAGAAAATCAGCCAAAAGCTGAATCCATTCAAAATCTATTTGACCTCATGAAAATTGTTTCATCAAAAAGTACATACGATCATTTTGAACAGCTTTACACTAATTGCGGAATTAGATATGGTGACTTTAAAAAGCAACTAGCTGAAGACATGATCATTGCTACAGCTCCAATTCGTGAACGAATAAATGAGATAGCAAAAGATGAAACTTATTTACGAGAGGTTGCCCGTTTTGGCGCTATTAAAGCTAGAGAAAGCGCATCAACAACAATTAGAGAAGTAAGGGAAATAATTGGCTTTAAAACTTTTTAAATTCCCTTCATTAAAAAACTATTTGTATTTTCAAACACAATTAGCGGCCGCCGCTAAACACTTACCGGAAACATCATGCATATTGCTATAGTTGGAAATATCGGGGCTGGTAAAACTACCCTAACAGAGTTGCTTGCAAAGCATCTGAATTATGAAGCTCAGTTTGAAGCTGTTGACAATAACCCATATCTGGAAGATTTTTATAGCGATATGAAAAGATGGAGCTTTAATTTACAGATCTATTTCCTGAACAGTCGTTTTCAGCAAATTCTTGAATTACAGAACGCCGAACGGAATATCATCCAGGATAGAACTATTTATGAAGATGCCTATATTTTTGCTGAAAACCTACATGATATGGGCTTAATGACCAGCAGAGATTACGAAAACTATCGTTCAATTTTCGAAAATATTACATCTTTTATTAAGCCACCAGATCTGTTAATTTATCTGAAAGCATCAGTTCCTACTTTGGTTAACAATATACAGAGACGTGGAAGAGAATATGAGGCAGGAATTCGTCTAGACTACCTTTCTAAACTAAATGATAAATATAAAAAATGGATCGACACTTACTCAAAAGGTAAGCTATTGGTACTTGATAAAGATAAACTTGACTTTGCAAACAAACCTGAAGACCTTGGATTTGTGATCAATAGTATTGAACGCGAGATCCATGGTTTGTTTTAGTCAATACCGATAATTTCAAAAGCCGATGAAAATTCTCGGAATTATCCCAGCCCGTTTTGAATCCAGTCGGTTTCCAGGTAAACCCCTCATAGATATTGCCGGAAAAAGCATGATTCAAAGGGTATATGAGCAATGCCAAAAGTCTTCTCGACTTGACAAGTTAATTGTGGCAACGGATGATCAACGTATTTTGGATCATTTAAAAACTTTTGGAGGCCAAGGGATAATGACTTCATCAATACATGCCAGTGGCACTGATCGCTGCGGAGAAGTTGCCGAACACTTTCCTGAATTTGATATCCTAGTTAATATACAGGGCGATGAACCAATGATCGATCCACACCAAATCGACCTGCTCTGTTCCTGCTATGATGATCTCAATACCCAAATTGCAACTCTGGTTAAACTAATTCATACAAACGAGGAACTAGTTAACGAAAATACACCCAAGGTAATACTTAATAAAAACCATCAGGCAGTCTTTTTCAGCCGCGCCACAATTCCATACCTAAGAGGTAAAAAAATAGACAATTGGCTGAGTGAACATGCTTTTTATAAACATATAGGCATTTATGCCTTCAAAAGGCAAATACTTTCAGAAATTATCAAACTACCCGTATCGAATCTAGAAATAGCAGAAGGGCTGGAACAGCTGCGTTGGATTGAGAATGGATACCCTATTCAGGCTGCAATTACAACTAAAGAAAGTCAAGCTATTGACACACCAGATGACTTGATTAAGGTATTAAAACTCCTCAAAAATTAATTTTATGCTGCTTTCAAATGCATAAATAGGAACAACAGACCCACTATTTTAACTATACGACTTATCATTTTAAATTTAGCATGAAATATATTCTCATCATTTTAAGTTTAATAAATTCACATACTGCCAGTGCGCAGCTAGAAAAACGGCTTGATTCAGTTATCCATAATAGTATTTTGAAAGGCGAACCTGGACTTGCACTTTATGTTGAAACAAATGGAGAGACCCTGTACAATAAAGGCTTTGGAATAGCCGATTTTGGAAGTTTAAATAAAATTAAACCAAACACAAATTTTAGACTTGCTTCTGTTTCAAAACAGTTTACAGCTATGTGTATCCTGCTGCTTGAATTAGAACAGAAGATTTCATTTGATGACCCTATTTCGCGTTTTTTACCAGAATTACCCCCAAGTATTGCTAATAACGTGTTGGTACGTCATTTAATTACCCATACATCAGGAATAATTGATTATGAGGAAGTAATGGATCATACCATTACCACTCCATTGCTAGATCTTGATGTCTTGAATATTTTAAGAACCCAGAATAAAACATATTCAAATCCGGGCACTGAGTTCAGGTATAGTAATTCTGCTTATGCCCTTCTGGCATTGATCGTTGAACGTGTTTCAGGACAAACCTTTCCCGAATTCATGAAGGAAAGGATATTCAATCCGCTAAAAATGAAGAAATCGCTGGTTTATGAAGCTGCAACTTCTATTCCTAATCGCTCCTTTGGATTTGCAAGAGATAAGAACTTGAAACTTTATGCAAATGATCAAAGTTCAACAAGTGCAATTAAAGGCGATGGTGGAGTTTACACTTCGTTGGATGATTATAAAAAATGGACTCATGCTCTATGGAAGGGAACTTTATTAGATTTACCATCGGCATTTAAACGACTGAATTTTTCAATAAAAGAAGTTACCGGCAGCTTTTATGGTCCTGGATGGTTCTATTTCGATAAAGGCAACCTAGCATTATTCCATTCAGGAAGTACCTGTGGCTTCAGTACTTATTCGGTTAATATTCCAGGACAAAAAACTTCTATTGTGTATTTCTCAAATATTGCAGGTAATTCGGAAACCTTTAAAAAAATCCTAGATGTTTTAAAGACTGAAGGTATCAATAGCCCTTCTGAAGTATTTAGCTTACATCAATTGACACGATAATCGCTGTTTAAAATGACCAAATGAATTGGGGATGAATTATACTGTAGATAAACTATTTGATAAAATAAAATTTCAGGAGGAGGCTCTGGAAATAGGAGAATATGAAAATTGCGTATTCAGACAATGCGATTTTTCAAATACAAATCTATCTGAGATAAAATTTATTGATTCCGAATTTATTGGCTCTAATCTAAGTCTTGCTGTTTTAACAAAAACTGCATTTAGAGACATAAAATTCAATGAATGTAAAATGCTAGGGCTTCATTTTGAAAATTGTAATGAATTTGGCCTTGCATTTACATTTGAAAATTGCCAGCTGAATCACTCATCATTTTACAAAACAATAATCAAAAAAACTACTTTCAATAATTGCCAGTTAATAGAAGTTGATTTTACCGAATGCGAGCTTACAGGTTCCATCTTTGAAAATTGCGATTTGAACAATGCTGTATTTAATAATACGACCATAGAAAAGGTAGATTTTCGTACCGCTTTCAACTATTCTATTGATCCGGAACTCAACCGTATTAAGATGGCCAAATTTTCAATCCAGGGCATTCCGGGACTATTAAACAAATACCATATTGACATAGAAAGCTAGATTATTATTTTAGGTGAGCTTTTTCTATCAACACATCTGAGCTACAATTAAAAAATTTATCCAGATGTTTTTACCTAGTAAAAACATTCTTTTCGTTAAACTTGCATAGTTAACTATTTATAAAGTTTTTGGTATACATTAAGATGAACGAAGAATTTTTCAGGCAAATTTTAAAGAAGCAGCAAGACGCTGATGCAGTACCATCAAACAAGGAAATATCGAGATGGGCACTAGATCTGATAAGATTACTTTTTCCTGAACAATCCAAACGCACCTTAAGTAATTTAGAGGAGCTAAAAAATGAATTCAATAAACTTGAAATCGAACTGTGTAAGATATTGGAAGCCACCAAAGCTTGCATTAACTGTGATAATGCCAAATTAGCACAAGATTTTTTTAAACAAGTACCTGAAATATATCGACTTTTAAATACCGACATAAAAGCAATTTTTGATGGTGATCCTGCAGCAAAAACCGAATTTGAGGTTATTAGGGCATATCCAGGGTTCTATGCAATCTCGTTTTACAGGCTAGCTCATTCATTATACCTATTGGGTGTACCACTATTACCGAGGATTTTTACAGAGTATGCTCATTCAAAGACTGGAATCGATATCCATCCTGCAGCAGAAATCGATGAGTTCTTTCACATAGATCATGGCACAGGCATTGTTATAGGTGAAACCTGCAAGATAGGGAAACATGTAAAGATGTATCAGGGAGTTACATTGGGTGCTTTAAGCGTTCATAAGAGCATGGCTGACACTAAAAGACATCCAACCATTGGCGATCGTGTAGTTGTTTATTCTGGCGCTACAATCCTTGGCGGAGAAACCTTCATTGGAAATGACTGCACAATTGGAGGAAATGTGTGGATTACAAAAAGTATCCCTGCAGGTTCTTTTGTTTATAATACAGCTGAAGTGAAAATATCAAATGATAATGAAATAAATAAACAATAATGGCAGGCATCATTGATCTAGTAGGAAATACACCTCTGGTAGAGATAACAAGATTAAATCCTAATCCAAAAGTAAAGATCTATGCAAAGCTAGAAGGAAATAATCCAGGTGGTAGTGTAAAAGACAGAGCGGCATTAAACATGATTAGAAGTGCTCTTGAACGTGGAGAAATTAATAAAAATACCAAACTAATAGAAGCAACAAGTGGAAATACCGGCATAGCTTTAGCAATGATAGCGAGTGTGTACGGCATTGAAATTGAACTTGTTATGCCTTCAAATTCTACAAGAGAACGAACACTTACCATGCAAGCCTTTGGTGCAAAGGTCACTTTATTGGATGGAATTGAGCTTTGCCGCGACTATGCTGAAGAAAAAGCAGCCAATGGCACAAGTTTTCAACTCAATCAATTTGCCAACCCTGATAATTTTTGGGCACATTATAAAACTACCGGCCCAGAAATGTGGAGAGATACCGAACAAAAAATAACCCATTTTGTAAGTTCTATGGGTACAACCGGAACGATAATGGGATGCTCCCGATTTTTAAAAGAAAAAAATCCCAATATTCAGATCATTGGTTGTCAGCCAACTGAAGATTCATCTATCCCCGGAATTCGCAGATGGCCTGAAGCGTACTTGCCCAAAATATTTGAGCCAAACCGTGTAGACCGAATAATGGATATATCTGAAGCAGAAGCTACAGCAATGAGTCGTAAACTTGCCAAAACAGAAGGAATTTTTGCAGGAATGAGTAGCGGAGGTGGGGCATCTGCAGCTTTCAGGCTTGCTTCTGAACTAGATAAAGGTGTCATCGTTTTTATTGCATGCGACCGTGGCGATAGGTACTTAAGCAGTAATCTATTTGGATAACCTCCTAAAAATTTTGATTTTTTCTTCCTGAATAATTTAAATTTTAAGAACTGAATTAAGAATGTATAATTCCAAATTTTATGTTTTCAATTCTTGGGGATGATGAACCATGCTTTTGAATAATCTGGTCAATAATTGTGCTGGTCATATCGGGATAATTTACTTCCACTATTCTTGTTGAGTTAATCCAGGTTCGAATGACCATATCAAATTTGTCATTTAAATTTTTAATGACAGGCACTCCCATCTGCTTTAAAGCTGCTGCATTTAATTGCTGCTCATATTGATTTTTCATAGGAATAACCAATAGCTTCTTTTTCATAAATAAGGCTTCAGCAGGTGTTTCAAAACCAGCGCCACACAAGACACCTTCAGCCTGAGCCATACTCTTGATAAATTTTTCATTGTGAATAGGCTGTACAGAAACATTCATACTCCTGAATTGTTTCCTGTTATGTTTTGAAAACACGTCCCATGAAATATTTTTAAACTGGCTAAGCTTAGCAATTAACCTCTTATCATCGTATGAGGGAAGATAAACAGTGTAGTGTCCTTTGTTTTCAATAAGCTGATCTCTGACCTGCTTTCTTATTACCGGAGTAAAGATATTATGTTCATAAGATTGGAAATGAAACCCATAATGAGAGGTATTAGGTGCATAATTATTCAGAATGAGCTTTCCAATCATATCATGATGCTCAGTCTTTGGTGCGCCTTCAGCCAATACGGTAGCCTGATGGCTAAGACCAATGCAGGGAATGTTTTTCATATAGCATGCCCAGGCTGAAACTGGCTCAAAATCATTTATTACCAGATCGTAATTTTCAACCGGCAATGATTTAATCTCATTTACAAGCTTATGAATATTTGATTTTATACAGGTTTTCCAAAGGTCAACACCCCCCGATTTACCAAAAATAAAACTTAGACCTCTGAATTTGTATTTTATTTGAAATGGAATGCTAAGGTCTCCTTGTGTACCACTCACCAGAATATCGACCTTTCCATGCTGCTGAAGGCATGGAATAATATCCATAGCACGGCTTAAATGCCCATTTCCGGTGCCTTGAATGGCATAAAGTATCTTCATTAAAAATAATTACGATGATGCTAAATTGCTAAAAATCTATGAAACAAGATTGCAAAATGGATAAATTAAATAATCATATTGGCTAAGGCAAATCTTAGGCCAATGTGAAAAATATTCATTAAATTAAAAATATCCATTATTCTAATTGGATTGATCAATCCAAAACCACTATAATGATTAAATATTTACCATTAATCAATTTTCGTATTTTTAACAAAAATAAATTTGAATTATAAAAATATTAAAAGGAATAATCAGTTTAACATGATAGTAATAAATGAATATTTTGAAGGAGCTGTAAAATCTCTTGGGTATGAATCAAAAGATGGAAAATCAAGCATTGGCATTATTGAGGAAGGTGAATATAAATTTGGCACTTCTATGCATGAAACGATTATTATTCTGGAGGGAGAGCTAGAGGTACTTCTACCGAAATCGGCCATATGGAAAACATTCACTAATGGTCAGAGGTTTGAAGTTTCCGCAAACCAATCGTTTACCGTGCGATCAAGAATGCAAACTTCTTATTTATGTAAATACAAATAGTGCTAATTAGGAGTATCTTCAGCTATTAAGGTACTATTTGACCTGATCTTGAGAGGATATCGAATTGAATAATTAAATACCATATTCCGTATATAATCATTGGAGGCATAAGGTGTCAGATGTTTTTTAATATCTGCTATATCTTCATCTTTGAGATCTGTCGAAACATATCCCATACCATAAAACTGGCCCTCTTCCATTAAAATACAACTTTTTTCAGTTAGGTTTCTACCCTCATCAATAACTATAAAACTGGGCAAAGCAGATTTTAATTTAGAAAGAGCATTGATTACACGTTCATTATAACTAGCAGGGATCTCCATTTGTTCACATGCTTTTGTGCAAATTTGTTCATTGATTGATATACAGGGCTCATTATTTCGCTGAACGAAACAAAGTTTAGGACAAAGATTAAATTCAGCGATCAGATTTTTTAGCAGAGCCTGGCCATCCAGAATTTTGTTAAAGGTGTAAAATGGTTTTGAATATTTATTCTTTTTGTCTAAAGCTAGGCGTAAATATCCATTTTGATCATCAAACGAATATAAACCATAGGCATGTTCAAATCTTTTCAGCGAACGGTTATAAGCAGGCCATAATCGCTTAATCTCAATCGCTTCTAGAATAAAAGCCATTAATTCAGTACCACATTCCTGGAAACTGATATGGTGTATATCCCTTAAAAATTCTTGTTTTTGCTTGCCTGGTTTATTATTAGAAAAATGACTGGTCACTCTTTTTTTAATGTTTTTGGCCTTTCCAACATAGATCACCTTCGATTTACTATTGTGGAAATAATAAATTCCTGAAACTGTGGGGAGTTTATCCATATCCTCTTTAGGCAAATGAGGTGGCAGGGACTGCTCTTTTGACCTTGGGTTTAATGTTTTATTGATATGACCTTCATGATCCTTTTCAAGTAGCATTGAAAAAAGCTTTGAGGTAGCTTCCGCATCGCCCATAGCCCTGTGCCTTTCTACGACCTCTATTCCCACTTCTTTACAAAGGCGTCCAAGGCTATATGAAGCAAGTCCGGGAATGATCTTACGACTCAACCGAACTGTGCAAAGTTTCCGAGATTGTAAGTGAAGACCTGCTGCGGCAAGATGATAATGAAGAAATGAAAAATCAAAATTAACATTATGGGCTACAAAGATCTTATCATGCAATAGCGCATAAATCTGCTGGGCAACCTCATTAAACCTGGGTGCAGATCTAACCATATCATCATTAATACCAGTAAGTGACTGGATATAAATAGGTATTGGAATTCCGGGGTTAACAAGCGTGCGAAACTGTTCAGTGACTTCTTTACCGTTATGAATTAAGATTGCGATTTCAGTGATACCATTTGCACTAGCATGGCCACCTGTTGTTTCAATATCGACTATCGCGTACATCGTTTAAAATTATGAACCAAATATAAATAGAATATACTAATATTTTTAGCAATAATTAATGTGAATTGATTAATTGGCCTTTCAGAACATTTTATTTTCTTAATGGTTTTAAAAGGTATTCTAATCCATTGAGCTTAATTTCATACATTGTTGCAAGTAATATCCCAATCTTGCCTTGTGGAAACCCATTAGATTCATACCAAACAAGATAAAATTCTGGAAGATCACATATTAATTTGCCTTTGTATTTACCAAAAGGCATTCTCATACTGACCAATTCGTTCAGGATCTCAGGATTCATTTGCATGATCTATAACCTTTGCAGGTTTGTATATGAATTGAAGATAAATTAAGGCCAGCAAGGTCAATGCACCAATCACATAAAAAGTTAGGGGTATCATTCTTACATCTGAAATGAAGAGCGACCCTGCAACAAAAGCACCCAATCCAATTCCAGCCTCTAAAGCTATGTACATAGTAGCAATAGCCTTCCCTCTATAATCAGGATGACTTAAGTCAACTATCCAGGCAGTTATTGCAGGAGATAACATTCCGGTTGCGACTCCATAAACTGCTGAAGAAAACATCAGAAATAATGCTGAATCTGATCTTGCAATCATAATCATCGCAATTACCAACAGGAATAAAGATAATTTGATGATGCTGACCCTCCCAATACGGTCTGACATTTTACCAGACAAAAATCGAATCAACAAAGATGAAATGGTAAAGACCATAAAAAAGAGGCCTTTATTTACCACTCCCAGATGAGTTCCCCAGTCAGAAATTACGGTAAGAATTGCTCCATAACTTAGGTAGGAAAGAAAAGTGACAAAAGCACCAGGCAATACCCTTAATTCAATCAATTCTTTGCGATGCATCTTGAGCATTGAAAAGTTAAAACTTTCTTTCTTTTTAATAGTCTCCTTCATATTCATCAGGATGATGATCGATAATAACGCAATAAAAGAAGAACAATAAAATAGTGCATTAATTGAGATTCTTTCTGTTAATTCGCTACCAATAGCTGGACCGATTGCTAAACCGGTACTAAAACAAAGTCCATGAATTCCCATTGCCTCGCCCCATCTGTTTGCAGGAACTATATCTGCAACATAAGCAGCTGTTGCCGTAGGCTTAAATCCTGTTGAAAAGCCATGAAACAACCTAAGCCATAAAAACCCTGCAACAGTAGTCAAAAGCGGATACAATAGCCCGCAGACAACACAAACCAATGAACCTATGGCCATTACTGGAACACGACCAATCTTATCGGTAAGCTTCCCGCTAAAGGGTCTGGCAATTCCGGCTGTGATAGTAAAAAGGCCTATGATATAGCCTTTATATTCTGCACCGCCCATACTACTAAGATATGCAGGCAATTCTGGAACCAGCATATTGAAGCTCGCTGAAAATAAGAATGAACTCAAACAGAGAAGAGCAAATTGGATGGTATAGATGGGGTGCTTTAGAGAAGGCATAAATTGCGTGTGCCTAGCAAAAGTAATAAGAATTTCAACCAAATTATTGAAATAAAGACGGTTAATAACTGAAATATTATTATCAGAAATAATGGCAGTATTTCATCTATTGTTAATAGTTTTGCCACGCAAATTAACCATCTATGCGTCTGCTTAAATTCACCATCTTTTTAGCTTTAATGATTACTGTTACTTCTACTTTTTCACAAAGTAGCTCCGCTCTTAAAAAGCGCAAAGATGTGATCAATAAAGAAATTGAACAGCTAAAGAAAAGCAGAAATAAAATTGATAAAAGCAAAAAACTATCACTGAATCAAATCAATTTATTAAATACACAGATCAGGTTAAGGGAAGAAAAGATCAACACTATAAATTCGGAGATCAGAATGCTCGATAGTAAAATTATCAGCAATACAACCGAGGTAAAGAGTTTACAATCAAATTTAGACAAGCTGAAGGCTGAATATGCAAAAATGATCCAATTTGCATTCAAAAATCAGGGGGCTTACAATAAATTAATGTTCCTATTTGCTGCTAATGATTTTAATCAGGCCTATATGAGGTTAAAATACATTCAGCAGGCAGGACAATTCAGAAAAAGACAGGCCAGCAATATTCAGAGCACTCAAGTCATATTGAAGAAAGAAATTTCTGTTCTAGATCATAATAAAAAAGAAAAAAGTAGCTTATTGTTAGATCAGATAACTGAGAAAAAAACATTAGGAAAAGATAAGATTCAACAATCCAAAATATTGACAACATTAACCAAACAACAAAAAGATCTTCAAAAGCAGTTGACTAAAAAACAAAAGGAGGCTTCCGACTTAAATAATGCTATTCAGGCAGCTATACGCAAAGAAATTCTAGCAGAACAGCGAAAAGCTGCTGAACGTGAAAGGCTGGCAGTCGTAGCAAAAGCAAAACTTACAAAAGAAAAAGTTTCAGAATCATCTAGCAATGAAAAGAAAACCATTATTGAAGCTAAAGGTTCTTCAATATTAGCATCCAGTCCGGCAGATGCAAAACTTTCTTCTTCATTCATGGGAAGCAGGGGCCGTTTACAAAAGCCGGCATCAGGAATAATAACTCAGGGATTTGGCCAGCATAAATA
>CAMDKO010000020.1 GCA_945901155.1 Pedobacter schmidteae
GAAATTGCTAAGGGTACAACCTTTACCATTTCTTTTCCTGCAGGTATTATAAGGACCTAATCAAATTCCAATTCGGTTGGATTATCTAGGGTTTTTATATTTCTACACGTCATTTTATGCTTGTCATTGCAAGCATTTCACTCTGTCATTGCGAGCATTTCACTCTGTCATTGCGAGCGCAGCGCGGCAATCTCAATTAACCAATGTATTTAAATTAGGAGATTGCTTCGTTGTGCCTTCTCGCAAAGACAATAGAACGTAAACATGCATGTTGAATATGCCAAATTATTTTTTTACCAATAAGTGTAACCATTTCCAAATTATGACGTCTTATTATAGAATTGGTTTAAATGTGTTGATGCCCTCTACATTCATGAGGAGTTTGAACGGGGGCATTAAATTATGGTTAATTGGTTGAAGGCCCGGAGTAATCCGGGTCTTTCCTTTTAGGTTAAATACTAAAGATTTTCCTTTTTAAATACCTGCATGTTTTAGCAAGTCTTTTATGTCTATTTGGTGTAGGTTGAATTCCACATCCTACTCATTAAGTGCGGGCACCCGCACCAACCTAATAATTAAAAATGGAACCAATGACATCTTGTGTGTTTTTTTATTTTGGCCAAGCCATTAAGACTCCCTAATCCACCTCATAGTTGGCAGTAAAATTATAAGGCTTTCCCCAATTGTTTTTTTCTAAACATTCTAGAACGGTCAAAGTAAGTATCCAGAAGTTCAATATCGAATTCCTTTGCCATCTGCAGGGCACTAATGGCTTTATCTTCGCTTGTAATCATTATTGAGCCCACTTTTCCGGGATCATGAATACTAACTGCATCTCCATATTTCGCCTTTAGCTTCTTAAGTTTATCCCAGTTATAATCCAGATGGGCTAATTCATAATCTAAGTTAATGGTGGCAAGGGTATAATTGAAATAATTGGTACTGCTTGCTACAATCTCTCCAAGCGGATTTAGAACTTCAGAAGGCAATTGTACAACTCCTATGGCACTTACAAAATAAGAACGGCAGGAATAAGCCCATGTGCTTTGCATCAATCCGCCATGGTAAACTGAGGAAAACAGGATAATATCTGGTTGTTGTTGTGCATATTTTGCACGCAATTCATCATAATTCAAATCAAAACAAATAGCCATTCCAACCGTACCGAAATCACATTGAAAAATCGGGCTTTGATCACCGGGGATAACACCTTGTTCCATTTCAGGAATAGTTGGAAAGTTCTTATGATAGGTCCCTGCAATTTTTCCGGCCCTGTCCAGTAAAATCAGGGAATTGCGAAGACCCTTATCAGTATTATGTAATGATCCAAAGGCGATATAGCAATTATTTTCCCGGGCTATTTTGGCAAAAAAGTCTGAAAGCTTGTTTTTCTTTGCTTCGACATAAATTTTTTGCTCTGAAGTACTCATGCCGACCGGCACATCACAAATTTCGGGTAATACAATCAAATCCAGTTTAGAACTAAGAACCTGATTGAGCTGGCCCTGCCAAAAGCTAATCATCTGTTCGACTAAGGCCTCTGGCGACTGATTTTTATTGATGGAAGGGGAAGCCCCGATCGTTGCGATTCTTAGAGGTTTAGATGCCTGAGCAAGTGGTGCCAAAAATAATAATAGGAGTAGGCTAACGATGGTAAACTTTGATAGGTTTTTCATGAGCTTGTTTTTATTTTATTTTTTAATTGACAATCGTCAAATTTGAAGTATTCTCTTTTTCCTGTATTTAATTTAAGAAATAGGAAGCTTCAATTAGGTTCTCAACAAACAATATAGGTCTTTGTATTGATAATTGGAATTTAAAAGACTGAAATCAATCTAAATTGGATGTTATGACTGATTAACGCAGGCAGGCAATGCTTGTTCCATTCACACAATGCCATTTTCCCTTTGCTTGGTGGTACCCACCAAGCAAAGGATAATTTCCTTCCGCTCATAGCCGCGCGGGCCTTACCTTTTTCTGTAGCCCGCCCGGATGAATCCGTTCGGACGGGCAAAAAAGAACCATGCCGAGGCGGTACGACGAGACCATGAGTGCCTTTAAAAAACAATAAACTACACCGAATAATCCCACCGCTGCGCCTGCTGCTATGAAAGGTTCTGCGAGGGCTAGGACGGTAATTGCCACACACTCCCGATAGCTATCGGGACAAGGCGGAGGAGAGGTGAACGGAGGTTCAGTGAATGGACGATTTGTTTAACTTTGATATAAATCTTCCTGTGCCTAGATTTAAATACCTTCTATTTGTAACACTGCTGCTGATACCTCCCGATAGCTATCGGGACAATGCGGAACAACGGTTATTAAAGGTCTGTGTCCGTAGGACTCCTTTGGAGCAAGCGTGGAGGAGAATAAAAATTGTATTAACCGTCTTGCGCGGCATTGCCTGCCTGCTGGTAGGTAGCTATGACACCGTGCATAGCGATTTAAAAATATAAATTTCAATCAAAAATCCAATGTCATCCCGAAACCTGCCCTTCAGCAGGTGAGGGACCTTCGTGAAAATAAGCACAAAGCTGATCATTGAAAAGACAAATCAGAGTGGAATAATATAGGTTAGGAAGAGGCGCAAGCGACATACGCGCGCCAGCAATTGAGAAATTTCAAACGCCACATACGCGCGCCATAAAATCTACTTTACATTTTTTAGTCTTCAGTAAAAGCGATCAAGGCTTTCTGAATCCTGCTGATCGTTTCCTGTTTTCCAATGAGCAAAGCAATATCAAATACGCCTGGACCGAATTTTCCGCCAACCAACATGACCCTGAATGGAAGCATCAATTCGCCAGGTTTGATATCTTTTTCTTCGGCTAAGGTTTTAAAAAGCTTCTCCAAATTCAGAGCTTCCCAGTATTCAGATCCTGATATTACCTCATAAGTTTTGATGAGTTCAAGAAAGAATTCGGTCTTGGCATCTGCCCATTTTGGTTTCACTGTATTCAAGTCATAATCAACAGGTTGTTCAAAGAAGAATGATGCCTGCTCCCAGAAATCCTGCAGAAAGATCATGCGCTCTTTTACTGCCGATAAAACTTTTATAAAGTATTCATCATTCGATATTCGAACACCTTTTTCTTTAAGAATAGTAAACACCTGATCTTTAATAGCTGCGACTTCAGACTTCTTGATGTATTCATGGTTAAACCATTTTGCTTTTTCAAAATCAAATTTTGCACCTGCCTTACTAACCCTTTCAATGCTGAACTTTTCAATCAGTTCATTCATACTGAAGATCTCCTGCTCCGTTCCGTCGTTCCATCCCAAAAGTGCCAGCATATTTACGAATGCTTCAGGAAGATAGCCCATCTCACGAAAACCACGTGTTGTTTCTCCAGTTTTTGGATCTGTCCAGTTCATTGCATAAACCGGGAATCCAAGCCTGTCACCATCACGTTTACTCAGTTTCCCATTTCCATCGGGTTTAAGAATCAGCGGCAGATGCACCCATTCCGGCATATCTGCTTTCCATCCAAGGTATTCCCACAGAAGGATATGAACCGGTGCTGATGGAAGCCATTCTTCACCTCTGAATGCATGACTGATTTTCATTAAATAATCGTCAACAACTACTGCCAGATGGTAGGTTGGCATACCATCGGCTTTTAATAATACTTTATCATCAACCAGATTGGTATCAAAACTGACATCGCCACGAATCATATCAAAAAAATGCAGGGTTTCATCTGCAGGAACCTTGATACGAATCACATACGGAACCCCTTGATCAAGCAATGCTTTTGTTTCAGCTTCGCTTAGTTTTAATGAATTCCGCAGAAAATTGCGGTTTTCATGTCCGTAACGAAAGTTTGGAGTTATTTGTCGTTGTTCATCCAGTTCTTCAGGAGTATCAAATGCATAATAGGCATACCCATCTCTAACCAGTTGTTCTGCATAGATCCTGTAATTTGCCTTACGCTCGCTCTGACGATAAGGGGCAAATGGACCACCGTTTTTTGGGCCTTCATCCGGATTTAATCCACACCATGCAAGACAATCTAAAATATAGCGTTCTGCACCTTCTACATAACGGTTTTGGTCGGTATCTTCAATTCTCAGGATAAAGTCGCCACCATGTTTACGGGCAAACAAATAATTAAACAAAACAGTTCTAACTCCTCCTAGGTGTAAACCACCAGTAGGGCTTGGGGCAAAACGTACTCTTACTTTTTTAGTGATATCAGGCATGCGGTAAAGATAAAGATTAGTTGACAGTTGACAATTGAGAATTGACAATTACGAATTACGAATTGACAATTACGAATCAGACAACACCTGCCCGTTTTATATTGAAAATCCTACTACCTTTCAATTTCCTTTTGTAATTTGCTAAAATATATGAATCCATACGATAGGAAACGCCTCTGGAAGTTTATTTTATTCGCATTTGCACTGATAATTGTGGGTGCATCGGTATGGTATACCGACTATCTGGTAAGGAATATATCTACTGCAGAGCGAACCAGAGCTGAATTATGGGCAAGAAGTACCCGTAATATAATCGCGATGCCCGATGTGAATGATGAATATATAACCTTTATCTACAACATGCGGGATAGTTTGGCAGTTCCGGCAATTGTAGTTGATTCTGCTGAAAATATCATCACCTGGCGTGGGCTCGACAGTACAAAAACAAATTTTGAACTAGAAGCTGATGCTAAGAAAAAGCACGATCCTAAATATTTTAAATCTCAGTTGAAAGAGATGAAATCTCAGCACCCGCAGCCAATAGTTCTTGAATTAAACAATCGGAATAACGAGAAATGGTATGTCTATTATAAAGACTCTACCTTGTTAACTCAATTGAGGGCTTTCCCTTACGTACAATTGTCGGTGATTGCAATCTTTTTGCTGATTGCTTATGGGGTTTTCAATTCTTCCAGAAAGTCGGAGCAGGACCAGGTATGGGTAGGACTAGCTAAAGAAACGGCCCATCAGTTAGGTACACCAATTTCTTCATTAATGGCCTGGGTAGAGCTTCTTAAATCTAAGTTTAATGCTCCAGATGATCCCCTGATTATTGAAATGGAGAATGATGTCAAGCGACTTGAAACGGTTGCTGATCGATTTTCCAAGATCGGTTCCAAGCCCATTCTGCATAATCACGTGGTATATCAGGTGGTTGCAGAATTTGTCAATTATTTCAAGGTCAGGGTGAGTGATAAGATCGAATTCATCTTATCTGGAGATAAGCAGGTTGAGGCATTGGTTAACGTGCCTTTGTTTGACTGGGTTATCGAAAATATACTTAAAAATGCTGTTAATGCCATTGAGGGACAGGGCAGCATTAAAATTGAGATCAAAGAGAATCTGGTGAAAGAACAGGTTTTCATTGATATCACAGATACGGGTGCAGGTATTCCCAGATTAAAATTTGATGCGGTTTTTCAACCTGGATATACGACCAGAAAACGAGGATGGGGACTTGGCCTTTCGCTCACCAAACGAATTGTTGAAAATTACCATCAGGGAAGTGTTTTTGTCAAAGATTCTGAATTAGGAAAGGGTACAACCTTCCGGATAGTTTTAAAAAGTAATATGACCTATGAAGCGACCACAAGCTGAAGAATTTCCTCTTTTTTATAAAGGATATGTTGATACGGTTAGTGAAAATGTGTTGACAGAACTGGAACAGCAGATGGAATCATTTTCCGCTTTGTTAAGGAGCATCCCCGCAGAAAAGGCGTCATTTGCCTATGCCGAAGGAAAATGGACAATAAAAGAGCTAGCTGGGCATGTGATTGATACCGAGAGGATCATGGCGTATCGTGCTTTGCGAATTGCTCGAAATGATGCAACCCCGCTACCAGGTTTTGATGAAAATGACTATGTAGCCAATGCCCATTTTGCAGACAGGAGTTTGGAAAGCCTAGTAGATGAGTTTGCAGCTTTACGGAAGGCTAATATGTATCTAATCAGATCCCTGAATGCGATTGAGATTGATCGATCCGGAATTTCAAATGAAAAGCCCATCAGTGTGAGAGCCCTGATTTTTATTATGGCCGGGCATGTAAACCATCACATCAGGATTCTCAAAGAAAGATATTTATGATCTGGTCAAGGGATTATACTGTAGAAGAGCTTAATGGCAGACCTAAAGGTCATATTGGAGATCTGATTGGAATTGAATTTACTGAAATTACAAACGATTCTATCTCTGCTCGGATGCCCGTCAATGAAAAAACGCATCAGCCTTATGGAATTCTCCACGGTGGAGCTTCTGTGGTTTTGGCCGAGTCGCTGGGAAGCGTGGCTTCAAACATGATCATTGATTCGAATAAGTATATCGGCGTGGGACTGGAAGTTAATGCCAATCATTTGAGGCCGGTTAAATCAGGCTTCGTAACCGGAATTTGTAAGCCGATTCATATTGGAGGTAAAACCCATGTCTGGGATATCAGGCTGTATGACGACAGGGGAAAAATGAATTGTGTGAGCAGGCTGACAGTGGCGATAATACCTAAAACATAAAAAATGGAGGCCGCTTTAAAGCCTCCATTTTCTGTTTCTTAAGCAAGGCATCATAATAAGGAAAAATATATCACCGGTTGAATTAGAGGAATTTTTGTTAAAACAGATTAATTAACCTGTGCTCAACGTATAAACAGCTAACTACATTTTTGACTTTTATTGGACTTTATAGAATACATTTCTGTAGCCCCAAATAAATTGAAGTAATGCTTCATGTCTATTAAAGTTACCAAGAGCTATGAAGTGGCTAAGTTTCCATTCTTACGCTAGGCGGATAGGTGATTTTACATATTCTCTTACCTAAGTGAAAATTCATATTTCGGATTGTGCTAAAGCCGAATGTAATTTTCCTAACCTCTCGCTAAATATTGTGCTGAAGCTTTGGTTTAGCCTTTACACTGAATAGCCCGGTGCTTTAGCTCCGGGTGAAAATCCGGTTATCTTAAGGGCTTCAGCCCAAAACATAAACGATCAGTACGGAGCAAATACTGGTGCTTCAGCGCCAATATACCGATAAATAACCCACATCTACCATTCCCTAATCCGAATTTTTATTATTCCAAAACTTTCGAATATTGTTTTCTAAATACCTGAAATGTCATTTATAAAAATAATTATCCATTGTGTATGGAGCACAAAAAATCGAATTCCATTCCTAAAATCATCCGAATTCCGGAATGAACTTTGGGATCACATTCGTCAAAATTCGAAAAAGAAAAATATACATATAGACACAATAAACGGGTATTATGAACATTGCCACTGTCTCATTTCCTTAAATAGCGATCAATGTCTTAAGGATGTTCTTCAATTAATCAAAGGAGAATCTTCTAGATGGATAAACCTGAGAGGTGGATTTACCAATTCGTTTGCATCAAAATTTGAATGGCAGGATGAATACCTGGCAATTTCTGTTTCTGAATCCAATTTAGCTATGGTAAGAGAATACATTAAAAAGCAGGAAATTCATCATCAGAAAAAATCATTTGAAGAAGAATATAAGGCTTTTATTGAAAAACTGGGCTTTAATCAAATCAGAGGAGGCTAATGGTCTATCTATTGAGCTAAAGCACAATGTAATTGTACTCACATGTTGCAGAACATTGGGCTGAAGCCCACCTATATAATGGCCCGAAATGAATAAACTCATTAACTCCAGCTAAAGCTGGAGCCTGTTGAACAACCGTACAGTTGTCATCTCATAAATACTTTTGTCGAACACATCTGAAAACCTGGGAGGCTTAAATAAAATAGCGGTATACCTGTTATGATTGAGACTTTCTACTTCAATTGATGAGTGATATTACAATAGATTTATTCTATATCTCAGGAGCTTGGTCTACATTTTTCTGAAACTTTTGCAGTATCACTGCAATCAACATCACCAGCAAACAACCCACTACATTCAGCCATAAGAAAGCCATAGCATCCATTATCCAGCAGGTAAAGATGATGATTTCTGTAAGGATAGCTGCAATAAATGTTGCGGATCCACCAATCCTTTTCAAGTAGAATCCAACAATAAAAATACCGAGTATCGTGCCATAGAACAGTGACCCTAAAATATTAACCGCTTCCAGCAGATTACCCATTTTACTTGCAAAAAGTGCCATAAAAAGGCTTAATAGTCCCCACATGATGGTAATCCATCGAGATACCGAAAGATATTTTTCATCCGAAGCATTTTGATTGATCAGGCGTTTGTAGATATCCACTACGGTGGTTGAGGTCAGTGAATTTAAAGCACTGGCTGTTGAACCCATCGATGCCAAAAAGATGATTGCGATCAGTAGTCCAATCAAACCCTGAGGTAGATAGCGAGTTACAAAGCTTAGAAATACGTAATTATTATCATTTGTTTCTGCTTCAGGATCATTCTTTTTCATCAGGTCAACCGCTTGCTGCCTGATTGCTTTTGTTTTTGTGTCGGCCGCTTCAAGAATAATCCTATGGGCATTTATGGCCTTTTCATCTTTAGCATCAAGGGCTATTTCTAGCTGGTGTATCTCTGCCTGTTTTTTAATAAATGCATCTGAATAGTCTGCTTTGATTTTTTCAAGATCCTTACTGTATGCACTTTTCTCTAATTTTCCTAATTCATAACTGTTAAAGAAAATCGGAGGTTGAGTGTATTGATAAAATGTAAAAACAAGTACTCCAATGAGCAGGATTAGGAATTGCATGGGGATCTTCACCAGGCCATTCATCAATAAACCCAAGCGACTCTGTGCTACTGATGAGCCTGTGAGATAACGCCCTACCTGACTCTGGTCGGTTCCGAAATAAGATAATTGCAGGAAGAAGCCTCCGATCAGACCACTCCAAACCGTGTATTGATTATTCCAGTCGAATGAAAAATCAATGGCATTGGTACGCCCCATTTTACCGGCTATTTGAAGGGCTTTCCCAAATCCGACACTTTCAGGAAGCAGTTGAACGACTAATATTCCAGCAACCAGCAAGCCCGAGAATATGACCGTCATTTGGAGCATTTGAGTATAAGATACCGCCTTTGTCCCACCATAAACGGTATAAGTAACCACAAGCCCACCAATAAATAGCGTGGTGTAGGTAGTATCAATATCCAGGATCGTTGACAGAATGATGGATGGAGCATAAATGGTAATTCCGGTTGAAAGCCCGCGCTGTACAAGAAACAAAAATGCCGTCAGTGCTCTTGTTTTTAAGTCAAAACGTTTCTCCAGAAATTCGTAGGCGGTATAAACTTTTAGTTTCTGGAAAATGGGAACGAACGTAATACAAATCACGATCATTGCCAAAGGCAATCCAAAATAGAATTGCACAAATGACATCCCGGATGAAAATGCCAATCCCGGAGCAGAAAGAAAAGTAATGGCACTAGCCTGAGTGGCCATCACCGAAAGCGTTACACTATACCAGGGAAATGATTTATTCCCAAGTAAGAAACCATCGATATTATTTGTTCCCCGGCTTTTATAAATGCCATAAGCTACAATTATAAATAGGGTTGCAACTAATACTATCCAATCTATCCCGCTCATTCAAAAGTTTTAGTGAATAGATAACAGGATACGATCAGAATGGCCAGCCATATGATCAAAAGATAATAAAACTGATTCCAGGTTTTAAAGAAAGGAATATGTTCCTGATTAGGCTTCTTCATTCTTCTGAACAACATTGCTCCAGAATCCTGCTGAAAGAAGTCCAAATACTCCACCCAATACCATATGGAATACGGTTCCAGACACTACGCATGCTGTAAATACGCCACATAATACAGCTGGAATAATATAATAAATACTATTGCTTGTTTTACTTTTTTCGGTTTTCATTTATTTTTTATTAGTGATCAAATTTACAAATAATCTATATGCACCGGGTATTCCTGCTGGTAATTCTCTGAAAAATACGAGTGATGTATAAACAAATCTTCCCTTGCCATATTCTGCAACCAGTAATGATCCATCTTTTGCAGACTCTCCAGAGTCATTCATACTTAAAATACGATTATATTTTGGATCAGCATCAGTTGTGAAATATAAACCTCTTTCCTGAATCCAGCCATTAAAATCTTTTTGAGTGATCTTATTGGGGTAGTTTAATATTGGATGGTCTTTGTCGAGGAATTTTACCACTGCATTTTCATCTGTTACTCGGTCGCGTGATATTTTGAACGGATAGGGTCCTATATTCTGTACCAAAACAGGATTATTTACATTATACTGTACCAGGAATGTGCCACCCCTGTTCACATAGTCCATAAGTTTTGGCTGCATGAGAGTTAATCTTTCATTAACATTATAAGCCCTCACCCCAGTGATGATTGCATCGTAATTTGAGAGATCGGCAGTCATTATCTCGGTTTCGGACAGAGTACTAACCTGATAACCAATTTGTTGTAATGACTCAGGGATTAGATCACCCGCACCTGCAATATATCCGATCTTTTTACCCCCGGTTTTAAGTTCAACCCGTTCTATTTTTGCCTCGGCGAGCGGAAAAAGATTTTGAATTGGAATATGATCATAATTAATAATCCGGTGAGCCCGATTATAAGTCTGTCCCGCTGATTGAACTTGTAATGAAAATTTTCCGGATTCAGCCTGATCGCTAGGGCTGATTGTAAACTGAACAGTTTTTTCGTCTCCCTTTTTTGGAAGATTAAACACTATTTGTTGCGGTTCAATTTTCCATCCCGGTGGTACCTGCGGACTTATAGTTCCTTGACTTATATTCCGAAAGCTTTTAAGAACAACTGTGATACTTTTGCTGGTGTTCCCCACAAAAACATAAGCCTTCTCTGCAATACTGGAGGTTACTGGCGGAGCAATGATCAAAGGCTGATATACCTCACCCCGAACCTGATCAGTATATTTATAAACTGCGGGGCGCTGATATGAAATTTCATGATCTTCAATTCTGAAACTGAAGCTAATTATTGCTGAAACGGGCTTCTCAGGATGGCCAATTAACAGCTGATCATCGATTTTGAACATGCCCATGGGATGATCTTCGAACAGCCAGTAAGGTTCTGTGATCTCTTTTGCTAATACACTGCTTTGAATACTTTTTGTTACTCCTTCCTTCAAATCAAAATCCTGTTTTTGTGTGTTTACACTTAGCAATTTAATGGGGAATTTGGATTGAAGAACAATATCAGAACGTATTTTTATACTGTCTCCCAATGCCTGCACGGCCTGCAAAGTATACGACTCAAACCATAGTCCGGATGCGGCTGCAATCAGATCTTTTAATTCTTTAGATTTTTGTTCTTTCCAATAACCTTCGGGTAAACTCTCAATAACCTTTAGGATCTTGACCAAGGCAGGCACAGAAGCTGACGGTTTATCAGAGTTAAAATTCTGATCCGCGGCATGAATCATTTTCCCGATTTCTTCACCTCCCTGGATACGGCTCCATTGAGAATTTATTCCTTCAAATAGGTCGTTCTTTGATAAAATTCCTGCTGTATGAATAAAATATTCTACTGCTTGTCCGCGCTGCCGGGCACTTCCAAAGCCCTGACTTTTATGATTTGTGCGGCTCTCGGCGGCAATTTCACCGTAGCCTTTCCCCAGTAAAGGGTTAAAGGCACCAACCTCCAGTTTTAATTGATCTTCGGCAGTGGTATTCATTGAGCCGAAATTGTATGTATTCCAAACTATTCGTCTGGCTTGCCATGCTTCTACATATTTTAATTGTTCAGGAAAACGTTTTGGATCTGCTGCTGCAATAAATGCCTCATGGGCTATGATAGCCGATGCGGCATGCTGTCCATGACCGGCACGCGAGTCTTCTGGAAAGCGTGTGATAATTACATCAGGTTTGAACTTGCGAATTACCCAAACAGCGTCAGCCAGAATTTGTTCCTTATCCCAAATACGAAAGGTTTCTTCAGCATGTTTGGAGAATCCAAAATCAATTGCCCTAGAAAAAAACTGTTCAGCACCATCGGTTCTTCTTGCAGCAAGTAATTCCTGGGTACGTATTAGCCCCAGTAATTCTGACTGTTCGTTTCCAATTAGGTTTTGGCCGCCATCACCTCTGGTAAGGGATAGATATCCGGTTCTATATTTTTTTTCTTTGGCCAGAAATGCAAGGAGTCTGGTATTTTCATCATCTGGATGTGCTGCAATATATAATGCAGAACCCAGTACATTCAATTTTTTGAGTCCAAGTTTGATCTCTGCAGAGTTATACTGCACTGATGTTTGCCCGGCAACAAATAAGGGTATAAACATTAAAATACTAAATCCTAATTTGCGTGAATTCATAATTTATGAGGTATGAATTTCGAAAATAACCAAAAAAGAATGTTTAATCAGGATGACACAAAAAATTTACCTGCAAGAAGGTTTTGCCGTCAAGGATTAACCGATAGATTTTAATGAAAAAAGCGGTTAGATATTGACTATCTAACCGCTTTCTCAAAATTACAATTAAAAACTTGTATAGCTTAAAGCTTTTATCCGACTCTCAGCGTGCAATCTCTGCATGGTTGAAAGGCGTTTCACTATTCGTTGAACAAATGCCTTAAGTTTGATTAACCTTTATTTTATAAATTTACGAATTTTCACAATTGTTCTCAAATAAGTTTTCAACATTTTATTTCTATTCTTCGAAGCTCTACACATTTAAAATATCCTTTTAATTAATTTTACTTATTTTTTCAAGGTATTCTCAAATAACTTAAAGATCCGTTTATACTCATCTGTCCAGCTCGAAGGCTCAATAAAGCCGTGATCTTCAACCGGATAAACCGCAAGTTCCCAGTTATCCTTTTTTAACTCAATCAAACGCTGAGATAACCTCACAATATCCTGAAAGTGAACATTTACATCGACCATTCCATGGGCCATCAGCAGGTTTCCTTTCAATCCTTCGGCGAAATAGATTGGTGAGCTTTTTTTGTATGCTATTTCATCGTTTGCTGGTTCGTTAAGGATATTTGCCGTATAACCGTGGTTGTAATGAGCCCAGTCAGTAACAGAACGCAAAGCACCACCAGATTTAAACACTTCGGGCGTAGTAAACAATCCCATCAGGGTCATAAAACCACCGTATGATCCTCCATAAATTCCAACATTCTCCGGATTAACCCCATATTTTTCAACTAACATTTTTACTCCATCAACATGATCTGTCAGGTCTTTTCCACCCATATGACGATAGATGCCGGTACGATGATCACGACCATAGCCTGAACTGGCTGTGTAGTCAATATCAATCACGGTATAACCGTTATCAGCTAATAAATTATTGAACATATACTCTCTAAAATACTGGCTCCACCAATAATGAACATTTTGAAGGTATCCAGCACCATGAACAAATACCACTGCTGGTTTAGATGGAGCTGGTTTTTCAGGTTTGTAAACACGTGCATACACATCTGATCCATAACGGTTGGTAAATTTTACCATTTCAGGCTCTCTCCATGCATAAGATTTAAACTCTTCTGTTGAAGAATTAGTGATCTGCTCAACTTTCGCTCCTGCTTTGTTTTCCTGGATAAATAGCTCCCATGGCTTATTAGAAGAAGAATACCTGATGGCCAGCCATTTTTCATCGGGCGAAAGGCTAACCTCATTTCCACCCTTCATCGAAGTTAGTTTTACAGATGCTCCGCCTTGTACCGGGATTCTGTAAAAATGGGTGATACCTGGGTGCTCCATGTTTGCACTTAAGTAAAAGCTCTTCTTATCATTTGATAGCTGCAGACTCTGCACTTCATATTTTCCGGATGTGATCTGTTTTTTAACTCCCGAACTCACATTTAATGTATAAACATGTGAATAACCAGTTGCCTCACTCTGAAAATATATGGTATTACTATCTAGCCATCCAATATTGGCACCGCCAAAAAACCCTCCTATGCCTGGTCCGCCAATCCATGCTTCATCACGCTGACGATCTAACAGAGATAGCATTCCGCTGGTCTGATCCAGTTTCATGATCCATCGATCCTTATTGTCTAAAGAAGAAACTACAACCACTGCATGCGATCCTTCTGCATTCCAAAATGGACCATTGATCGAAACTTTACGGTCTTCATTCTTTTTTGTGCGCTCTGCGAGTTGTTTGGGATAGTCTTTTACATAGTCAGGAAGGTCTTTAATTCCCGGAATATCTTTAGTAATGATCGGATAGATAGTATCTCTTTTTATGTCGTAAACATAACTTTCATTAACAGCCAATGCATTGCCAACCTTGGTGCGCCCGTTGATATCTTCGGTATAACCACTTTCGGTGACATAATTTGGGACTATTGTGTTTTTGTTTCCTTCAGGGCGTTTCATTAAACGAAAGGAAATGTATTTTTCATCCGGACTCAGACGAACACTCATTAAAAAACTACGCTCATCCAAATAGAATTCTTTTGGACCCTTTACTGCATCGGCTTTGTTTTTTTCTTCCCTGCTCTTACGGTCTTCCTCTCTCTTTTTTATGATCTCAAATTCATTGACTTGGTCTTGTCTCAGCCACTGATCCTGTTTGTTCAATGGAGCTTCCGGACGTTTCCTTGTACGGGTAAAGTTACTTAGCTGAATAAGCGTTCCGCCATTTAATGCCATACTGAATAGGTTGTCGCCGCGTTGAAATAATACTTTACTTTCATCCAAATTAAAAACAGGATTATTTTCCCGGTCTAATGTGCTTGTCAGTGTGCTTTCTTGTCCAGTGATTATATTACGGATAAAAATATCTCCGTTTCGTTCAAAAAGAATTTTTGATCTGTCTTTCGAATAGCTTATAGATCCTTTGTTTAATGATTTCCTTAAGTCATCCGATGTTTGTTGAGGTTTCCGGTTATCTATAGCGATCTGGTAAAGAGGCTCTTCTTTTACTCTTTCGGGATTCCAGTTAAAGTAAACTGTACGACTATTGTTATCCCATTGAATATTTGTTGGAGATACTCCCATCCATTTAGGATCTCGCATAATCTTTTCTACACTTAGGGTACCCAGATCCTGTGCATTTACAGACAGATATCCAACAATCATAAAGAAGAGTAATAGTTTTTTCATAATATTAAAATTAGTTTTTTAGTTTTCTCATCCCAGTCTTTTTTATCTTCACCATCACCTACTCCGGCATAGCATCAATATATTCTTTAGTGTAGGTTTTAGCTCTTTCCCAATCAACAATCATGTTTGCTATGAATTTCAGTAGGTTATCTCATTAAATTACCGGATAGGTCTACTCGTATATTATAGGGTTGAAGATATTTATCGGCCAGGATGCCAAATTCTTTTCTGTTGATATTTCTTTTGGGATCAAATATATTGTTCAGTTTAAAGCTTACCTTCCATCCTTCTTCAATCTCTTTTTCCAGCTCATTTCCTCTATTAGCAATATATTTAAACAGGCTGATGGCATCATTAATAGTTAAGGTATCTTTTTTATTGTCGGCAAACCAAAGCTGACTTCTTGTGTAAAACTCTTTCATGGAGCCTCTTAGATCTTCTGCTCTTACAAGTCCGGCTGTGTCGAATTGTATCTTTCCGTTTGAAAAACTAGATTTTAAAAGTCCGCTAAGGCCTAGTCGTTGAAAAGCAAGAAAATTAGGATCTTTCAATTCAATGTCTGCAAATGGCATCAGCAATGCATCAAATGCGAGTAATTCGCCCTGAACTACACGCACATTAATGGTCTTGGTACTTGTTTTAAAGAAGGCACAATAGGCTGATATAGTACCTCCTGCTTGTCCAGCCGACATTTTTGACACTCTTATTTTACCGCTTTGTTTAGGAATAATAATTAAATTCTCTACAGCCTGAGGAATCAATGCTCCCAGCGGGATAGTAAAAACCGATCCGGTTTCCTGATAACCAAGTGCAACTGAACTTCTGTAAAGCTTATTTTCAAATGGATTAATAGTATTACCAGTGATGACCATGGTTTTTTTAGCATCTATTCCGAGCATAGTCGCAATGGAAAGGTTGTCGCTTGCATCCACTACAACATCTGCTTTAATCTTTTGTCCACCTTTTAATCTGATTTCCCAGCTTTTGCCATCTTTTTTAATCTCATTAACCACATTATTATTATTAATGGTCAAATTATTAACGGTATCACTAATTCCCTTAATTAGATTTGAGGCTTGATTAAGCATTACAGGTATGGCAATGATGGAGTCTTTGGTCTTTGATCTCTTTCTTTCTTTCAGAGAATAATGATTTTTTATACTTTTTATAAAAGACAGATCTTCTGTAGAAAATATTGCACTAACTGATAAGGATTGCGTCAGGTACATAGTCTTTGCCCCTGAACGTGCAGATTGTATAGATGCTGCTACAGCTGCGGGTGTATTACCAATCACCAAAACACCGGTTTTTATGGTTTGTGCCTGTAAAGTAATACATGTAATCAGCAGAATAAAAAAGCTGGAAATTCGACTTATCATATTTTATATAATCTGAGGGCTTAATTTACTGTTTCTTTCATTATTTTTACGATCAACTATAAATAACCTTTTATGAAACTCATTACTCGCCGAAATAGTATAATTGCCTTGTTATGTTTGATTAGTTTTTCTTTTGGTGGTTTTATCACCCAAAAGGCAGAAGAAGAAAAAATCACTATTCTATTGGTTAAACAAGCCCAAAAAATTATGGGGCTAGATTTTACTGATATAGAAGCTGATTCTATGCTCACCGACCTAGAAGGGCAGCGAAAGAGTATGCTAGCCATACGCAAATTAAATATCCCTAATTCGGTATCACCTGCTTTAAATTTTAATCCTCTTCCGGTAGCTTATCAATTTCCAGACAAAGTAAACTATTTTAAGGCATCCAATGAAGCGAATTTGAAACTACCTAAATCGAAAGATGATCTGGCTTTTTTTACGGTCAGACAATTAGCTGAGCTGATACGTACCAAACAAATATCATCTGTTGAATTGACCCGCTTTTTTATTGAGAGGATCAAAAAATATGATTCAAGATTACAATTTGCCATCACAATAACGGAGGAGCGTGCTTTGAGGAATGCTAAAAAGGCGGATGCCGAGATCGCCGCAGGTAAGTACAAGGGATTATTACATGGAATTCCTTTTGGTGCAAAAGATCTGCTGGCAGTAAAGGAATACAAAACAACCTGGGGGGCAGTTCCTTATAAAGATCAGAATATTGATGTGGATGCAACCGTCATCACTAAATTGGAGAGTGCTGGAGCTATACTGATCGCAAAAATGACCTTGGGAGAGTTAGCAATGGGTGATGTTTGGTTTGGTGGAAAAACTAAAAATCCTTGGGATCTGAACCGTGGGTCTAGTGGTTCTTCAGCTGGATCTGCATCAGCAGTAGCGGCAGGATGTATGCCCTTTGCGATTGGTTCTGAAACTCTTGGATCTATTGTATCTCCTTCATCAGAATGTGGCACAACCGGACTCCGCCCCAGCTTTGGCAGAATAAGTAAATATGGTGCAATGGCTCTAAGCTGGAGTATGGATAAGCTTGGTCCAATAACCAGAAGTGTAGAAGATTGTGCCATCGTATTCAACGCTATTCAGGGTACAGATGATAAAGACCTGAGCCTGATTTCAGCAGCTTTCAACTATAGCTCGCCTATTGGATCTAGCTTAAAGGGATTTAGAATCGGCTATATTCCATCAGAATTCAATAAGAAATATGCTAATTCAGCAAATGACAGTCTGAGTTTTAAAAAATTAAAGGAAATGGGAGCTGAGATGGTTCCAATTGAACTCCCGATATTGCCTTATAGAGATTTGATTATTGTTCTTGCTGCTGAATCAGGCGCTGCTTTTCAGGAGCTTTCTTTGTCGAATCGTGACGATCTGATGGTGAAGCAGGATAAAAATGCTTGGCCAAGTGGTTTCAGGTCAGCTCATTTTATCCCAGCTATAGATTATATTCAGGCTAACAGAGCAAGAACTATACTTATTGAGCAGCTCAATAAAACAATGAAGGGTATTGATGTTTTTATAGCACCTGCATTCGGACAAAATTTACTGGCCACGAATTTAAGCGGGCACCCCTGCGTAGTTTTGCCCAATGGTTTCAGAAATGGTTTGCCGGCAAGCATTACCTTTACTGGACAGTTATTTGGCGAAGGAAAATTATTGAAAATTGCTCAGGCCTATCAAAAAGCAACAGATTTTGATAAAAAACATCCGGTTATGAATTTTTAAATATCAAATTCGTCTGCTTGTAATCCGTAATTATTCTCTATGCAGGAAAACCTAAACCATTTATTTGAGCAGCAAAGGGCTCATAGCCTAACCTTAAGAAATACCAAAGCGCATGAGCGGAAGGAAAAGCTCAAAAAGCTAAAAATTCTGATTCAGGATAATGAAATTCTGATCTTTGATGCACTTGAAAAAGACTTGCGTAAGTGTGAATTTGAAGCCGCTTTAACAGAGGTTTATTTTGTTTATGCTGAAATAGATTTTGCCATAAAAAACCTTTCCTCCTGGATGAAGCCAAAAAGGGTTTCGGCAAGCATGAGCAGTTTATTCACGAAGAACCGAATACACTACGAGCCTAAAGGTGTTTCTCTGATCATTTCACCATGGAATTATCCATTTCAGCTGCTCATGGCCCCGCTGGTCTCAGCCATTGCTGCTGGTAATTCAGCCATGCTTAAACCCTCAGAATTAAGTAGTGCGACCGCCGCTCTGGTCACAAAATTGATCAATGATCATTTTGAAAGCAAGGAAGTTGCTTGTTTTGAAGGCGATGCCAGTGTATCTGAATCTTTACTAAAATTACCCTTCGACCATATCTTTTTTACCGGAAGTCCAAAAATTGGGAAGGTGATTATGGAAGCTGCTGCTAAGCACCTAAGCTCGGTAACACTTGAATTGGGTGGTAAATCTCCTGTAATTATTGCCGATGATGCTAATCTGGAGAAAGCAGCAGAAAAAATTGTCTGGGGAAAGTTTATGAATTCCGGTCAAACCTGTATTGCCCCTGATTATGTTTTAGTTAAAGCTGAGCAGGAGCAAGATTTTATTAGACTTGCATCAAAAAAAATCGATCAATTATATCGTACAAACGATATCCTTGATCGCAAAAGTTATGGAAAAATCATTAGTTCAGGGCACTATAATCGCTTAAAGGATTTGAGAAATAAGGCCGTTGAGGATGGTGCTTGCATCGTGAAAGGTGGTGCAGACAGCGATCAAGATCATACGCTTGAACCTACTATCTTAAATAAGGTATCACTTTCGTCTACAATCATGCAGGAAGAAATATTCGGCCCCCTTTTGCCCGTAATTACCTATTCTTCTATTCAAGAAGCAATCGATTTGGTTAATCAAAGGGCAAAACCATTGGCCTTATATATTTTTTCTGGATCTGATTCACTAGTTCAGGATACAATCAGGCAAACCTCCTCAGGAGGGACTTGTGTAAATGATGTGGTTCTGCATATTTCTAATCCTAATCTTCCATTTGGCGGCATTGGCAATAGTGGCAATGGTAGCTGCCATGGCTTTTACGGATTTAAGGCTTTTTCTCATGAACGTGGGATCATGTTTCAGTCAAATCTCGATTTCAGTAAATTAGCCTATCCTCCTTATGGGAACAAGGGTGGTTTGTTAAAATGGTTCAAAAAGATCCTTTGAGCCGATGATTAATTTATCTATAGCTAATCCTAATTTGCTATTCTTAATTTTGTTCTTTTCATGCTGATTTATTTATTCAAACAGGATTTTTTCAAACCGGATGCAAAACAGAATTAAGGATTAATCAATGTACCTTTGAAATATCAATAAATGGAAAATAAAGTAAAAATAAGTTTATTAGGTTGCGGATGGCTAGGTTTTCCGCTTGCTATCAACCTTATTTCAAAGGGATTTCAAGTAAAAGGAAGTACAACAAGCCAAGATAAACTAGCCATTTTTAGAGAAGCAGGAATTGACCCATTTTTAATACAATTTAATACATCTAGCAATGATCCGGATCTGCATGACTTTCTTGACGCAGATATTCTTATTATTTCTGTACCGCCGGGACGAAGAAGTATTGATGGTATTGCCAATTACCGCAAAATGGCTAAAACCATTATAGATCAACTAAGAATAAGTAAGGTTTCTAAACTGATTTTTATAAGTTCCACTTCTGTTTATCCTGATTCTAATGCTACCCTGACTGAATTTTCAGCAGTAGATCCGCAAACAGAGTCAGGGATGGTTATCAAAGAAACGGAGGACTTATTATCAGGCCTGGATATGAAGGTGATTTTATTAAGGCTATCTGGCCTGATTGGACCAAAGAGAATGCCAGGTAGATTTTTTGCAGGTAAAACAAATGTTCCAAACGGACTTGCACCAGTAAACATGATCCATCAGGATGATGTGATCAGCCTGATCAATTGTTTGATAGAATCTGAAACCGCAAAAGGGGTGTATAATGGGTGTTCTCCATCTCATCCTAGCAAAGAAGAGTTTTATACCCTGGCCTCAAGAGCTGAACATCTTGAACCACCAACTTTCATCTCCGAAAAACTTAGGTGGAAACTCATTTCAAGTGAAAGAACGGAAAGCGAGTTAAATTTTTCGTATAAATATCCATCCCTGATGGATTGGCTAAAGCAAATTCATACTTAAAGACAATTGTTTCTCACAATTGAACCCATCATCTATTTAAAATTAATGGCTTAAATTAGGTGTGCAAAAAGGCAAATAGGATGCTTTTTTAATAATTTTTTAATATTCTTTGTTTAAATTTATGAATTAAATGATAATTGAAATCTTTGTAGTCATAACATAACTACAAAGATTTTCGACTTATTTTTATATGAAGAAATTTTTTTTAATTGCGCTGGCCTTATCATTCAGTTTGTCTTTAGAAGCGGCTCTGCCTGATTCTATCTTGATCAAGCGTGTGAATGAGTTATCGGCTCAGATTCAAAAAAAATATGCACCTGATAAGAGAATAGAATTTTTTCAGCTCAAACTTGAAACAACTGAACCTTTAACATTCAATTTACAGGTAACTAAGTTTGAAGCAATTCAGGAATTAAGAGCCTTATTGAAATCCGAAAATATATCAGCAATCATAAATGATGAGGTATTGCCTGCTAAAAGTCTGGATGGAAAAATCTATGGTATTGCCAACCTTTCTGTGATCAATACCCGATATGCCCCAAATCATGCAGCAGAGATGGCTACCCAGGCTACTTTAGGAACTCCGGTTAAAATTTTAAAGAGGGAAAAAGGTCATTTTTTTGTTCGTACTCCCGATAATTATTTAAGCTGGACTGAAACCGAAGGAGTTACTCCAATGAATAAGACAGATTATGAAAACTGGCAAGCAGCAGAAAAGGTAGTTTATACAGACCTGTTTGGGTTTGCATACTCTGAAGCTTCTGAATCATCCTTAACCATTTCTGATCTTGTTGCAGGTAATATTTTACAGGTTTTATCGGAATCAAACGGATTCTATAAAATTGAATTTCCCGATAAACGTATCGCCTACATTTCTGTAAAAAGGGCTCAATCTTTTGATCTCTGGAAAAATCGTCCTGATCCTACTGCCGAGCAGATATTAAAAACTGCTCGTAATTTTTTGGGTATTCCTTATTTATGGGGAGGAACTTCTATTAAGGGGATGGATTGCAGTGGTTTCACCAAAACTAGTTATCTTCTCAATGGAATTGTACTTCCAAGAGATGCATCCCAACAGGCTCTGGTTGGCGATAAAGTAGATATACTTGAGAATGATACCTTAAGCATCTCAAAGGCATTGAAGAATTTAAAACCTGGCGACCATTTGTTTTTTGCAGCTGATAAACGGAATAGGAGAGTAAGCCATACAGCGATTTATATTGGTAATGGGGATTTTATTCAGGCTGCCGGACTGGTTAGGATCAATAGCATGATCAATGGCTCAAAGAATTATGATGATTTTCAATCTAGGACACTGGTAGGTGCCCGACGTGTATTAACGGCCATAGGTGATCCTGAAATTACGAGAATCGATAAACACCCATATTACCAGGGTTTGGTAAATCAATAATGTGAAACTAAACAATAAATAAACATATGAATATTTTCGTTGGAGGCCTTCCATTTAAAGTAGATGAAGGTGAATTAAGAGAAATTTTTGAAAAATACGGTGAACTTACTTCTGTGAAGCTGATCGTCGATAAACAAAGTGGCCGAAGTAAGGGCTTTGGTTTTGTTGAAATGGATGATGAGGCTGCCGGACAGCAAGCTATTGAAGCACTTGACGGAACAGAATTGTACGGCCGAAAAATAGGTGTTCGGATTTCTGAAGATAAAAAACCAGAAAGAAGATTTTAATAGCTGCATGATCAATAACCTTTAACTCAGAGATACTGGGTAAGGTTTTGTCTTGCCATTTAGAAATTTTCGAAGATTTTTCTTCTTATTTTAATGATATCGTATCATCAGAGCTTGATAAATTCTGTATGGTTTAGCAATCTCATAGGTAACATTTGAATAACAATTATAGAAATTTTTAATTCTAACCACCTAAATTATTAATTTTGTTACTTTTAGATAAGCGCAATTTCATTTATTCTGATTTCAATACTTGTTGGATAATGGAATGCGTAAAACAAAAATTTAAATTATTAGAAATCTTGCATGAGCCTAATGCTCGTAAAACAAAATATTTTATGTTCATGCATGCTTTATTGACATTAAAAAACAATTAAATAATTATGAAAAAGTTAATCATTCTTTGTAGCGTAGTATTTTTATTCGCATCTGTAACAGCATTTAAAATTGAAGAAAAGGCTGAATTTAAGTTTGAAAAAGAAACTCATGATTTTGGAAAAATCCCACAGGGTAAACCAGTTAGTGTTGAGTTTAAGTTTACAAACACCGGAAATGAACCATTGATCATTACTAATATAGAAAGTGTTTGTGGTTGTACCGTTCCAAAATACACCAATACACCAATTTTAAAAGGTCAAACAGGAACTATTACAGTTACCTACAATGCTGCTGCTCTTGCACCTTTCAGTAAGGGCTTAACCATTAGGTCAAATGCAAAAACCCCGATTAAAGTAATTTATATTAAAGGTGAAGTAGTTGCATCACCTGCCGGATAAAAGGTTTAAAAATCAAAAAAGCCCTTTATTTTTTATAAAGGGCTTTTTTTATGGCTGAACTTTCTCAATTACCCTTTACAATCATTTGTAAGGTGTACACGGCTGTGTTGGATGTGATGAACAGTACATCTCTCTTTTTTCCGCTGAAACAAACATTGGCAGTCCAACCCGGAATTTCGATATGTTCTATTTGTTTACCTATCGAATTAAAAACAGTCACACCACGGCCGGTAAGATATAAGTTACCTTTATGATCAAGTGTCATCCCATCAGAGCCCATTTCTACAAATAAGGCTCTATTTATTAACTCTCCATTTTTGGAGATCTCGTATTTATAGGTTTTTTTATCGCCTATATCTGCAACAAAAAGGTTTTTACCATCTGCCGAACCTACAATTCCGTTTGGTTTTACCAGATTACTGTCTACAATGACTGGCACTGTTTTTCCTTTCGCTAAATAATAAACATACTGTCCGTTTAACTCAGATTTCTTTCTTTCCCAGTACGGGCGCTGATAATAAGGATCTGTAAAATAGATACCTCCTTTTGGGTCGATCCAAAGGTCATTTGGGCCATTAAATAGCTTTCCTTGATAATTATCTAAAAGAACCGTTATTTTTTTATCGGGACTTATTGACCAGAGCTCATTTTTTTCATCAGCCGCGGTTAACAAATTGCCCTTTTTGTCGAAATACATTCCGTTCGATCGGCCAGTTTTATCTAAGAATACCGATAATTTTTTATCGGTACTATATTTCCATATTTTATCATTTGGCTGATCGGTAAAAAATACATTACCTTTTTTATCAACTGCCGGGCCTTCGGTAAATTTGAACTGGTTTGAAACTAATGTTGGTTTTGCATTTTCAGCAATTATTTCAGCTTCATTATTCTGATATTTTGAAAATCTGCTTAATTCTAAAGGCGATATCCCTGCTAAAGAAAAATAGACTGAAATTGGAATCAATAGGTTATACTGAATGGTGTTGAGCATGTTCATTGGCTAATGAATTAGGGTCTATAATGAAGGCGTTTTCCCGCCATCCACAGGTATATTGATGCCATTTATATAAGATGCAGCAGGGCTTGCAAGAAAAGCAACGGCTGCGGCTACCTCAGCTGCATCGGCAATTCTTCCTGCCGGAATGGTACTGATCATGTCATCTTTTACTGAATCCGTACTTTTACCCTCTTTTTGTGCGATTGAATTGATCAGAAATTCCAGTCTGCCGGTCATGGTAAATCCTGGTAAGACATTGTTAACAGTAATTCCAAAAGGGCCTAGTTCTAATGCAAGGGTTTTTGCCCAGCTTGCAACTGCCCCCCGAATGGTATTGGATACTCCCAAACCTTTTAATGGGGTTTTTACCGAGGTAGATATGATGTTAATGATCCTACCAAAATGATTTTTCTTCATTCCGGGAACGATTGCTTGAACAAGAATCTGATTGCAAATCAGATGCATATTAAATGCATTGATAAATTCATCTGTACCAGCATCTAGAGCTTGGCCACCTGTTGGTCCACCAGTATTATTGATCAGGATATCTACCTCGTTATTGGCAGTATAATTGCCGATTATGCTTGTAAGAAGTAGTGGATCTGTAAAATCGGCGATTAGAAAATCATGCAACTGACCATTCTTTAAAGGAAGTTCTTGTAAAACCACCCGAAGTTTTTCTTCGTTTCGTGCAAGTAGAGTAACACTTGCCCCTAAGAGTGCGAGTTCAATAGCTGTGGCCTTTCCTATTCCCTGTGTACTTCCGCATACCAGAGCTCTTTTTCCTGTCAGATCTAAATTCATGTTTAAAAGTATTAAAATTTTGAATTACCACTTTGTTTTTTTTATGAACTAAACTCAAATCCAGGACTATTAAATATTAAGATCAATTGGCTTTGATATATCAGCAGCAGAGACGGTTTTCAGAGATAAAATGATTTTATATTCAATCCAATTTAGGTGCAAGAAAAATGAACGACCCATTAGGGATATTCAATTCTCTAATCATACTTGCTCTTATAAAAATGTCAATTAGAGATCATCTTTTGGCATTACGTGATATCAGGGAAGCAGAACAATTATCTTTAATAAATACAATTATAAATTTTATTGAATTAAAGAACGAATTGGCAGTTTAGCTATTTAAATGGGTGATCTTATAGCTGCACATTCTGCTTCTTCTAAATTTTCTTTATTGAAAGACGCTTTGTTAAGAAAAGCGAATTAAAATATCCTACATAAATTTACGCTTGTATTTTGTTTTTTCGATATATTGAGCTCGTTATTTTAAATTTTCACAAACATGTTAAATGTGTTGAATGTCAATTTGATATTTGCCGTGCTTATGTTTGAAATTTGGTAACAAATTGGCTACTATTTAATCTAAAATGAAGTTAAAATCAGTTAAAGAAATGTTAAAGAGAATATGTCTGGCCATTTTTATTATTGCAGCTTTATCCTGCCAGGCCGATCCACGTGTAAATATTGTGGTATCAGTAAATGACCTGAAGCCTGATATGCAGCAATCAGTAGTTGCTAAGTCGCTGGTTGAACTGATAGAGAATTTTCACTATCAGAAAGTTGCAGTTAATGATGCTTTTTCATCTGTTGTTTTCGATGAATATTTAAAAGCTTTGGATGGTGGCAGAAGTTATTTTTTACAGAGTGATATTGCTGATTTTGAGAAATTCCGTCTAACAATGGACGATGATGTACGTAGCGGAGACCTGAGTGTGCCTTTCTATATATTCAATGTTTATCAAAAGCGTTATAATGACCGGGTAAGCTTTGCGTTGAAAGAGATTGAAAAGAAATTCAGTTTTACTAACAATGATACCTATACCTATGATCGTGAGAAATTACCATGGTTGAAGTCAGAATCTGAGTCAAATAACCTTTGGTCAAAGCGAATCAAATATGAAATGCTTAATCTTAAAATTACTGGCACAGAAGAAGCAAAGATCAAGGAAACGCTGAAAAAGCGGTATGAAAACCTAATTTCACAATCTACAAAGTTTAATCAGCAGGATGTTTATCAGATCTTCATGAATTCCTTTACAGGAACTGTAGATCCACATACAAGCTATTTTGTTCCTAATAAAGCCCAAGAATTCAATGAAGATCTTGCCCGTACATTTGAAGGGATTGGCGCCAGATTACAGTTAGATAATGAAGTAGTGAAGATCGCTGAGATCATTCCTGGTGGACCAGCTTTTAAATCAAAAGCCATACAGGCAAACGACCGAATCATTGCTGTGGCACAGGGTAAGGCTGGTGAATTTGTTGATGTTATTGGCTGGAGACTGGATGTAACGGTTACAAAAATTAAAGGTCCAAAAGGAACAACAGTTCGTTTAAAGGTTATTCCTGCCGGGCAGGAATTATCGTCTACTCCTAAAATTGTGGAACTAGTAAGAGATAAAGTTGTTCTTGAAGATCAGTCAGCAAAAAGAACTATCAAAACTATCACATCGGGAGGTAAATCATATAAGATTGGAATTATTCAGTTACCTGCATTCTATGCTGATTTTAAAGCGATGCAGGCTGGTGACCCCAACTATAAGAGTACCACGCGTGATGTCAGACTTTTACTGGATACCTTAAAGCGCGAAAAGGTTGATGCGGTTGTTCTTGATCTAAGAAGCAATGGTGGAGGGTCTCTTCCTGAAGCGATCAGCCTTACAGGCTTGTTCATTAAATCTGGTCCGGTTGTACAGGTACGTGATAGAAGGAATGAGATTGAGGTCAGTGAAGATGAGGATGAATCCATTGCATGGACTGGTCCGCTGGGTGTATTTGTAGATAGATTTAGTGCTTCGGCATCCGAAATATTTGCCGGTGCTATTCAGGATTACGGCCGAGGTGTAATTATCGGTAATCAATCGTACGGAAAAGGCACTGTTCAGCAGGGAATAGATATGTCAAGGGTTATCAGCACTACGGATAAACTAATGCTTAAGGGTGCACAGACGGTAAATGCTAAAGGTTCTCAGTCTGATAGTAAAGGTGCAAATATAACCAGAACAAATGCTCCTGAATTTGGTCAAATTAACCTCACCATGGCTAAATTCTATCGTGTGAATGGCAGCAGTACCCAACATAAAGGAGTAGTGCCTGATATAGAATTCCCAACTGTATTTCCTAAGGATAAATATGGCGAGAGTTCTGAGCCTAGAGCATTATCATGGGATACCATTGCGCCAAGCCAGTTCAGCCGCTTAGCCAGCCTTGATGAAGTTAAACGTAAACTTATAGTTTTGCATCAGCAGCGCATGAAAACTTCAGTTGGTTTTAAAGACCTTCAAGAAGATATTGCTGAGTTTGCAAAGCGTGAAGCTGAAACATCCATTACCCTTAATGAGGCTCAGCTGAAAAAGGAACGCGATGAGCAGGAAGCAAAATCTCTACTTCGTGAAAATCAGAAACGTGCAGCAAAAGGTTTGGCACCATTAAAGAAAGGTGAAATAAAACCTAAAGAAGATATCGACTTTATTCGTGATGAAGGTCTGCAGATCATAGC
This sequence comes from Pedobacter schmidteae, assembly GCA_945901155.1. Lineage (GTDB taxonomy): Bacteria > Bacteroidota > Bacteroidia > Sphingobacteriales > Sphingobacteriaceae > Daejeonella > Daejeonella schmidteae_B. The sequence goes on from CAMDKO010000020.1 coordinate 27,537, forward strand.
AGATTTTATCCAGATACAATAAGAAAAACCCCGGTTAAGCCGGGGTTTTTTATGCAGTATTGTTTTTTATACAAATAGCTTGATAAGATTAGCTTGGGTCAGCAATTTATTGCCGAAACTTTAGAACAAAGAGTTCCAAAAATGACCCCTGATTATGAAAAGTCTTATGACTTTTTCTTTTCCTGAGTATCCATAATGTTAATACTCATCATTTGCTCCATAGTACGTTTCATGCCATCTGAAGAACCATCAAGGAAGATCACGTTGCCTTTGCCATTTTCAGCAAAATGTTTGATAGCTTCTGTCCACATGGTAAATAATATGACAGATGTGTCAAGATCTGCAGTCTGCATTTCTTTAGCTGCATGAGTCATACCCTTGGCTACTTCCTCACGGAAAAGTGCAATACCCTGTCCGCGTAATTGCGCTGCTTCACGTTCTGCATTGGCAGCAATTTTTATCGCATTTCCATCAGCTTCGGCAGCCTTAGTTTTTGTGATAAGAAGTGCCTGGCCTTCGTTTTCTGCTGCTGCCTTCAGGTTATTGGATGCTACAACACGGCTCATTGAAGTAAGGATAACCTCATCAAAAGTAATGTCGTTTACCTGAAGATCCTGTAAGTGGTAACCCCATGTTTCAAGTACGGTATCTAATTGATCTTTTACGTGATCAACAATATCCTTTCTGAGACTTAACACTTCTGCTTGTTTTTTGCTCGCCACAAATGCACGGATAGTTCCTTCAATGGTACGAATAAGGGCTTGCATCAGGTTTTGCTCATTAATAAATTTAAAGGCCACATTTTTTATAGTTTCTTCATCAGGATTATTCACTGAATAAAGCACCATGGCTTTGAAATAAACATTTGCTTGGTCAATGGTTACTGCCTGGAATTCAAGCTCCACTGCACGATTCTGAATAGATACTCGTGAGTGAATAACTTCAATCAAAGGAATTTTTAAACTCAATCCCGGTTTCAGAAGCCTTCGGTATTTCCCAAAAATAGTTATGACCCCTATGGTGCCTTGTTTAACAGTCACAAATGAGCTGAACAAAATGACTACCCCTAAGAATAATATAATATAGGTTGTGTACATGGATTTAGATTTACTTGATGAAATTTATTGAAGATAGTAAAGAATTTTCTTAGTTATTAAAACTGTTAATTGAAATACCAGAAATTAAAAAGATAAAAGATTAGTAAACTTTGTTGGCTTTCAATTTATACACTTATTGTGAGAGTATCAGGAAAAGAATTTTTGGATCAGTACTAAAGTATTAAGTACAGCGCTTTCCTTGTTTAGAATATTTGTAGTTCTAGTCTCTGAGTGAAGCAAGTAGTCTGCCTCCTTTGTAATAATATCTTCTCCAATAGTCTTCATCCAAATCACTGATCATTACTCCTTTACTGCTAGAAGCATGTGCAAATTTATTATTACCTATGTAAACACCCATGTGAGTAATTGAACGGCTACCTATTTTAAAGAAAACCAGATCACCCTCTTTCAGCTCATCTTTGCTGATTGGGTTAACCATGCTGAATATATTTCTAGAGTTATTCCCAATTAGAGTACTAAATACTTTATTGTATAATTCAAATGCAAAGCCTGAACAATCAATTCCTTTTTTTGTTTCTCCTCCTAAGCGGTAAGGAGTTCCTATCCAATCATAAACGAACTGATAAAGCTTTAAGTTTGATGTAGCAGAAAGTGCAACTCCCATAATTTGAGAGAAGTATTCAGAGGCCAGATTATCAGGATCCTCAATTTTATCTGTAGGTTTTTGATCCTTAATAACGGTTTGTGCCTGTACAGACACGAAAGAAATCATAAGTAGCAGCGCTACAATTACTTTTTTCCCCATTTTTAATTGGTTTTGTTCATAGTTTTTAAAGTCAAAACTATCAACGTATTCATACTCTTTATAGTTTCAGAATAGTACAAAGGTAAGACATTTTCTCTTTTTAAACAAGTTGAATTGCTTTACTGACATTTGAACAACATATTAAAGAAGTAATATGACTAGAAAATAAGGATAAATAGTGCAAACAAAACACTTGGCTATTCTTTTTTTAGGAAGATATGGTTAGATTTGTCGTCCTTGAAAGGACTAAACGAGATTTATACATACTATTACGAATGAGTTCAATAGAAATTACGAAAGAAACCTATCTTCAGTGGTACGAATCAATGCTTTTGATGCGCAAATTTGAAGAGAAAGCAGGACAACTTTATGGTCAGCAAAAGATCAGAGGATTTTGTCACCTGTATATCGGACAAGAAGCAGTAATGGCTGGCGCAATGTCAGTTTTAAGACCTGAAGATTCTATGATCACTGCTTATCGCGATCACGCGCATGCATTGGCTAAAGGTATGGGTGCTAATGAAGTTATGGCAGAATTGTATGGAAAAGCTACTGGATGTTCAAAAGGTAAAGGTGGTTCGATGCACATGTTCAGCAAAGAAAAGAAATTTTTCGGTGGGCATGGTATAGTAGGTGGACAGATTCCTTTGGGTGCTGGGATTGCCTTTGCAGAGCAATACAACGGAACCGACAATGTTTGTGTTTGTTATATGGGTGATGGTGCTGTTCGTCAGGGAGCACTGAATGAAACCTTTAATATGGCGATGTTGTGGAAGTTGCCTGTAATTTTTGTTTGCGAAAACAATGGTTATGCAATGGGAACATCTGTGGCTCGTACTACCAATATGGTGGATATTTATAAAATCGGACTTGGTTTTGATATGCCATGTGCTCCGGTTGATGGTATGGATCCGGTTGCTGTTCACAATGCAATGGACGAAGCAGTTCAAAGAGCAAGAAGAGGAGATGGCCCTACATTTTTAGAAGCTAGAACTTACCGTTTTAAAGGGCATTCAATGTCTGATCCAGCTAAATACCGTACAAAAGAAGAAGTTGAAGTTTATAAGGCAAAAGATCCTATTGAGGTTGTTAAAGCTACAATAGAAGATAAAAAATATGCAGATGAAGCTTGGTTTGAGCAAATCAATAATAAAATAAAAGCGATTGTTGATGAATCGGTTAAATTCTCTGAAGAATCACCATGGCCAGATTCATCCGAATTATATAATGATGTGTATGTTCAATCTGACTATCCATATATCCGCGACTAATCAAAACTTTTATACAATACTAATCTGTAATAATAATGGCTGAAGTAGTTAAAATGCCTAAGATGAGCGATACGATGACAGAGGGTGTTATCGCAAAGTGGCATAAAAAAGTTGGTGATAAAATTAGTTCAGGTGAACTGGTTGCTGAAATCGAAACAGACAAAGCCACTATGGACTTTGAGTCTTTCCAGGAAGGTACGTTATTATACATAGGTGCTCAAGAGGGTGAAGCAGCCCCAGTTGATTCTGTTATTGCTATTTTGGGCCAAGCAGGTGAAGATTTTCAGTCACTATTAAGCGGAGCAAGTACTCCAGTAGCAAGTGCTCCAGAAGCGAAATCAGCTGAAAGTAAACCTGCTGAAGTTGTTGTAGCAACAGAAGAAGTTTCAGGCAATAGCGATGCTGATGCAGAAGCAATGGGTGCTACGATTATTCGCATGCCGCTTTTAAGTGATACGATGACTGAAGGTGTTATTGCAGCATGGCATAAAAAAGTAGGTGATAAAGTAAAAAGTGATGATTCCCTTGCTGATGTAGAAACAGATAAGGCTACAATGGAAGTGATCGGCTATGCCGATGGTACTCTGTTGTATGTTGGTGTTGAAAAAGGACAGGCTGCAAAAGTTAATGATATCATTGCCATAGTAGGTAAAGAAGGTACGGATGTTTCTGCCTTGCTTAAGTCTGGCTCAAAGCCAAAAGCTGTTGCTGTTGTGGCAGCAGTTGAAAAACCTGCAGCAGCTGCAGTAGTTGAATCAGTGCAAGTAGTTCATACTGATTCTGATTCATCTTCCCGTTTGAAGGCATCTCCGCTGGCTCGTAAAATTGCTAAGGATAAAGGTATAGATCTGGCTCAGGTAAAGGGAAGTGCAGAAGGTGGAAGGATTGTTAAAAAAGATATTGAAGGATTTACTCCTTCAGCTGTAAAATCTATAGCAGCTGCTCCTGCAGAATCAAAAGCTGCCGAAGTTGCTGCATTACCGGTTCCCCAATTTACCGGTGTAGAAAAATATACCGAGAAGCCAGTTTCTCAAATGCGTAAGGTTATTGCCAAGCGTCTTTCTGAAAGTTTGTTTACCGCTCCTCATTTTTATCTGACTATGTCTATTGATATGGATAGTGCAATGCTGGCCCGTACCAAGATCAATGAATTTGCTTCAGTGAAGATCTCATTTAATGATATCGTACTAAAGGCAGTTGCAGTTGCGCTAAAACAACATCCAAATATTAATTCTTCCTGGTTGGAAGATAAGATTCGTTATAACGAGCATGTTAATATAGGCGTTGCAGTTGCAGTAGAAGATGGCTTGCTAGTTCCAGTAGTTCGTTTTGCTGATGGAAAATCACTTTCTCATATTTCTGCAGAAGTAAAAGATTTTGCACTGCGTGCAAAAACAAAAAAATTACAGCCTCAAGACTGGGAAGGTTCTACATTCACTATTTCAAATCTGGGAATGTTTGGTATTGATGAATTTACTGCTATTATTAATCCACCGGATGCCTGTATTTTGGCAGTAGGTGGAATACAGCAGGTTCCGGTTGTTAAGAATGGTGCTGTTGTACCTGGCAATGTAATGAAGGTTACATTAAGCTGCGATCACCGTGTTGTTGATGGTGCTACCGGATCAGCATTTTTGCAAACATTGAAAGCTTTACTGGAGGAGCCGGTGAGGTTGCTGGTGTAAGGAAGCAAAAAGTAGGAAGCCTGAAGCAAAAAGTACGAAGCCTGAAGTATGAGGTATGAGGAAGGGAGGTAAAAAGTACGAAGCCTGAAGTATGAGGAAGGGAGGTAAAAAAATTTACTATTACAAGAAATTTGTATCTTATTAATCCTCATACCTCATTTCCCATTCCTGTCGGCAAAAGCAAAAGCCTTTTGCAATAAAGCCGTGCTACGAGCCCCTGAATTTGATCGAATCTTTAATTCTTCCTGTTCAATTTCATGAAATAATCCTTCCATGGCCTTTTGCGTTGCATAATCACTAAGGTCAGTATTTACTTTACTTGCCAGAGGAACCTGGTTGTATTTGGTGCTCAAATCAGTCCAGTAACGGCTAGTTTCTGTTTTTGCCAGTGAAGCTTGAATGATGGGCTGAAATTTCGATCTTAGAGCAGCTCCGGTAACACGCTGAAAATAAGATGTTGCAGCATTTTTCTGATTGCTTAATAAAATATTCTGTGCATCCTGAATACTCATTTCCTTCAGGGCAGAAATAAAGATCGGCTTGGCTTCTTTTGCAGCTAATTCAGCCGCCCGGTTTAGACTCAATATAAAATCATCGCATGCCTTATTCATTCCCAGGCTTCTTAGGGTTTTTTCAACTTTCTTTGATTCTGGTGGAAAAAGGAGTTTTACTGCATCATTCCCTAAAAAGCCATTTGCTATTGATAGGCGGTCAGTACCAGCAGAAATGCCAATTTCCAGTGCCTCTTTTATGGCTGAACCTATTTCAGCCGGACTTGGATTGCCTGGTTTTGCCAAGGTTGCCGCATCCTTAATTACTTGAGGTATTTTGAATTGGGCAGTCGAATTTTTTACAAGTAGCAATAATAGGACAGGTATTATAAAAATTGATTTCATTCTTTTATTTTGATTTTTAATAACGATTTAAAATTCAATATAGTATTTTTCTATTATTTTGATCAGGGATGGTTTTGATCGGAAATCAGCAGCAGTCATCTCGTCCATTAAAACAGGCAGGGTTAAGCTTAAGTTTTAATTTTAATTCTACTTTCAAGAGATTATCAGCACCATAAATTGTGTAAATTTGATTTTAAATCTTAAAAATGAGGAAGTTAATTCTATTAATTCCAGCATTATTTGCCCTTTCGTGTCAACAAAAAGCTTCAGATAAAAATGCTGCTCCGGCTATCGTTAAAGATGTCCATTCATTTGCAGAACCTGAAAAAGCAATTGTAAAGTATCTTGATTTGGATCTAAATGTCGAATTTTCAACACAATTAATTTCCGGGAAAGCCTCATTGGCAAAAAAATCTATGTTCATGCACGACCAAATTATCATTCTGTTGCTTACAACACGATAGACGAATTATTGAAATGAAAAATTACTTAACCTTGATCACTCTGTTCTATCTTTTTTCTGCCTGTTCCAACACACAGGATCCGGATAAGATAATTGACAAAAGCGTAGCCTATTATCATATGGATAAGCTGAAAAATTCAAGTCTAGAATTTGTTTTTAGAAAAGCAAAGTTCAAGGCAATGCAAAAGGATGGTCAATTTAAGTATGAACGTACTTTTTCTGATTCAACTGGGAATGTTCAGGATATACTGACCAATGAGGGATTTAGAAGAATATTAAATGGCAAAGAGTTAAGTCTGGATAGTATTGATCATGCCAAGTATTCACAATCTTTGAACGCGGTAATCTATTTTCTTTACCTTCCACTTAAGTTGAATGATCCTTCGGTAGTAAAAAGCTATGTTGCTGAAGTTAGCATAAAAGGAAAAACCTATCATAAACTTAAAATTTCATTTGATCAGAGTAAGGGCGGAGCTG
>CAMDKO010000021.1 GCA_945901155.1 Pedobacter schmidteae
ATAAGGTTTGCTGTAGGAGAAGGAGTCGAACCTTCACGAAGCAGTTATTTCCCTGTTACAGTATTTCCCAAATCTTCGCCACCGAGACGAGGAGGTGTGTCTGCCAAATTTCACCACCCTACAGTGTGTAAGCAATTAATTATCAAATGCTTAATACAAATGTATACAATAGCTAAATTTTTACAAATATTTTAATAAACTATTTTAATTATTACATAAACTATAATTATATTGCGCAATTATTAAAAATTCATTAATGCAAAATGGAAAACCGGAGCCAAAATTTCGAACTTGACAATCTGGACACTCAGATTTTATCTATACTGATGGAAGATGCAACAATTCCTTACACAGAAATTGCAAAGAAACTGATCGTTTCTGGCGGAACTATCCATGTGAGAATGAAAAAGATGCAAGACATGGATATCATCAAGGGTTCACATTTAATAATTGATCCCCAGAGAATTGGATATGATATATGCGCATTTTTAGGGATTTACCTTGAAAAGGGGTCGCAGTATAAAGATGCTGTAGAAAATCTAAGAAAAATAAAAGAAGTAGTTGAACTTCACTATACAACAGGCTCATACAGTATGTTTGCAAAGATAATTTGCAGAGATACCAATCATTTAAGGCAAGTTTTAAATGAAGATATTCAGGGGGTTAAGGGCATACAGCGAACAGAGACTCTGATATCTCTTGAAGAAAGTATTAAAAGACAGATTACGCTCTGATCACTCAAAAAAAAAGCATCCTGAATTCAGGATGCTTTTTTTAAAATAAAATCTTTTTTTATGCTTCCTTATAAAGAACGCTCTTTACTGCTTTAATTACCTTTTCTGCATTTGGAAGTGCCTCGCTAATCAAAGTTGGTGCGTATGGCAATGGTACATCGGCACATGCAACGCGCAGAACCGGTGCATCAAGGAAATCAAAAGCATCTTTCTGAACCTTAAATGCAACTTCGGTTGCAATTGATCCTAATGGCCAAGCTTCCTCAACAAATACCATACGATTTGTTTTTTTAACTGAATTGATCACAGTATCGTAATCGATAGGACGAACCGTACGTAGATCGATTACTTCTGCATTAATTCCTTCTTTTGTTAGCTCTTCAACAGCAGGCATTACTACTCTTGAAAGCATTTTACCAAATGTTACAATGGTAACATCAGTGCCTTCTTTTACAATATTGGCTTTACCAATTGGAATATAATATTCTTCTTCAGGTACCTCTCCTTTATCGCCATACATTACTTCAGACTCCATGAAGATTACTGGATCTGGATCGATAATAGCTTGTTTTAACAATCCCTTTGCCTCATACGGAGTAGAAGGAACTACCACTTTCAATCCTGGACAATTGGCATACCAGTTCTCAAAATTCTGAGAATGCTGAGCGCCTAACTGACCGGCATTCCCTGTAGGCCCTCTGAAAACAATTGGGCAAGAAAACTGACCACCACTCATACTAAGCACTTTTGAAGCTGCATTAATTACTTGGTCAATTGCTACAAGAGAAAAATTAAATGTCATGAACTCAATGATCGGATTCAATCCGTTCATTGCTGCACCAATACCTATTCCTGTAAAACCTAATTCAGCAATTGGAGTATCAATAACTCTTTTAGCGCCAAATTCGTCAAGCATTCCCTGACTCACTTTATATGCTCCATTATACTCAGCAACTTCCTCTCCCATCAAAAAAATCTTATCGTTTTTGCGCATTTCTTCATTTAATGCTTCACGAAGTGCTTCTCTGAACTGTATTTCTCTCATGTTAAAAATCAATTTTTTGGAAAGCAAATATAAGGCTATGAATTGTGAATTACGAAGGATTAATTACGAATTACGAAGGATTAATGACGAATTACGAATTACGGAGTACTGATACCGTTAAATAGATAAAAAAGTATTTTCAAATACGAATCGCGAAATTTCAGAAATGAATAAATAATGGAATGAAAACTGAAAACTTAATACAAACAAAAACATTTGCATTTGCAATTCGAATTGTCAATGCAAGCAAATTTTTGAAAAATGAGAAGCGTGAATTTATTCTTTCAACACAAATGCTTAGAAGTGGAACCTCAATAGGAGCAAATGTTGAAGAAGGAATAGGAGCCCAATCGAAAGCAGATTTTATTTCAAAATTTTCTATAGCATATAAAGAAGCTCGAGAAACATCCTACTGGCTTCGTTTGCTATACGCTACAGACTATTTATCAAAAGAAATGAGTGATAGTTTAATAAATGATGCGGAAGAACTTTGCAGAATAATTGGAAAAATTCAAATAACCTCTAAAAGAACCCTAAAGACGCAACAGCCGTAATTCGTAATCCGTAATTCGTAATTCGTAATTCGTAATTCGTAATTAACTAACTACCTCTGACAAATCCCCTTAAAATTGCAGTATTTACATGCATCTACATTGCTAGTCTGCCGGAAAGGGATAGATGTATCAAATAACTCATTGAGCTTTTCCTTGAGCTTAATTTCAAACTGATCTTTGAAATCTGCAAGATTTTCATCCCTGAGCACAAAGTTATCTGCTTTTTTTTTCTTTAAAAATACAGTGCCGTCTGAAAAATCTTTTACAGTATATAAATGCGGCTCTACTTGCTCGACATTTTTTGCCTTTTCATAAACAATTGTATAGAAGATTGTCTGCAAGAGTGCTTTATTCTGATCTTTACCATCCTCAGTAAACAAACTTTCAAAATCCTTAAATTTTACCTGATCCTTGCCCGTCTTATAATCAACGATCCTAATCTTCCCATCCTGTGTATCAACTCTATCAATTATCCCCATTAACCTCACTTGCTCCTCCTTACCATTTACCTCAATAGTAAATAAGGGGGTATAGGCATCTTTTTCTTCCAACTCCTTAATCACAAAAGGAGCAATTGATGCATCATGTTCCAAAACCTTAAGGGCATATTGTTCAATAACCTTAATAATAATCTGCTGCAACGCGCTTTGATGCTGAAGCTCTGACTTTGGATCCAGATTTAACATTGTTGCCATCGCATGCTGACACATCGCCGGCAATAATTTTTTACGCTGCCTGATATACGCTGCATTTACTTCCATCCCAATAGAGTCACGATAAAAATGCTCCATTACTGCGTGCAGCAAATTCCCTACAGCATGTGGCCCAATCTGATCAGGAAGGTCATTTGGCTCTTTTAGTCCGGCAATCTTGCCATAAAAAAACTTCAGTGGGCAACTGATATAATCTGTAAATCCAGATGCGGAAATCCTTTTATCATACTTTTCTAACGCATTTCTATGTAAATATTTTTGAAGCCTTTCAAGTACCAGACCATTTTTTTCAATAATTATTTGCTGTGGGAAGGCATTTTCGACCGGCTGATTCTGCTGAAGGACATGAAGAAATTTACAGGATGTTTCAAACTCAAGCTGCTTTATAAACCTGCTCTCTTCACCAGTGCTTTTTTCATCAGTAATTCCATTGTAAACCAGGGTGATTTTTTTTGCGCAATGAAGCAAACGATAAAAAAAATATGCGAAAATAGAGTTCTGATTTTCAAGTACAGGTAAGCCAAATGCTCTTCTGACATTGTCGGGAATAAAGGACGGAGTAATACTAATTTTAGGTAGCACGCCCTCATTCATTCCAAGAACAACAAGTTCGTCAAAATCAAGGCATCGGCTTTCTAAAAGCCCCATAACCTGCAATCCCACTAATGGCTCTCCGTCAAAAGGCACAGAAAGTCCGGCAAGGGCACGTCTGATCATTTTTAACACAAATCTGGCATCAATGTCAGGCATAGAGGCGTTTTTAGCAAGATCCTCAAAGCTGTCTGAAAGAACATTCAATGTTTTTACAGCCTCTGCAATCAGCAGGCTTTCTAGCTTACGCAGATCTGCTATCTGCTCAGAAACGAATAAAAGCAAACTGCCAAGATTTCGTATAACTTGAGCAGGGCTCTCAAATGCACTGAAGGTCAACTCTGAGATCTTCCCAGATCTCCTCAGTTCGAGCAAACTAAACCTGGCTTTCTTCTCATCGATGATCTCTGAATGAATCCTATTTCGGGTTTGTTCTTCAATTGCTACTAATGGATTAAATATATAGGTAAGAACGTGGGAATATGCTATACTGGCCTGGTCGGCAGTGGCAATTTCCTCTTGTATGCCAAGCCAGAGATCACATAGTCCAAAAACCGCAGACTGCTCAAAGGGATAACCCATGGTTACGTTTAAGCTTTTATCGTCAACAGTCTGAAGAACAGGTAGTAGCAAACTCTCATCGGCAAGTATAATTGCCTTTGAATCTGGTCCGTTCTTATCTTCATTACCCTGTAGAATCTGGTTTAAAATTTTCCCTTGGGCCACTTTGCCTAATGCCTGAATAATTGTAAATTCCTTTTCAGGCACATCAATTCGGTTTTCCTGTACTTTAAACTGATTTTCAAGACCAACTGTTTTGATATTTCTTCTGATAAAGTGTCCTGCCTCCTGAATTTGATCAGCAAAGTAATGCTCATCGGCATCAAAATAAAAGGAGCATAAACCCTGGGCCTGCCATGACTTAAACAGAATTTCTTCGGCTTTTGAAAGCGCATTAAAACCTGCAAAAACCACATGTTTATAGTTCTTAAGAAAATCAGGATTACTATCCCGCCCTTCTGCTAGGTTACGATACATTCTGGCACTACTGATTAAATTTTGCTCGGCTAGCCGTTTATGAAAATTGATGTACAGGCGAGGCATCCTATGCCACATTTCAATGAATTTTTCCTGAATACTGCTTTGCTTAACTTGCGAAAAGGAAGCCCAAAAGCTTTCCATAAACTCAAGCTGTTCTTTGTCAAAATTGGGGAATTGTTGTTCAAGCTCTGCAATATTGCCAATCAGATTAAAAACCTTAACTGGATCGGCCATGTAATAATCAATCTGTGAAAAATCAGAAACAATGATCTCAGCAAGCGGATAAAAAACATCAGCACTAACAGGCTCCTTTCCTTCTTCAGCCAATAAGGTATTGTATTCAGAAAGCAGCACAAAAAACTGCTTTAGCTGTGAAGCACAAACTAGTGATGAAGACTCAGAAAAGAATTGTTGGATCGTAAAAAAATGAGGACTCCAAATAGGTTTCCCACTGATCTCAGCCAAATACTTTTTTAGAAATAACTGGGGTCTTTTATTATTGAATACAATTGCTACATGCTGAAGGTCATTGCCAAAACGATTAAGAAGATCTGTGGCAACCCGGTGCAAGAATTTATCAGATGTGTTATTCTTCATGATCATACCTTTTGAAGTTTGCGATCTTGCGCATACCATAGGTAGGCATCCACCTGCTCAAATTCACCCATTTTTATCAAATTGTCACGATACAGACTGATATCTGAAATGTACTTATTGTTTTGCGCTCCGAATTTAAAATCCAGCAAAACTGCACGATCTTCAAGAATGAATAGTTTATCAGGTCTTTTTACCACACCCGAATCAATGATTATGTCCTTTTCACTAATAATTGACCTTGCTTTTTCAAACCATTCTTTTATTTCATGCTGCATCAATACATCTGAAACGGCCTGCCTGATCTCTTCACGTTCAGCCTCCCGAATTAAACCCTCCTGCACTTTTTCTGCTATTAGTTTTTCAAGATTGCCTGAACCAGTTAATGTTTCGAGGATTTTATGAAGTACTATTCCTTTTCTTTGCTTCGCATTGAACCAGTTATCTTCATTCATGCTATTTCGCTTAAAACGCTCTGTGAGTTGCTCATTCACATGATAATCATGAATAATCAATTGGCCATGATCCTTGGGCGAATCATTTTTCTGAACATGAACAGGCATTTCACCAAAACTGTATTGGTTATCCTCGAAATTCAAGTTAAATTCATCAATTCCATCAGACTTAAACAATTCAGAAAGAAAAAACTGGATATCATTTGGAGGAACTTTACTGGTTGGTTTTAAGATTGGTGATTTAGGGCAAATAATACAGAGATAATCCTTAGCCCTGGTGCTTGCAACATAAAGCGTATTTAACTCATCCATATAGTTGAGCAACATTTCTTCAAAATATTCGCCTGCAAACACAGTAGATGCCAAGCTTTTAGTATAGTCTACTGGTAAAGAATTGAATTTTTCAAAACCTGCAGCTTCTGCATCAACCCACATTAATTTTTTTATGGCGCCTGTTGACGATTTATTCAACTTCCAATCCATAAAAGGAACAATAACAGCCCTGAATTCCAATCCTTTAGATTTGTGAACGGTCATTACCTGTACAGCATCCTGATTCTGGGACGATGGTAGTGCTTTTGCAGAACCTTCTTTATCCCACCAATCCAAAAAGGCAGTAATACCCTGATCTCCTGCTGAAGTGAAAAGAGCCAGCTGATCACGAAAAGCAAGTAGAAATGGAATATGATTTTCTGTTAGGCCAGTACCAAGCTGATAATTACTGATCAACTTTTCTGCCAGTTCATTAACCGGCAGCTGCCGATAGGAATTAAAACCGGAACAAAGTTCAGCAGGCAAAATATCCTTCAGATCTGAGACAGACTTAAATGAAAATCCGATCCAGTCTTCGGCACTAATTCCCAGCTGTTCTAATCCGGGATTACGAACCTGAAACCAAAGACGGGCGCATTCAGCCTTATATATTCCGGATTCAGGCTCACGCACAGAGAGTAGCTTGAACGTGCTCAGTAATAATTGAACTACAGGGTTATTCGCGATCTTTAACGCCTCACCAGAAATTACCTGAAAAGTTTTTCCCGCTGCGGCAGTTAACTTAGTGTAATTGCTATTCTGAAAGATACAATCCAGGATCTGTACTGCTTCCGAATTTGTTCTTACCAGGATTCCAATATCATTCATATAAAAACCCTGATTCAATAATTCTACGATCCGCTCAATTGCATAGTTAGCTGCAAGAGGATTAACATCATCATCTTCAGGTTCTTCGCCCTTGAAAAAGAATTTGATCTCTATTTTTCCACCCGGCAATGTACTTTCAGTAATCTCCTGACTACTTGCTTCATAGGCCTTAATAATCAGTTCGCTATTTCCTTGATCCCAATATTCCTGCAAATAGCTAAGACCCGAGTCTGTAAAAATATCGTTGAGCTGGTTTTGTAAGATTGAAGGTAGTTTTTGAAATAAAAAATTGTTAAAACGAATCACATTTTCTGAGCTCCTTCGGTTGAATGAAAGTTCCTCTTCTGCTACATTGTCAGCCAAAAGATCATGCTTAAGGTCACTATGAAGGATACGCCAATCACCATTCCTCCATCGATATATTGACTGTTTCACATCCCCTACTACCAGATGTGATACCTGAATACCGGGCGAGCCTTCAGCAATTGCATTTTTTACCAGTGGCAAAAAATTCATCCATTGAAAAGAGCTGGTATCCTGAAACTCATCAAAAAGAAAGTGTTTAAATTTATTCCCGGTTTTTTCCCATATAAATGATGGGTTATCCACATCAGAACCGGTAATACCCCTGAGCAATTGTTGTGCATCAGAAATAAGTAGGGTTTTATTCTCAGAACGGTAATTTTTTAGTAAGTCTGCCATGCCTTGCATCAGGCGCAGATAGGCACTATTTTTAGCGATAGCCTGATAGGCATAATACATCGCAGAACCAGTATTATATGCCTCGACAAGTGCGTTAAGAAGTGGATTGATTGTTTCAAATAAATGCAAAAGGGCTGAAGTATCTTTCAGCGTTTTATGCGGCCATTGATCAAAATTATCGAGGTATTTTTCAAATGAGTTAACATATTCAAACTTTTCTGCTACTATTTTATCGAGCTTGAACAGCGGATTATTACTTTGCTGATCAAGCATGCCCTTTTCAATTCCTGAAAGTTCAAAAAGTTCATGAATTTTGGCAGCCTGATCAATAATATCCTTCTTAAAAACGGTTATCCCTTGATTAACCTCAGCACGTAATGCATTAAACTCTTTGCCTTGGTCTTTACCCATAACGAGCATTGCTTCCTGAAAAGGATAATACCGTTCTTTGAATATCTCACTGGCCAGATCTTTCAAAGATCTTTGATAATTCCAGTCATTGCCATCATTTATTCGTTCAATAGCCAGATTTGTAACCCACTCTAACAATTCTGGATCCTTTTCAAGACGTAGATTCAATGCAGAAACAAGCTCTTCCTTTACCTTATCCTGATTCAGCTCCAGTTTATACCCGCTGTCGAGGTTCAGTTCAAAAGCAAAACTTCGGATCAGTTGCTGAACAAAGCCATCAATAGTACTGACTGAAAATCGGCTGTAATCATGCAGAATACTACTATATATTTCAGATGCTTTTGCCCTCATTTCCAAATCACTGATATCGGGGAAATTATTCTTGAGAATAGGGCTAAAATTTGATTTTTCATAACCAGACAAAGCAAGCTGCTCCAATGCACCCAAAATGCGTTCTTTCATTTCGGCAGTAGCCTTATTAGTAAAAGTTACAGCCAGAATTTCGCGGTATTTTCCCTTTCCACTAAATAGCAGCGTAAGATAGTGTGCTGTTAATGCAAAAGTTTTTCCAGAACCGGCAGATGCGCGAACTAATTTTAAAGCTTTTTGCTGAGGCATACAATATTCCGGTTTATGATTTAAGATTCTGTACAAATTGGTCAATTCCCTGCAAAATTCAGAGAATTATAAAAATATCGATTTTCCTGTTTATTCAGCAATTTCAATTAATCCCTGTATCGAACAGATAGAAAAGCCGACAAAATCAGAATTTTGGCGGCTTTATCTCAAAAGAAGAATTAAAAGATATTACTGGCTTAAGCCATCCCCGTTTTTAAAATTGGCATTTATTGTAACTGGAAGCTTTCCATTTGCCTTTAAACCACCATTGATCACGCGAAATGTTGCATTCTGAGCTTCATTCGTATTTTGGTAATTCAAAATAATGGTTTTAGCGGCTTCAATGCCTGGTAAACCCGCAAGTGAATATGGATTTGCGAAAATGGCGAACATACTGTTCATACCTGCAAGTTCAGCAATAAATAATTTCAAACTTTTATTATAATCCAGAACCGGAGCAGGACGCTTGCGCATATCATGAATACTTACAATAATTTGGTCATATGCCAGCAGTTCCTTCTTCACATTTTCCAGTTCAGCATCGCTTATATCCTTTGGTAAAATAAAGTTCAAAGAGTTAGGCAAGGCGGGCCTTAAAGCCCTTTGTAGCATAGTCAGTTCAGTAGAGCCCAAACTAATAATTGCTGTTTTCTTTCTTCTGTCGAAGTTTTTAAGCTGAATATCGCTATTTAATAGGGTTACAGCGGCATCTGCCAATTTTTGATTAAGTTCTTTAGCCTCTAAACGATTTAAATCGGCAACAATATTTTGCGATTGAACATACTGACTTTTATTAAGTCCTGACCAATATTTTCCATAAAGAATCTTTTTAACACTGGTGTTTACCTGTTGCCAGCTTAAACGCTTTTTGTTGATTGCCTGGCGAACTAGTTTAACCGCTCTTTTTGAATTACCTGAAAGCTCAATCACATCTAGGCCGGCAATAATACCGATCACATCGCCCGCTCCATTGGGATAAAACTTTGCAACTCCTTTCATTTCCATTGCATCCGAAAAGATCAGACCTTTAAAACCTAGCTCATCTTTTAATAAAGTGGTAATAATTGGTTTAGACAAGGTTGAAGGAAGATTTGGTGTATTATCTAAAACAGGTATATTCATATGAGCAACCATTATTCCTGACGCTCCTGCTTTAATTAATTCCTTGAAAGGATATAATTCCATCGAATCAAGTCTTGCTTTTGTAAATGGCAGTTGAGGAAGATCCTGATGCGAGTCAACCTCGGTATCACCATGGCCAGGAAAGTGCTTTACACTCACAATTACCTGATTATCCTGCAGACCCTTCATGTAAGCTGTTACCTTTTCGGCAACCTTAAATTTATTATCGCCAAATGAACGGAATCCAATTACTGGATTTTTAGGATTATTATTTATATCAGCTACAGGGGCGAAATTAACATGCATTCCGATGCGCTTAAAGTCTAATGCAACCTGCTTGCCCATCTCATAGATCAGCTTATTGTCTTGAATAGCCCCCAGTGTCAACTGATATGGGAATGAAGTGGTGCTGTCTAATCGCATACCTAAACCCCATTCTGCATCCATTGAGATTAGTAAGGGCACCTTACTGATTGCTTGGTACCTGTTGGTCAGGATTGCCTGCCTTACAGGCCCACCCTGAAAGAATACTAAACCACCAATTCTTTCCTTTTTGATCACCATTGCAATCGAATCTTCAAAAGCTTTACCCTTATCTGTATGTGCTCTGACCATAAACATTTGAGCTATCCGCTCACGCTTGCTTAATTTCTTAAAGACAGAATCTACCCAGGCATTTGGTTCATTCAATCCTCCTATAAAGGTATTTCGGTTTTGGGCTAGGCCGATAAATGGGCTTAGGAATGCCAGCAAGAATACTATTTGTTTTACCTTTTTAAACATCTGAAGAGGGGATCAATAAATTTTTTGTGAAATCAAAATTAACAATCAGAATAATTCCTAGCAATACCAACAAAAAAGTGATACCAAGGCTTAAAGAAATACTGAATAGCCATATAGAAAGTTTATCCTGAAGACGATTATTTAAATACCTGTAGAAGAGAAAAATACCCAAAACATTTAATACAATATACGTAAATGCCGAAATCAACCAAATCATAAAATACGCTTTTGATTGTATACTATTAAATACAAGTTCAGATTTGTAAAATTACTAAACGAAAATTACAAAGGGGCCTAATTTGATTTAATGCTATAAATAATCTGTTTGGCATCATTATTTGTTATGCTAACCTAGAAACATATGAAGATGATTATGAAAAAAATAAGTTGACAAAAAAGAGGCTAATCATAATTTATGATCAGCCTCTTTTTTGTAGTTAATAATTGGCTTTTAAAAAGCAATCTTAGCTCTGATTAATTACGATTTCAGAAATCTGCCAACCGATATCCGATTTTTTAAACTTAAGATTAAATCGATAGCTACCTGTAATATCCATTTCGCTACCGTTTACTTTTCCAACACCTTCAACATTAAAATCAGCTGAAACTCCAGCCTCTACACCATTAATTTTATACGTTTTGTTTACAGCATCCGATTTAGTGATATTATAAACTCCTTCAGTAAATGTCATAATAATACCTGCTCTATTCAATGTATTGCCCGTAGGTTCATACATTTTACAGGCATCACTTAAACGTGACAACATCCATGCTTTATCCTTTTTAACGATAGCAACAGAGAAGCTATCGATTAAGCTACTTAATTGATCCTCATCACCTGAAGATAATTGGGCAGAACGTGCTTCTGTGAATGAAAAAGCAAGAAATAATAGAACTAATAATTTTTTCACAGGCTTACTGATTATAAATGTTTAGTAATTTCAGATGACATTGGTGTAACTGAAGAGCGGAATCTGTGTATCAGTTGTCCATTTTCGTCGATCAAGAATTTCTCAAAATTCCATTTAATATCTCCCGTAAAATCAGGGTTTTCTGTAGTGGTAAGTTGCTTGAATAATGGTGAAATATCAGCACCTTTCACGCTGCTTTTTCCGGCGAGTGCAAAGGTCACACCAAAATTCTTTTGACAAAATTCTTTAATATTTAAATTCTCACCTGGCTCTTGTCCGGCAAAATTATTTGCCGGGAAGCCAATAACCACCAATTTATCTTTATAGGTATCAGCAAGTTTTTGAAGATCTGCATATTGTTTGGTATAACCGCATTTGGATGCTGTATTAACAATCAGAATCTTTTTGCCTTTGTATTGCTTGAGATCAAGATTTTTACCGTCAATATCCTGAATTTTAAAGGTATGGATAGATGGCGGTGTAGTAATGAACATGGCGAGTACTATGAGTAGTGTTTTCATAATTTAAAATTAGAATTTAAAATCTAGATTTAGCTAAAAGAACAAGGCTTTACTTTAAAAGTAACAATTATCTGACAATTAGGAATAAGATCAGATTTAGTGGCCCTAACAATTCAGACCCTCAGTAATCCACGAAACGCCCTGCCGGCATAGTAAGATTCTGCACCGTTATGATACAGAAACTGGCTGTTTAATAATTTTATACAAATTTTCTCAAACAAAAAAGCCCCACCATATCCGGCAGGGCTTCAAGCTTTTAGCTATCGAGTCATAATTCGTAATTAATAATTCGTAATTCGTAATTAATCAACTACATCCTCCCTGCGTACCGCAGTTTAAACACTTATAACAAGTACCCGATCTAACCATAATATGACCACAATTGCCGCATGCAGGAGCATCAGACTGGCCACCACCCGAAATATCAAGTACTGGCTTTAGCTGTGCACCTGATGAAGAGCTTGGTACACTCACCGGGCTTTCTACGAATGTGTTGGTAGTATCTGAATTCACATCTTCGTCAGTCATTTGTGGATTACCCAAAATAACTTTCTGCTCCGTTAAAACATGAACTAGATCAGTACGGTTCAGGTACTCATATCCAAGCATTCTGAAGATATAATCTACAATTGAGGTAGCGCTTTTGATGTTATCATGACCGCTTACCATACCTGATGGTTCAAAACGGGTAAAGGTAAACTTATCGACAAATTCCTCCAATGGCACTCCATACTGAAGGCCAACTGAAACAGCGATAGAGAAACAGTTCATCAAAGAACGGAAAGTTGCCCCTTCTTTATGCATATCCACAAAGATCTCACCCAATGTTCCATCTTCGTATTGTCCTGTACGAACGAATACTGTTTGTCCGCCAACTGCCGCTTTCTGCGTGAATCCGCCACGTTTACTAGGCAGGTTTTTACGTTCCACAACAGATGATAACTGACGCTTGAACTTGGTGTCAGTAGAACGCTCTAGGATTGCTCTTGCAGCCTCCAATACCTGATCAGCAGTAAGATCGCTCAGTTTAACATTAGCGGCTTGGCCTAATACTTCTTCAACAGTATCTAGTTTATCTTCCTTACTGTCAGATGATTTGGTAGACAATGGCTGAGATAATTTACTACCGTCACGATAAAGAGCGTTAGCTTTAACGCCAAGTTTCCATGATAATTCGTAACAATCTTTAATCTCTTCAACGGTAGCTTCATTAGGAAGGTTAACTGTTTTGGAGATCGCACCTGATAAGAACGGCTGTGCTGCAGCCATCATTTTAATGTGGCCATGAGCATGTATGTAGCGCTCACCCTTTTGTCCGCATTTATTGGCACAATCAAATATATCGTAATGCTCTTCTTTCAAATAAGGAGCACCTTCAACAGTCATTGTTCCACAGATGTATTCATTTGCTTCAGCAATTTGCTGGCGATTGAAACCTATAGCGCGTAACAGATTGAAATCAGGAGAGGAATATTGCTCAGCTTTGAATCCTAAACGATTTAAACACTCTTCACCAAGGCTCCACTGATTAAATACGAAACCAATTTCAAAAGCGGCAAGCAATGATTTGTCAATTTTTTCTAATTCATCTTGAGTAAATCCTTTGGCAGCAAGACTGTCAAAATTGATGTGTGGCGCAGCATTAAGTGTTGCAGCACCTTTAGCATAATTTACTATTGCTTCAATTTCATGCTCTTTATAGCCTTGGTTGCGCAAAGCTCCAGGAACACTTTGATTGATAATTTTGAAGTAACCACCACCTGAAAGCTTCTTGAATTTAACCAATGCAAAATCTGGCTCGATACCTGTTGTATCGCAATCCATTACTAAACCGATGGTCCCTGTTGGGGCAATTACGGTAGTTTGAGCATTGCGATATCCATATTTTTCACCTAGTTCTACTGCTTTATCCCATGAATTACATGCAGCTGAAAGTAAATAATCAGGACAGTATTTCGGATCTATTCCCGGAGGCGCAATTTCAAGACCTTCGTAGGAATCAGTATTGTATGCAGCATAACGGTGATTACGCATGACACGTAACATGTGCTTTTTATTGTCTTCGTATTTCTTAAATGTACCTAACTCTTTGGCCATTTCTGCCGAAGTTGAATAAGCAGTACCCGTCAAGATCGCTGTAATAGCACCACCAATTGCGCGGGCTTTATCACTATCGTAAGGAATACCAGCAACCATTAGCATTGAACCAAGGTTAGCATAGCCTAAACCAAGTGTGCGATAGTCAAATGATAATTGCGCAACCTCTTTTGAAGGGAACTGCGCCATTAAAACTGAAATCTCTAGAACCACAGTCCAAACACGACAAGCATGCTCAAAGCCTTTCACGTCAAAAATTAATGTTTGAGGATCGAAGAAATGCGCCAGGTTAATGGAAGCCAGGTTACAAGCAGTATTGTCTAGGAACATGTATTCTGAACAAGGATTTGAGGCATTGATGCGTCCACCTTCAGGGCAAGTATGCCACTCGTTGATAGTGGTATCGTACTGCATACCGGGATCAGCACATGCCCAAGTAGCGAAAGAAATGTCCTGCCATAATTTTTCTGCAGAAATAGACTTAACTGGTTTTCCACTAATACGGCCAATTAAATCCCAGTTTTCACCATTCTCAAGTGCTTTGAAGAATGCGTTTGGTACACGTACAGAGTTGTTTGAGTTCTGTCCTGAAACAGTGCGATAAGCCTCACCTTCATAATCTGAAGAATATCCTGCAGCAATTAAAGCTGCAACTTTTTTCTCTTCTTCTACTTTCCAGTTAACAAAACCTTCAATTTCAGGGTGATCAAGATCCAGACATACCATTTTGGCAGCGCGACGTGTAGTACCACCTGATTTGATTGCTCCTGCAGCGCGGTCACCTATTTTAAGAAATGACATGAGTCCTGATGAGTAGCCACCACCTGAAAGTTTTTCACTTTCTCCACGAATCGATGAGAAATTTGTACCCACTCCTGATCCATATTTAAAAATTCTTGCTTCTCTAACCCAAAGGTCCATGATACCACCATCATTCACCAGGTCATCACTTACAGAAAGTATGAAACAAGCATGAGGCTGAGGACGTTCATAAGCAGAAGTTGATTTCTCAAGCTGATCTGTATCAGGATTTACAAAATAATGTCCCTGCGGCTTTCCAGTGATACCATAAGAACTATGTAAACCGGTATTAAACCATTGTGGTGAATTTGGTGCAGCCAATTGACCTACAATTGTATATACCAGCTCATCATAAAATATAGAAGAGTCTTTTTTGCTTGCAAAATAATTGTAGCGCTCACCCCAAGATTGCCAGCAATGCGCCATACGATGTGCCACCTGTTTGATACTGGTTTCTGATGAAGTTGTTCCATCTGGCTGGGGTACTCCAGCTTTACGAAAATATTTTTGAGCCAAAATATCAGTAGCAACCTGACTCCAGCTACCAGGTACTTCAACATTATTCATTTCGAATACGGCATCTCCTGCTGGGTTACGAATCACCGAGGTACGTTTCTCATATTTAAAGAGATCATAAACGTTTACACCTTCTTTGGTGAAATATCTTTGAAATTCGAGACCTTTTCCGGTTCCTTTGGCAGCTGTTTTTATAGAAGATTTACCCATGTTGAATTGATTAATGTTGTTATTGAGTTAGTTACCCTAAAAAAAATGTTTGGGGGTTTTTAATCAAATCTATAAGTTGGCGTCATTTATATACAATCAGAGTTTTCCACAGAATGTTAGTGTATCACTCATCCAGCACTTAATTAGATATTAAAAGCTTGTTTTAAAGGGACTTATCTATGTGGAAAACTCTAAAAAAATGATGTTTTAGCCATTTTTATTTACACTTGAATTTACACAAAAAAAGCCGGTTCAAGCCGGCTTTTTTCACAGGTATTTGAACCTGCAATAACACAATGAAATTTTCGTATTTATTCTATAATCGTTAATTTGATCATATTGGTCTTGCCTTTTTTCTCAATTGGAATTGCCGCTGTATTGATTACCACATTTCCTGGCTCAACAAGCTTCTCTGATTTCAATATCTGGTTCACATCACGAAACGTTTTATCAGTGCTTTCAAATTGATCATAATAAAACCCACGTACACCCCAAAGTAAACTCAGGGTATTCAAAAGTTTAATATTACTAGTGAAAATAAAGGTTGCCGCCTTTGGACGGTAGCTTGATATTTCAAAGGCTGTATAGCCTGAAGAAGTCATTGAAATGATCCCTACAGCCTGAGTCTTCTCGGCAAGAAACACAGCCGATCCGCAAACTGCGTCACCCATATACGTTGGAGAGTTTTCATTCAAAATTTTAGCGGTACTGTAAGGGTAATCATTCTCTTCAACATTTCTAACGATTTTTTGCATGGTTTCTATCACAATTAAAGGATATTCTCCTACAGAAGTTTCGCCGCTCAGCATTACTGCATCAGCACCATCAAGAACAGAATTGGCTACATCATTCACTTCAGCTCGTGTAGGACGCGGACTAGTAATCATGCTTTCCAGCATTTGGGTAGCTACAATTACAGGCTTTGAAGCAGCTCGACATTTCCTTGCAATCATTTTCTGCAGCAATGGAACCTGCTCCATAGGCATTTCTACACCCAGATCGCCACGTGCAACCATCACACCATCAGTAGCTTCAATGATCTCATCAATATTATCAATAGCTTCAGGCTTCTCGATTTTCGCAATTACCCGTGCTACATTACCACTTCTTCCAATAATTCTCTTTAATTCAATAATATCATCAGCAGAACGCACAAATGATAAACCGATCCACTCCACATCATTTTTTAAGGCAAAGTCAAGATTAATCAGATCATCTTCCGTTAAACTTGGAATTGACACTTTCGTATTGGGAAGGTTTACTCCTTTACGAGAGGTAAGCACTCCACCATATACCACTTCACATTGAACAGTATCCTTATTGTTAGTTTTTAGCACTCTCATCTGGATCTTGCCATCATCTAGAAGAATAATCTCTCCGGCGCGAACATCACTTGGAAAATTCTGATAAGTGATGTAGATCTTATTCTCATCACCAATCATTTCTTTAGTAGTAATCTCGATCTTATGGCCGCTAGCCAGATTAACACCTCCCTCTTTCACTAAACCTATCCGAATTTTTGGACCCTGCAAATCAGCCAGTATTCCAACATTGGTTTTATATTTCTTATTTATGTCTCTGATAACATTGATTACCTTCTGGTGATCTTCCTGGCTACCGTGCGAAAAGTTTAATCTACAAACATCAACACCAGCCTTTATCATATTCAACAAGACTTCTTTCGAAGAAGAAGCAGGTCCTAATGTGGCTACAATTTTAGTTCTGTTATGAACTGTTTTCATCAGCTTTATATTTTTTTGAATTATTTTTTCGATCAATTGTGTACTAAATACACCCAATCCAAAGGGCTAAAATATGAGATTTTCTTTGGATTTCAATTTTTTAGGGTCAACTTCTACCGCAACGAGTACCTCCGGAACCTTATTTAATTTGCTAATTATCAGCTTTAAGTCATCGTCATCAATGTAATTCCTGATCAATAAAAAGAAATCCACCTTTTTCATTTCGGGCACCAGAAAACCTTCCGTACCTTTGTTCGCAATAATATAGAGCTCTGTTTCCGTTTGCGGCATCAGATAAAAGTATCTGCTAAAATAAAAAGTTTTGTCGCTGGCATTGAAGGGATGCTCTAAATCAGTAACCTTGCAAAAATCAGTTCCAAGTTGCTTATTAATTTTAAAACAAAAAATATAGTCTTTTAGTTGCGAAGTAATAGCCAGCAACACGAAGTCAAGGTCAAGTTCAAATTTTAAAGTAGTTCTATTCAATGTTTTTTTGTGCTAAATTACAAATGTATTAAGCTTAAACATTTAAATTGTTGACTTAAAAAATTGCTAAAAACAAAAAGGTTTGAAAATTGATAGAATTTATTTTTCTTTGCACAGAATTATTTAACAATTAAATCATAAAACCATGTCTGATATCGCTTCAAGAGTTAAAGCAATTATCGTTGAAAAATTAGGTGTTGACGAAAGTGAAGTTACACCAGAGGCATCATTCACCAATGATCTTGGTGCCGATTCACTAGACACCGTGGAGTTAATCATGGAGTTTGAGAAAGAATTTAATGTAGCTATCCCTGATGACCAGGCTGAAACTATCGGTACTGTAGGCCAAGCTATCGCTTATTTAGAAAAGAACGTAAAGTAATTTACGACACCCTCACATAAATGGAGCTTAAAAGAGTTGTTGTTACAGGATTAGGTGCGCTTACTCCAATTGGAAACACTGTTCCAGAATTCTGGAAAAGTTTGATCAATGGGGTAAGCGGTGCCGCTCCTATAACGCACTACGATCCTGAAAAATTTCGTACAAAATTCGCCTGTGAAGTTAAAAACTTCAATCCGGAAGACTTTTTGGAGAAAAAAGAAGCTCGTAAATTAGATCCATTTGTTCATTATGCAATCGCTGCATCCGACGAGGCTATTAAAGATGCTGGCTTAGACTTCCCAAGTCTCGATACTAATCGAATTGGGGTGATCTGGGGTTCTGGTATTGGTGGTTTAAAAACCTTTACCGATGAAGTAGTGAACTTCGCAAATGGAGATGGAAGTCCACGGTTCAATCCGTTTTTCATTCCTAAAATGATTCTGGACATCGCTCCTGGCCATATTTCAATAAGACATGGCTTGCGCGGTCCGAATTTCTCTACTGTTTCTGCTTGCGCTTCTTCTACCAATGCGCTGATCGATGCATTTAACTATATCCGATTGGATATGGCTGATATCATTGTTTCAGGAGGTTCAGAAGCAATTATTAATGAGGCAGGCATGGGTGGTTTCAATGCCATGCATGCACTTTCTACACGAAATGATGATCCAACAACCGCATCCCGACCTTTTGATAAAGACCGAGATGGTTTTGTTGCAGGAGAAGGTGCAGGAAGTATTATTCTTGAAGAATTAGAGCATGCTCTAGCAAGAGGTGCTAAAATTTATGCTGAACTTGTAGGCGGTGGTATGAGTGCTGATGCAAATCATATAACTGCACCACATCCTGAAGGTCTTGGTGCTAAACTGGTTATGACCAATGCGCTAAGAGATGCTCATATGTCTCCTTCTGATATTGATTATATTAATGTGCATGGCACTTCTACTCCTCTTGGAGATATAAGCGAAGTAAAAGCTATCCTTGATATGTTTCAGGAAGATGCTTTCAAACTAAATATAAGCTCAACAAAATCAATGACAGGCCACCTTTTGGGTGCCGCCGGAGCCGTAGAAGCAATTGCAGTAATTCTTTCTGTACAAAATGACATTATTCCACCAACAATAAATCATTTTACAGATGATCCTGGTTTTGATCCAAGATTAAATTTCACATTTAATAAGGCTCAAAAACGTACCGTAAATGCTGCTTTAAGCAATACCTTCGGATTTGGAGGGCACAATGCTTCTGTGATCTTCAAAAAATACAAGGCCTGATTATCTTAGTCATTAAATTTCCTTACAGTATCTCTTTAAAGCTGTATATTAGTTAGTATCAATTTGATTTACGGTCATTAATGCCATTTTTAAGAATCTATAAACTTTACTTTTCGCCAAATCGCAAGTACATAAGATCTTTAGAGAACCTATTGGGTTATGTTCCTGGAAATTTACGACTTTATCGTATGGCTTTCAGACACCGTTCTGTTGCTGTTGAGGTTAAAAACGGAGCTAAAAACAGTAACGAACGACTTGAATTTTTAGGGGATGCTATATTAGGGTCGGTAGTGGCTGAGTTGTTATTTAAAATGTACCCGTATAAAGACGAGGGCTTTTTAACTGAAATGCGATCAAAAATAGTGAGCCGATCAAACCTGAACCAGCTGGCTAAACGTCTTGGTCTCGATGAACATATTGAACTTGATAACAAAGTACTTAGTCATAACAACAAACAAGGCTCTCTGTTAGGAGATACTTTTGAAGCGATGATCGGCGCTATTTACATGGATAAGGATTATAATTTTACGAGAAATTTCCTCCTAAAACGCATTATTAAACCACATATTGACATCCATACCCTCGAACTTACTGAAACTAATTTCAAAAGCAAGCTAATTGAGTGGTGTCAGCACCACGGAAAAGATATCACTTTTGAAATAATCCCTAATGAAGAAGGAGAAAATACTAAGCTCTTTACAATCAGGGTAAATGTGGATGGAGAAAGTTGCGCCATTGGTCGAGATTATAACAAGAAAAACGCAGAAAAGCTGGCAGCAGAAAAAGCCTGCGAGTTCTTACATATTTAGGCAAATGATCAGAATTTTTAAAAATGCTAGTGCAATTTTATTCCTGATCTATAGTATGATGGTATTTATTGCTGCCATGATACTTGTCTTTCCATTCATTCTGATCAGTTCAATACTATTTAAAGAAAAACAGGCTCAGGATATCATTTTTCTATTTCTTAAACTTTGGGCCTGGATTTTTTCAATTTTATGCTTCTTTCCCGTCAGAACCAGGGGATATAAACACAAAAATCCGAATAAAGCTTACATATATGTATGCAACCATAATTCATATTTAGACGCAATTACCGTTGTAATTGGAATTTCAGGCTCAGTAAAGCCTTTAGGAAAAATTGAAATGGTTAAGGCCCCCCTTTTTGGGATAATTTATAAGCGGGTTGTAGTTTTGATTGATAGGAAAAATAAAGAAAGTCGTGCACACAGTGTTGAAGAATTGAAGATTGATCTTGCCAGGGGACAATCAATTCTGATATTCCCCGAAGGTAAAATGAACAAAACTGAAGCAAACCTAGCCGAATTTTATGATGGAGCATTCAGGCTTGCTATTGAAACTCAAACAGATATAGCACCTATGGTTATATTAAATGCAAGAAACCTCCTCCCAAGGGCAAATCCTCTTAGCGTAAAACCAGGATTGATCACCTGCATTTTTGATGAACCTGTGTACGTAGCCGGACTCCAAGCAGAAGACTTGGAAGATTTAAAGGCTAAGGTTCGAAAGCGAATGGAGAATTTAATGAAAAGTTCGGTTTAATATTTTAACTTCTTCTCAGTTAGGTCTTTAGCCTTTGGCAATGGAGGCAAATTTTTGAGTCCCTTTGGGCGACCTGAATTGTTAAATGTTTGAAGTGATCTTTTAAGGTAGTTGATCAGGCCGTATTCATCCCAAGTAGATAATGATTCATAATCTGGGCGAAATGTAATCATGAAATTTTTCAGATCAAGGCTGTCCAATCCGGTAATGTTTCGCACAGTATAGGCATTAAACCTACGATCAACCTCCGATTGACGTAGCTCATTCGTATAATAGGAATTAAATCTGCGTGCCTGTCCGGGTGTTTTACCAACAAGCTCATAAATTGCAGTAAGTGGCTGAAAAATATAGGCTAACCAAGGAGGTTTTCCGGCGTAATAGGAACCTTTTTTTCGGTATTGATCTTTTATTTCATCCAGCTCCTGCTTTTTACTTTGACCCTGAACCATCACTTCTGAAAGCTTAATTACTGGCTGAAGCCTCAGAACAAGATCAGAAAGATCAGGCAGAACAAGAATCAGTTCGGTATATCCAGATTTTGAAAAATTAAGTGTGTCGCCCTTCAATGCTGGTATTCTAAACAGCCCATATTCATCACTTTGGCTGATTCGCTTGGTTCTTTTATTAAGAATAAACACATTGGAAAGTTTTGATACACCAGACTTTTCCATGATTAACCCCCTTACGGCTGGTTCCTGAGCATATAAAAACCTATTTGCAGACCCAATAAATTGAATAGCAATCAGAAATACAATAAGAACCTGTTTCATCTATATCAAAATTAGCAAAACATAGGCTTGGATTATCTAAATAATGTTAAATAGGGTAATAAATTGGCTTTAAGCCTTTCCAATTAAATCTTATCTTTGCCGTATGATTAAATCCATGACAGGCTATGGTTTGGCTACCAATGATTTTGCCCACGCAAAATATACGGTGGAGATCAAATCATTGAACAGTAAGTTCCTGGAACTTTCTTTAAAAATTCCAAAGGCATTTTCTGATAAAGAGTTTTTATTAAGAAATGAATGTGCCAGGCAAATTGAACGCGGGAAGGTAAATATCAGTATCAACATTGAATATGCAGAAACTACATTAAAGACCTCCAGCATTAATCAGCCATTACTCAGGCATTATTATGCTCAGCTTAAGGAATCTGCAGATGCCTTAGGCGATACGGGAAGCAACCTGTTTCAAATGGCACTGAACTTCCCAGAAGTTGTTCAGTATTCGATTGATGAAGTAAGCGAAGACGAATGGAAAACAGTTTATAAAACTTTTGAACAGGCAGTGGTCAATTTTCAAAATTTTAGGCAGGATGAAGGTGGAGTTTTGAAGCTAGACCTGATTCTGCGAATAACAAACATAATGGAAGGCATGAGGCTAGTTTCAGAACAGGAGCCGCTACGTATTCCATCCATAAAAGATCGTTTAAATCAGTTTTTAGAAGATGTCGTTGGAAAAGAGAACATCGATCATAACCGCTTTGAACAGGAGTTGATCTATTTTATCGATAAGTTGGATATCACTGAAGAAAAAACCCGTTTAAAAAGCCACTGCGATTACTTTATTGCAGCACTTCAGGATAAAGATGCAAACGGAAAAAAATTAGGATTTATTTCACAGGAGATAGGGCGCGAGATCAATACAATGGGCTCAAAAGCCAATGATGCTAAAATGCAGCAGATTGTTGTGGGAATGAAAGAAGAACTGGAAAAAATCAAGGAGCAATTATTAAACGTATTGTAAGGTTGTAAGTTATAGGTTGTAGGTTATAGGTTATAGGTAAACTAAACTTAGTATTTAAAACTTATTACTTATTACTTATAACTTATTACCTATTACTTATTACTTATAACTTATTACCTATTACTTATTACTCAAAATCTAGTGAACGGTAAACTAATCATATTTTCAGCCCCTTCAGGTGCAGGTAAAACCACAATTGTACATCATTTATTAAAAGTGATGCCTGATCTTTCCTTTTCAATTTCAGCTACAACAAGAGAGCAACGTGGGGAAGAGGTTAATGGGCAGGACTATTATTTTATCAGTCAGGAAAGCTTTCTTCATAAGATTGCACAAAAAGAGTTTGTTGAGTTTGAAGAGGTTTATACCGGAACTTTTTATGGAACACTCCGAGCTGAGATCGAGCGGATCTGGGCTGAAGGTAAACATGTGATTTTTGATATTGATGTGATCGGCGGACTACACTTAAAGAAAAAATATGGAGACAGCGCATTAGCTGTATTTGTTCAACCCCCATCATTGGAAGTTTTAATTGAAAGGCTCACAGGCCGGGGAACAGACCTTCCTGAAAAGTTAGCTGAAAGAATTAAAAAAGCTGATAAAGAGCTAAAATATGCTGATCAGTTTGATGTAATTTTAAAAAATTACGAGTTAGAAAAAGCTAGTAAAGAGGCAGAAAAGCTAGTCACACAATTTCTTGCTCAATAATTCAAATAGGATGTATAACTTACCCATTCTCACATCTCACATCTCACATCTCTAGATGTATGAAAATAGGATTATTCTTTGGCTCATTTAATCCCGTTCATATTGGCCATATGATCATAGCCAATTATATGGCAAACTACACTGACCTTGAGCAGGTTTGGCTGGTCGTTTCTCCTCATAATCCTTTGAAAGAAAAGAGCGACCTGATTAATATGTATGATCGACTGGAAATGGCGAAACTCGCAACAGAAGAAACATTGAATATCAGGGTTAGCGATGTGGAACTAAAACTTCCGCAACCTTCCTATACCATTGATACCCTAACTTTTCTTCATGAAAAATACCCGGAACATGAATTCAGTCTAATCATGGGTTCAGACAATTTAACTTCAATCAAGAAATGGAAAAATTATGAACTGATTCTACGTGATTATCATATTCATATCTACCCAAGACCTGGGTTTGAAATTCAGGAATTCAAGGATCATCCTTCCATAACAATTACAGAAACTCCTCTCATGGAATTATCTGCCACATTTATTCGGAAAGCTGTTAAAGAAGGCATGAATGTGCACTATTTTGTGCCTGATAAAGTGCTTAAATTCATCGATAGCAAGAATTTATATCGTTAATATTCGAAATTATCCCAGCACTAAAAACGCCGAAAGAATTATAAAAATACTGTGAGCAACGAAAAAACCATACTTAAACTGAAACTCCCAACTGACCCACTTTGGGTTAAGAATGTGGTTGAAAGTAATATTGAGGAGATTCTAACTGACCATGCTTTTTGCGAGCAGAAGGCTGCCAGCAATGCTATTACGCTGATCGTTCAAAATCCAAATCTGTCTGACTTGGTACAGGAAATGGCCCTCTTGGTGCAGGAAGAAATGGATCATTTTAAAAGGGTACATGATCTGATCATTGCCAGGGGCTTTGTGCTTGGCAGAGAACGAAAAGATAATTATGTGAATGAACTCTTACAATTTGTGATCAAAGGCGGAAGCAGGCATGATCAATTGATTGACCGACTCTTATTCTCTGCCATGATCGAAGCCCGAAGCTGTGAACGCTTCAAAGTAATGTCTGAGCATATTAATGATGATGAACTTTCCAAGTTTTATTATGAACTGATGGTCAGTGAAGCCGGGCATTATACCATGTTCATTGGGCTTGCTCGAAAATATGCTGAAGGAATTGATGTAGAAAAACGCTGGAAAGAATTTCTAGAATATGAAGCTAAGGTTATACAAAATTACGGGAAATCGGAAACGATACATGGTTGATAACCGAATAAAATAATCATGACCAAACTTGATCCCGATGAGGTAGGTAGAAAATAAGGATGAATAAATTAAAGTTATAATCAACAAATTTCTATACCTCTCAACGGTATCGCTTAATTAAAACTTGGCGCAGGTGATTGAAAAAACGTTGAAATGGACGTCATTCCGAATGAGGAACGAAGAGGAATCTGTTGAGTAAAACAGAGATTTGATCAAGAGATCTCTCCACGATTCAAAGTTTTTTAAAGGGAAACATAGTTTAACGTGCTCGAGATGACGTTAATGTTGTCATCTAATTTCACAATCAAACAAAAAGCACGAATTACTCTTCTTAACTATTTCTTAAACAATAGAAATATAGTAGGCCGTTTATGTAATTGCGGAATCTTCAGCTTCCATTCCCTTATACTTTTTGTCTGAATGAATTCACTTTCGGAGGTAAGATCGCAGGCAATGCATAATCTTGTTTCGGGTTTACAACTTTTTAATACTTCCTCTAGTATCGAATCGTTGCGGAATGGCGTTTCAATGAACATCTGAGTCTGACTATGTCGCTCTGCCACCGCTTCTAACTCCTTAACCTTATTAGCCCGTTGTAACTTATCAATTGGCAAATAACCATGAAATGTAAAACTTTGTCCACTAAAACCAGAAGCCATCAATGCCAGTAATATGGAACTGGGTCCAACCAATGGAACAACTTTAATTCCTTTTGAATGGGCTAAGGCTACAATTTCTGCTCCCGGATCAGCAACACCCGGACAGCCGGCCTCACTCATCAAACCCACATCTTTACCCGATAACAAGCCTTTAAAAAATTCGTGAATATTACCATCTCTGTTATGCTTGCCATAATCATGAATAATAAGTTCACTCTGCGGGGTTTTTAAACCGGCCTCCTTAAGAAACCTACGTGCAGTTTTACTGTTTTCAACGATATATTCATTAATGTGATTAATGGTATCGACAAGGTATGGAGTAAATGATTTTGCAGATGCATTTTCTGCCAATGGGACGGGAATAAGATAAAGAGTGCCTAAAAGCATGTATAGTTTTTTGTACAAATTAATTAAAATCAATCCAAAATGCTGGTTTATATTGACAGATGATGAATACTAGCTAGTAATTTATTCCGCTTAGTATGATATTAAGCAATAAATTAATTACAATATAAGCTTTGCAAAATCCTGAAAGAGTGACATTATTTGTTTACCCTTATTTCAACTTACTGAGCGCAAGTCTCATTCTTGGGATCATTTGCTGAATATCTTCAAGAGAACAACCTCCAACAGAGGCTCTAAACCAATTCACGCTATTGTTAGTACCAAATGCAGAAAAAGGCACAATACCCATTTTAGCCTCTTTGATCAGGTAAAAATTAACATCCGCACTATTTTTCAAAACCTCACCATGTGGTGTAGTTTTTCCGATATAATCAATTTGCACTGTCAGATAAATTGCACCCATTGGATTAATGGCATCCACTGCGAAGCCATCTGCCTTTAACTGGATTATTCCCTGGTAAAGTGCATCTAAGCTTTTTTGAACCTTCGCTTTGAATACGTTCAAAAAGGTATTTAATTCCACTGGCTGGGTTAAAAATTTAGCTGTTGCAATCTGCTCTGGCTTGGGTGCCCATGCTCCCACATGACCTACAATAGTTTTCATTTTATCGATCACGTGCTCCGGACCGAAAGCCCATCCAACCCGTACTCCTGTTGCAGCAAGACATTTAGATATCCCATCAATATAAATAACATAGTCTTTCAACTCAGGCCTAAGGCTTACTGGATCATAATGAAACTGATTGCCAAAAGTAAGGAGAGAATAGATTTGATCGTACATGATATACAATGGCTTTTCATCTGCCGCACGGCTCTTATTCTCTTCGATGACCAGGTCACAGATCTCTTCCAGATCCTTTTTAACAAACATGGTTCCGGTTGGGTTCAATGGAGAACATAATGCCAGTAGTGTTGCGCCTTTTAAATGAGGCCTGATATCGTCAGCCTTAGGCATAAAATTATTATCCGCAGATGTGATCACAGAAACTTGTTCTGCACCCGTAAAGCGACAATAATGATTGTTGTTCCATGATGGTGTTGGGAAAATCACTTTATCTCCGGGATCGATCAATGCCATATAGGTACCATAGATCAAAGGACGAGAGCCACCCGCAACCAAAATTTGCTTATTGTTATATTCCAATCCGAAGCGCTCCTTCAAAAATGCCGAAACATTCTTGCGTAACACAGCAACACCCTCGGCGGGTGGATAATTAGTCTGATTATCTTTATATGCTTCTACAATTCCTGCTTTCAGCTCATCCGGTATCGGATAAATATTAGCGTCAAAATCACCGATAGTTAAGTTAGCAATCTGCTCACCTTTCTGCTTAAGCTCATTGATCTCGCCGGCAATTTTTATAATTTCTGAACCCTCAAGTGTACTTGCTAATCTGGATATATTCATTCTGTTATGGATCTTCAGATGACCTCTTATTAAAATTCTTTTATTTAATATCAGATAATTAGTGCACTGACAGCTTTTTCAACTTTCTCAAAATTAAATCCGGATAAGACCCCATTAAAGGAGTCGCGGATTTGCTCATTACACAAATTACCAATACTACCTTCATGGCTATGTTTTACACTTGAAGGTGCTTTAAATTCACCCTTTTGAATGGCTATACCAACATTTTTATAGGCTTCACGGAATGGTACACCCTTCAATACTTCTGCGTTTACCGCATCCACACTAAACAAGTAAGCATATTTCTCATCTTTCAAAATATCCTCTTTAATTCGAATAGACTGAAGCATGAAGGCGGTCATTTCCAGGCACTCATTTAAAGACTTAAATGCCGGAAATAGATTTTCCTTCAGCAATTGAAGATCGCGATGGTATCCTGAAGGCAAGTTAGTAGTCATCAGAGCGATCTCATTGGGTAAAGCCTGTATCTTATTACATCTTGCACGGATCAGTTCAAAAACATCCGGATTTTTTTTATGTGGCATGATGCTCGAACCAGTGGTCAGCTCATCTGGAAAGCTGATAAATGCAAAATTCTGATTAATGAAAAGACAAGCATCCATTGCCAGTTTTGCCAGAGTTGATGCTATTGATGACATGGCCTGTGCCAGAATTCGTTCAGTTTTTCCTCGGCCCATTTGTGCATAAACTACATTATAGTTCAGCGAATCAAAACCTAATAACTCGGTGGTCATGGTACGGTTCAAAGGAAAAGAAGATCCATATCCAGCTGCTGAACCTAATGGATTCTTATTACACACCTTCCAAGCTGCAAGCATCAACTCCATATCATCAGTAAGGCTCTCGGCATAAGCACCAAACCAAAGTCCGAAAGAGGAAGGCATTGCGATCTGCAAATGAGTATATCCTGGAAGTAACTTATTCTTATGCTCCTCACTTTGATTGATTAGTTGATTAAACAGCAGTTCCGTATTTTTAACGATTCCCTGAATCTCGCTCCTGAAAAATAATTTAAGGTCTACAAGAACCTGATCATTCCGTGATCTTCCACTATGGATTTTCTTTCCGGCATCTCCAACCCTGCGGGTAAGCAATAGCTCAACTTGTGAATGGACATCTTCTACATCAACCTCAATACTGAATTTACCTTCTTTAATTTCTTTTAATATTACTTTCAATCCGGCTTGAACCTGATCCAAGTCATTTTTATCTAAAAGACCTATACTTTCAAGCATTCGGGTATGCGCCAGTGAGCCTAAAACGTCAAAAGCAGCAAGCTGATTATCTAGTTCTCTGTCATTTCCTACTGTAAATTTTTCTACTGAACCTTCGGTTTTTGTATCTTTTTGCCAGAGCTTGCTCATAGTATCACTTTGAAATTTGTAAAATATTGTTTTTTTGTGCCTTACTTTTCGGAATCAAAATACTGTAAAAAACAGTATCCCTACTATATCCATTGTGAATTTTCATGAGCTGGCGAAATAATTCGCTAATACTTTCTAAACGTAAATTCAGATCTTTTCCCATCACACAATTTTACCAATTAATTGGATGTAAAGATCAATCCCTTGTTCAATTTCATCCACATATATGAACTCATTAGCCATATGCGACCTAGCTGAATCACCCGGACCAATCTTCAACGAAGGAATATCCAATAAGGCCTGATCACTAGTAGTAGGAGAACCATACGTTTTTCTTCCCAAAGAAATTCCAGCCTTTACAATCGGATGATCCTCGCTAATAGAAGATGATTTTATGCGGGTGGAACGGGGAGTAACTTCGCAATTCACATTTTGACGAATAATCTTCAGCACCTCTTCATTCCGATAGGCATCGGTAACCCTCACATCAACAGTAAATTTGCAGACAGCTGGTACAACATTATGTTGTGAGCCGGCTTCAATAACTGTGACGCTCATTTTTATTGGTCCAAATAAACTCGATTTTTTTGCAAATTCATACGTTCTGAACCACTCAATATCTGTTATTGCATTATAAATGGCATTATCACCTTCTTGGCGTGCAGCATGACCAGCTTTGCCCTGTGAAACACAATCAAGAACCATTAAGCCTCGTTCAGCAATGGCAAGATCCATCAATGTAGGTTCGCCAACAATGGCGAATTCCAACAAGCCAAATTCAGGAATAACCAGTTCAATGCCATTCTTTCCAGAAATTTCTTCTTCAGCTGTTGCTGCAAAGCATAGGTTATATTTTAAATTTTCCTGCCCATGAAAATGCAGGAAAGCTGCGATCAATGAAACCAGGCACCCTCCCGCGTCATTGCTACCCAAACCAAATAACTTACCATCAATGATATCAGCTGCCAATGGGTCATTAGAGTATCCTGGATTTGGCTTTACTGTATCATGATGTGAATTGAGCAAAATTGTTGGCTTTTTGGAATCAAAATGCTCATTATATGCCCATACATTATTAACTGTTCGATGAGTTTTTACTCCACGATCCTGCAAAAACTGCTCAATTACCGTGGCAGTTTGCATCTCTTCTTTACTTAAAGAAGAGATGCTGATCAGCTTACGCAATAAATCAACACTATCATCAAACAGTTTAGTGGCCATTTTTCTTAGTCGTTTGTATATAATTCACCGGCCTTCTGTGCCGATAATTTAATCCCTTTAATCATGGATGAACTAAAACCATTATGCTCCATTTCATTTAAACCGGCAATGGTACAACCTTTTGGAGAGGTAACCTTATCAATTTCCTGCTCCGGGTGACTACTCAACTCCAGCAATAAAGAGGCTGCTCCCTTGGCAGTTTGAGCGGCCATTCTGAGTGCCTCATCAGCATGAAAACCAATTTCAACACCTCCCTGAGATGCTGCACGAACAGCCCTCAAAAAGAAAGCTACGCCACAAGCACATAAAGCTGTGGCCGAGGTCATCAGTTCTTCATTGATCTTGATTACTTCGCCTACAGTCTTGAACATTTTGGTAACCTCTGCAATATTTTCAGCCTCTGCATTATCGGATGCGATGCAGGTCATTGATTCACCGATAGCAATCGCTGTATTAGGCATTGCCCTAACCACCTGAACATTATTGCCTAGTTTGGCACGAATATCTGCACAGCTAACTCCCGAAATCACAGAAATTACCAGATGCTTTGTAGGATCAATAGCCCCTGCAATTTTTTCGAGCAAAATATTAAGTTGCTGAGGCAAAACAGCAAGAATTATGACAGATGAGTCTGCAACGGCTGCGAAGTTATCCTCGCTCACCTTGTAGCCCTGTTGTTGCTGTACTGATAAATGCTGAACATTACGGCGCGTAAGCGTAATGTCTCCAGGTAGGCAATAATCAGATTTTACCAGGCCTTTAGCCAGTGACATACCAATATTACCGCTTCCTAAAATTGCTGTTTTCTTCGATGTGCTCATATTACTTAGTTAATCTCGTTCCAAAATTATGTTCATTCAATGAGGATAAGGAGTCTGATTTTCCTATACAAACCTCTTTCAATCCTTGCTCAATCGCTTCAAAAGCATTATCGAGTTTGGGTATCATACCTTCGTTGATAATTCCCTGCCTCTTCAATTCGTGATAGTAAGGTGGGTTTATCGATTTAATCAGTGTGCTATCATCCTCAACATTCATCAGCACCCCAGCCTTTTCAAAACAATAAATAAGTGATGTTTCATAGAGTTTTGCCATTGAAACCGCAATTATAGATGCAATTGTATCTGCATTGGTATTCAGTAGTTGTCCTTTGCCATCATGAGTGATCGCAGAAAAAACAGGGGTAAAACCTGCTTCTAATAGCTTAGAAAGCGCCTCTGAATCAACAGATGTATCATCTAGATCACCTACAAAACCATAATCAACGAGTATATCGGCACCTTTTTCTTCTGAATAAACCTTAACCGGCTGACGTTTTTTTGCTCGTATAAAATTTCCATCAGCCCCTGTAAGTCCGATAGCGTTACATTGTTTATTCTGTAGAGCTGCAATAATATTTTTATTGATTAATCCAGAATAGACCATTGTTACAATTTTGAGGGTTTCTCCATCAGTTACTCGACGCCCCTCAATCAATTTTGATTTGATACCCAGGTCTGTTGAAAGCTTGGTGGCAATTTTACCGCCACCGTGTATCAGAATCTTATCGCCTTTCAATGCAGAAAAGTCTGACAAAAAATTCATCAGATTTTCCGGATCATCAATAACATTCCCCCCAATTTTTATGACATATAAAGGTTTCATTTCAGTGCCTCAAGCATATTTTTAAGTATCGTTTGCGCCGACCATACCCGATTAGCTGCCTCTTTGATCACAAGCGAATGCGGTCCATCTAAAACTTCGGCAGATAGCTCGAAATCACGACGCACAGGCAAACAGTGCATGACCTTAGCCTCATTGGTTTGTTCCAGTTTTTTATGTGTTATCATCCATGATTCTGCTCCCTGAACGGTTTTGCCATAATCATGATAAGATGACCAGTTCTTGGCATAGACAAAGTCAGCACCCTGCAGAGCAGTATCCTGATCATATTCAATTTTTGCTCCGGGAGTAAATTTATCAGCAAGCTCAAGCCCTTGAGGATGAGTAATCACAAAATCGATCATTCCCTCGGCCTGTGCTCTGCACATCCACTCCGAAAAAGAATTAGGAACAGCCTGAGGTAAAGATTTTACATGAGGTGCCCAGGTTAAAACCACCTTAGGCCTGGCAGTCTTTTTATTTTCTTCAATGGTGATCAAATCGGCAAAACTCTGAAGCGGGTGCAGCGTTGCACTCTCGAGTGAAACCACAGGAACACCACTAAACTTTACGAACTTATTGAACAGACCCTCACTATAATCTTCATCACGATTCTGCAATTTAGGAAAAGAACGGAAGCCCAATATATCACAATATTGACCCATTACTGCTGCTGCTTCACGAATATGTTCTACCGTTGTACCGTTCATCACAACACCGTCTTCAGTCTCTAAAGCCCAGCCTTCTTTATCCAAATTCATCACCATGACATTCATTCCCAAATTCAAGGCTGCCTTTTGAGTGCTTAAACGGGTACGTAAACTTGGATTTAAAAATACCAGCCCAAGGGTTTTGTTTTTACCCAGACTTTGATTTGCAAAAGGATCTGCCTTTTGAATCAAAGCTTGTTCAACAGAACCTTTAAGGTCAGAGATATCGTTTACAGAAGAAAATAATTTCATTTTTAAAAACTAAAAGGTAAAAGTACCAAGCATAAAGCTAGAATGCACGCATTTTCCAATACCATTCGATGAGCTTTTTTCCATACTTCAATCATAGTATAATCTCTCATAATAATTCCGCTTTATGCTTTTATATTTTTGCTATCACCTTTCAGCTCTATACTAAGTGCCTCTAAGAATTGATCAGCATGTGCTTTTGTTATGTTCAAAGCGGGCAAGAGCCTGATAACATTTGGCTTTGCCTCTCCGGTAAAGATACGATGTTTAAAAAGTAAATCTTTTTTAACGTGGCTATACTCATCTGGAAGATCAATACCAATCATTAAACCCCTGCCACGAACTTCAATGACCTTTTCAAACTTCTTGAGCTCTGAAATTAAATAGTCTCCAACTTCTTGAGCATTTTTCATCAGATTATCCTTTTCCATAACTTCAAGCACAGCAAGAGCAGCTGCACATGCCAGGTGATTCCCGCCAAAAGTTGTTCCCAGTTCACCATGCCAAGGCATGAACTTTGGAGAGATAGCAATTGCCCCTATTGGAAAACCATTGCCCATTCCTTTTGCCATAGAGTAGACATCAGCTTCAACACCTGCATAATCATGGGCGTAAAAATTACCGGTACGGCCATAACCGCATTGCACTGAATCTGCAATATAAACTGCATTATGCTCATCGCATAGTGTTCTAATCTTTTGAAGAAAGCTTTTTGACGCCTCTCTAATCCCGCCAACACCCTGAATTCCTTCAATGATTACCGAAGATATCTCATTACCAAATGCTTTGAATGTATCTTCCAATGCCTTTTCATCATTAAAGGGAAGAAAAGTAACATTATCGGTCTGGTTAACTGCTGCAATAATCTTCGGATTATCTGTAGCCGCAACCGCAAGTGAAGTTCGGCCGTGAAATGCTCCCTTGAAAGCAATGATCTTTTTGCGGTTATTATAAAAAGAAGCCAGTTTAAGGGCATTTTCATTTGCCTCAGCACCTGAATTACATAAAAATAACTGAAAATCAGACTTGCCAGACAATTTACCCAGTTTCTCAGCCAACTCTTGTTGCAAAGAAATAATTACTGAATTTGAATAGAAAGCAACCTTATTCAGTTGATCTGTAAGTCTGTTTACATAATGTGAATGAGTATGTCCGATAGAGATCACCGCATGACCGCCATACAGATCTAAATATTCATTACCATCTGCATCCCAAACGTTGCTACCGATGGCTTTAGTTATTTCTATTGGGTTAAGTG
>CAMDKO010000022.1 GCA_945901155.1 Pedobacter schmidteae
TGGATACAAGTTCTCACAAAGATATTTTGTTTCAAGTAATTATTCTTTAGGTTTAAGTAATTGGAGTAACTCTAGTAATTCAACATGGAAAAATAACATAGTTGGAATTTCAATAGGTTATTTTCTTAAGAAATAAGCTTTAAACCTGGTCGTTTAGATGAAGGTGATCAGACTACAGGATATTACAATCAAGGGCGAAACCTATCTGTTGGTCTTTATTTACCTTTTGTTTTTAAATAGATTTCTATTCTGTTTTCACGATTTAATCATTGGAATAATAAAAATAATTTCACATCTTTATTAGGCTTTTTAACTATAAAAACATGAAAAACATAAAATTTTTGCTGCTGAACTTATTGCTCGTTTGCGGGATCTCTGTTCAGAGTCAAACTAACCTAGTAAAAGATTCAGGAAATCAGTTTTTGGCCTTTGCCTCTGCAGAACAAATGTCTGATCAATCAGATTTATTGCGTGACAATAAATTGGGGATTAATACTAATATCCCAGAGTTACTCAGAAGACCTGAAAATAACGAGGTCCGCATTGAGCGTTATAAAACCATTGTTCTTAGAGATGGTGTAAAGATTTATGCAGACGTTTATTTGCCCGCAAAGCCGGGAAAATATCCAACCATTGTGGTTCGTACCTGTTATGGTGTACAGCGTGATGGTGGCCATCAAGACAAGATCAGGTTTGCACAGCAGGGGTATGCCGTTGTATTTGCTGATATCAGAGGCCGCTATGAAAGCGAAGGCCAATGGGATCCATTCCGCGACGAATCAAAAGATGGTTACGATGTGATTGAGTGGGCAGCTGCACAATCGTTTTCAAACGGAAAAATAGCTACTCAGGGTGGCAGTTATTTAGGTCATAATCAATGGGCTGCCATGAGTGCTACACCTCCGCATTTGGTTGCAGCTTTTCCTGGTGTAGCTTCTACAAATATTTATGCTAACTGGTTAACCATGGGCGGGGCATTTCGCTTAAGTTTTAATTTTGGCTGGGGTGTGGTTCGCATGCCAAACCGAATCATGCTTCCTCAATATTGGCATACTGAAGCTTATACTCCTGAAGAGCTGAAATATGAAAATATTCTTTGGCATCTTCCATTAAAGGATGGCGACTTAAAGGCTTCAGGTTATGCGGTAAAACATTACCGCGATTGGATCAATCACGAGAGCTATGATGATTATTGGAAATCGATTAGCGATGAAGAAAATTTTTCAAAGATGAATGTTCCTGCTCATACGTATGGTGGCTGGTTCGACATTTTTTTAATGGGAACGATAAACGGTTATATAGGAATGAAAAACAAAGCTGCAACACCTGCAGCCCGTGCTGCTGCGCGAATGATCATTGGTCCATGGGGTCATGGTCCATCTCAGGCATTTGGTACGGTTGATTTTGGTGCTTCTGCAAACATGAAAATGTTTGAAAGAGAGCTTCAATTTTATGATTTCCATCTGAAAGGTATCAAGAATGGTTTAGACCTTGAAGATCCAGTTCAATTGTTTTACATGGGTATTAACAAATGGCGCAGTGAAAAGGATTATCCTATCCCTGGAACCGTTTATAAAAATCTTTACTTGAGTAGCGGCGGCAATGCCAATTCTTCTCGAGGTAATGGAACATTAAGTTTTGAAGCTCCAAAATCTGCAGCAGCAGACAAGTATACCTATGACCCGAAAATGCCGGTTATGACCTTGGGTGGAAATAATTGCTGTGGCACTCCAACTCTGCCAGGACCTTATGATCAAAGGCCACTTGAGCGCAAACAGGATGTATTGGTATACACATCTGAATTCCTAAAAACACCTATTACTATTGCAGGACCTGTAAAAATGAAATTATTTGCCGCAACCGATGGTCCTGATACAGATTGGATGATCAAATTGGTAGACGTTTCGCCTGATGGTGCAGCAATGCCTATCTCAGAAGGAATTTTAAGAGCTAGATTTCGTGAAGGTTTGGATAAGATCAAATTGTTGACACCGAATCAGGTGTATGAATATGATATCGAATTAACAGGAACTGCTAATGTATTTAAGCCAGGGCATCGCATCCGTATTGATATTACATCAAGTAATTTCCCACAGTTTGACCGAAATCCAAATACCGGAGATCCTTTTGGTAGCAGTGACCGGGTTCGGATAGCACAACAAACTATACATCATGGCGGAGTGCGCTTGAGTAGTATTATTCTTCCTACGGTTCGTCCTTTGGATGAAAAATAATTAACAAAGAGCTTTTTCATAAAAAAACCAGACAGATATTGTCTGGTTTTTTTATGTCTGTTAATATCCTATTATTAAGAACAAACAAGCTAGACAAAAGCTTATGCCCTGTTTGAAAGTTCTTTTATTGACAATATTGAGGTTGGCACTTCTAAGGGATTGCAACAAATACACGCATATTTGTTTGGCGGCTTGTACGATTTTGCAGGACAAATCAGACAAAAAAACATTTCAAAAGGCGGTTTCATCTTTTGAATCTGCATTAAATGCTTCATTTGAAAATCTGGATAGCATCGGATAATTTCTTCCCGCTCATAGCCGCGGGGGCTTAGTTCTTTTTCTGTAGCAAAAAAGAACCAAAACGCTACCGCTGCGCCTGATGCTATGAAAGTTAGTGGGTTGGCTAATGAAGTAATTGCCGCACCAGCCAATGCGGAACAACGGTTATTAAAGGTCTGTGCGAGCGTGGCGGAGAAAAAAAATGTGCTTTACTTTCATATTACTAGTAACGCTCACCTTAGTAACCTGTCAGATTTTGACTAAAAAGAATTAATACAAGACATTATACTTAGCCGACCAGTGTCCACCGCTTGGTTATTTTTTATAGGGGATGTAATTGAAGCTGGCATTAACAGCTATTTTTTCAGCTATTTTCTTAAAAACAAGTTTAGGAATATCGATTTTATGATCAATCAGCATTACATCAAATGCTGTTTCAAGTACTAATGTATTTTCAGTAACAGTTATTTTTCCGCTAAACTTCCTCTCCTGATCAACCCCATGAATAGTCAATATCCCGCTAGCATTCACAGAATAAACTCCAGGTTTGCCTAAATCCAGAACTTCAATAATTTTTCCTTTAAATGTGGCATATGGAAATTTCTCGCTTTCCAGGTAGTTTTCATTAAAATGCTCCTGCATCAGCTTGTTTTTAAATTGAAAGGATGATACCGGAATGCGAACTACGAGCTCACGGTTTGATAGATTAATTATCGAATTGGCACGTGTATTTTTTGCATCAATATCCTGAAGCGGAGTTTTAGAGAAAAAACTAACGTCACTTTTATTGCTGCTGTAAAGTTTATTTTGTGCTGAAGCAAAATTGAAAGTCAGAATAAAGGCTACTAGTATCAAATATTGCTTCATGGATTAACCTTCTTTTTTTTCTCAAATGAGAAAGTTCTTGAAATATTAAATCCGAAGTGAATATCTCCGCTTCCCCAGCTACCATCGGTTTCAGTTATAAATTGTCTTTCAGTCATGCCGAATGAATTGGTAAAGAGCAATTGAAAAACATGTCCGCCGGTTTCAAGATCAAAACTGAAAGCTAAATTATTTTTATAGTTATCATTAATCTGATTAGGAAGTACATAGTTGTATTCACCATTGATTGATGTACGTTTAGTCAATTTCATTCTACCACCTATTCCAGAGGCAAAAACTGTCCTATTGTCAGTAAATATATCTGCTCTATTTCTATGAATTAAAGCCGGACTTATCTGTAATGAGAATGCCTCGCTAAACTTTCTGGCAATGAGGATTTGAGCTGTATAACTACTTCTGTTAAATGCTGAAAGTTTCGGGACGGTTTTTTGTGTGCGAATGGCATATCCACCAAATAAAGTAACTGAAACGGGTATATTTATGGAACCTGTGCTTTGTCTGATCAGTTTATATTTGGTGAAATAGTCGAATACTTTCTGAAAAGAACTCCTTCCCATTCCTATCATGAACCGGTCATTGATTCCATATTCTAAGCCTAAACGATTTGTTGCTGCATCGAGTCCAAAAAAATCTTCAAATCCTCTATTTAAGCGATCAAAACGGTGAGAAATAATAAAATCTAAATTATTCTTACCAACAGTTTCAACAGAATGTCCGTTAATAATTCGTCTTGCCTTGAATGTAGCTGTCCTGACAAAAACTTCATTACTATCTGAAACAAGTTTCATTAGGTCTTCCTGTGAAAATGCAGAAAATGGAATCAATAGATAGAATAGCAAGAAAATCTTTTTCATAATACGTACAATTTC
Organism: Pedobacter schmidteae; assembly: GCA_945901155.1. Classification (GTDB taxonomy): domain Bacteria; phylum Bacteroidota; class Bacteroidia; order Sphingobacteriales; family Sphingobacteriaceae; genus Daejeonella; species Daejeonella schmidteae_B. Next base: position 4,268 of record CAMDKO010000022.1, read on the forward strand.
CTTAATATCAGGCTTCAAATACTCTCAACGAGCTTCCAGATAATGTAGTACTATATTTTTTTAAATTAGAGGAGGCAGGACCTTTAGTTTTCGTTCCATTTGAATCGAAAACTGATCCATGCGCGGCATCAGTAAGGGAACAAGGGAAAGTGTTATCTCCTGCATTATAAATTACCGGATTGCCCTGGTGCGTACAAGCACTAGAAAGTGCGATATAGTTTGACCCATTTTTTGCAATAATAATACTATTCATGATTGTCCAGCCTTTTGTACTGATATCAGTATTGGTGCTTACATTTAATGTAAAATCAACTTTTGAACCTATTACCGGACTTGTTGGATTACTTGTTGTTGGTGTAGCCGAGTCACTTTTACCGCATGCTCCAAGGCATGATGTGATTACTAGTGAGCCTGCACCTAAACCTAAGGCAGCGAGAAAATCTTTGCGTTCCATAATTAATTAGTTTTAATTTTTTAATTGTGTTAATTTCAGCTAGAATCTATTTTTCTTATTATACGTGATTAAGGCGTCATTGGTTTGGCAGCATTTTAAATAACATCCATTTATTAACCTAAAATATATAAAATGAAACAAATATGTGTTTTCCTTTTGTTTTTTTCAATGGCTGCATCTGCACAGCAAAAGCAATCCTTGTCAATTACACTTGAAAATGTAGAATATCCTTATCCACTAAATTTTATTTCGATGAGTATCGAAGGACAGGATGTTCGAATGGCTTATATGGATATAAAACCTGCAAATTTTAACGGAAAATGCTTAATGCTTTTTCATGGCAAAAATTTTGGAGGTTATTACTGGACTAATTTAATTAAGTTTTTTAGTGAAAAGGGTTACCGGGTACTTGTTCCCGATCAGATTGGTTTTGGAAAATCATCGAAGCCATTTATTAATTATAGCTTTCATAGGTTTGCGGCAATGAACAGGCAATTAATGGATACTCTAAAAATTCAGCATGCTATAGTAATGGGGCATTCGATGGGTGGGATGCTTGCCAGCCGTTTCGCCTTATTATATCCAGAGAGGACTGTTCAGCTAATTCTTGAAAATCCCATTGGTTTGGAGGATTACCGAACGTTTGTGCCCTATGCCAGCACCGAGACGATGTATCAAACTGAGTTAAAAACTACACCAGAAAGCGTCAAAAAATATTATCAAAGTTCTTATTTTGTAAAATGGAAGCCTGAGTATGATGATCTGGTTCGAATTGCTTCGGGAGTAAGTGGAAGTTCGGAGTTTCCCAGATATGCTAAAGTTGCAGCGCTTACTTCTCAAATGATCTATGAGCAGCCTGTTATCTATGAATTGCCCCTACTTAAGGTTCCTGTACTTTTACTTATTGGTACTCAAGACAAAACGATTGTTGGCAAAGCCAGATTAAGCCCTGAAGATCAAAAAAAGTTTGGACGATATGATCAGCTGGGCAAGCAAACGGCAGCAAGGATACCCGGTTCGCGACTACTTGAATTTGAAAATTCTGGACATATTCCACATCTAGAGATTCCTGAAGAGTTTATCAGGGCTTTGGAGGCAAATATTAAATAAGTTGATTAATACAGTTTTGGGATATGCCAGAGGTAAAAAATTTTATTGGACTTAAGCTAATAATAACGAAGCAATCTCTTCTGCAGTCAATTTTTGTTGCTCGCCGCTTTTCATATTTTTAAGTGATAAAAGTCCTGTTTCCATTTCATCGCTTCCTATGAGTATAACATAAGGTATGTTTTTATCATCTGCATAGGTCATTTGTTTTTTAAGCTTTGCGGATGAAGGGTAGATCTCTGCACTGATACCTTTATCTCTTAAGGTTTGTAGTAATGGAAGTGCAAATTTTTCTGCCTTTTGATCGAAATTACTAATCAGAACCTTAGTGCTTTCGGATGTGCTCTGAGGAAATAGTTTTAGCTCTTCCAGTACATCATAAATACGGTCGGCTCCAAAGGATATGCCTACACCGGTTAAATTGCTCAGGCCAAACATTCCGGTAAGGTCGTCGTAGCGGCCACCTCCTCCAATGCTTCCCATGGCTACTTCATTGGTTTTAACCTCAAAAATAGCACCTGTATAATAGTTTAGTCCGCGGGCAAGGGTTATATCAAGTTCTAAATTGAGTATTGAGACCCGATTGCTATCGGGTTGACTATTAAGTATTGAGAACTTATCGAGGTAACAAAATATAGTCTCAATTTCAGAAATTCCTTTCAAACCTATTTCAGATGAAGCAAGTACTGAACGAAGGTTATTCAGCTTTTCTTCATTTGATCCGCTCAGGTTGATGATTGGGTTAAGTGTTTTGATATCTGATGATGTAAAACCGCGTTCAATTAGTTCTTTGGTCACTCCATCAAAGCCGATTTTGTCTAGCTTATCAATTGCGACCGTCATATCAATAATCAGTTCAGGTTTACCTATGATCTCGGCTATGCCGGATAATATTTTGCGGTTATTGATCTTGATAGTAAAATCTTTCAGTCCGAGTTTACTTAATGCTTCCTGATATATCAGTACAAATTCTGCTTCATTAATTAAACTTTTAGATCCAACCACATCTGCATCGCATTGATAAAATTCACGGTATCTTCCTTTTTGCGGACGGTCGGCACGCCAAACTGGCTGAATCTGGAATCGTTTGAATGGAAATGAGATATCATTCCTGTGCATTACTACATAACGTGCAAATGGAACGGTAAGGTCATATCTTAATGCTTTTTCACTAATTTCAGAAATCAGGAGTTGTGAGTTGCGGCTCTCAAGCTTATCGGCAGGGATATTTGAAAGATAATCTCCAGAATTTAAAACCTTAAAAATAAGTTTGTCACCTTCATCGCCATATTTTCCGGTCAGGGTGTTGAGGTTTTCCATTGTCGGAGTTTGAATCTCCTGATAGCCATATTTTTTAAATACCGCACTTATGGTATTAAAAATATGATTTCGCTTCACCATTTCGGATGCGGAAAAATCACGGGTACCTTTTGGAATAGATGGTTTGATAACTGCCATAGGTCAAATGTACAAAAACGCTGGAAGCTTAACGATTAGAACCGAATTCCTCTATGATCTCTAGGCATCTTTCTTCAATCATGATATAAACCGGTTCAAACTGACTATCATCATGATAGGGATCAGGTACAATACCGTTCTTTAAAAATAAGCGAACCTTTCCAAAATCTGCATCACTACTAGCCATAGATAGTACATCCGAAAGATTGTTTTGATCCATCACCAGAATATGATCGTACTTTTCAAAGTCAGTGATATCAAACTGTCTGCATGATTGATTGGTAATATCTACTCCATATTTTTGTGCCACAGCAATTGAGCGCCCATCGGGTTTTTCGCCGATATGCCAGTTGCCTGTTCCTGCCGAATCAATCTCCCAGTTTAAATTTCTTTCCTTGACTAGGTGTTCTAAAATACCATGAGCAAGCGGAGATCGACATATATTACCTAAACAAACCATTAAGATCTTCATGAATATTAGCCGTTTAGGATTAATTGATGAAAATACTGTTTAATAATGCGGCAAGATGTATTCCACCTTTTAGTAATTGCTGATTAGCGGTTTCCAGGTTATCGTATATATATCTGTAGCTGAGTTTATCTCCAGATTTTACCTTTGAATACAGGCCTTCACTTATTTTATAGGAATCAGTGATCCATTGTGCAGGGCCTTCTAACTGAAGAGATTGTAATTTGTATTTGTCAATGAAATTTATAGAGTTGGTATATTCAGTATAACTCAAATCTTGTGATTCAATCAGATCACTATCCCAAACCCGATGCAAGTTTGTGTTTTGACCAAACCAGGTTAATTGTATTTTATTTCCTCCCAGATCTTCAAAGTGGCCGGTATGCATGGGCTGATGAATATCTCCAACCAGATGGATCAGTATTTTGAGGTACATGACTTTTTTATCCTGAGCAAGTGATTTGTTTTTTAGTTCTGAACTCAAAAAAAGTATTTTGGTATAGGCATCGGTAACTGTATCTCTTTTTAATGCATAATCCAATTGGTCCATGGTTAATCCGGCAGGCAGGTTGATATAATGCCAGTTACCTAAATAATTATATGCCGGTTCTGATTTTATAAAGTCGGCCCAGTTGCTGGCCATAGCCATGGATTCTGTACCAAGAATATTTTTTACTTCCCCTTTTGCTTTTTTACTCAAATAGCTCTCTGCAACCTGTCCAACTACCCTGTGACCAAGCATTCCCCAGGCCATACTTTGACATGGGATATAGAGCAGCGTTCCAAAAAGGAATAGTTTTTTCAAAGACAAAATGTTCATAATCAAGTTAATTTAGAGGTTTTTGAACGCAAATCGTTCTTTCTTTTAATGATAGCTTAAGTTGTAGATGCTGTTGTATACTCTCCAAATATAGGCTATCGGCAGTATTTTTTCTGATCACAAATGCCGGTAGATATTGACCAATCCGATAGCATCCTGATATCTTTTGCTTAAAGTTTGATTTTGTAAAGGTTGCGGTAACAATTAGGGTATCTTTTTTTGTCAGGTAAGTTCCTTTGGCATATTCTGTCCAGGTTCCATTGTTAAAGCATGAGTCAGGATACATATTTACTTTCGCAAATGTTTGAATAGTAACATAAACAGAGTCGCATGAAAATCGAAACCGATGTTTGGAATACTGCAGTTTTTGATCCTGGAAATCCACACTATCTTCTTCCCATGTACCCTGAAAACTTTCTGTTCCGATTCCCTGAAGATTTGGGTTGAATTTACAGGATGTAAAAGCAAGAAGGCTTAAGATTAAGAAGAAAAAATAGGGGTGTTTTGCCATTTTTATATTTTAAACCTCTCCGGGTATAAATACGGAGAGGTAAATGAATTATTTTAGTCCGCCAATCATATCTTCAGGACGTACCCATTGGTCAAATTGCTCATTGCTCAATAAACCCAGGTCAAGAGCAGCTTCTCTGAGTGATTTATTTTCTTTCAATGCTTTTTTGGCAATTTTTGCTGCATTTTCGTATCCAATGTGTGGATTCAAAGCAGTAACTAGCATCAACGAGTTTTCAAGATGTTTTTTGATGCCCTCGTAATTTGGTTCTATACCTGATGCGCAATTATTTGTAAATGAAACACATGCATCACCAATTAATCGTGCAGATTGCAGAAAATTAGCCGCCATTACTGGTTTGAAAACGTTCAGTTCATAATGTCCGTTTGATCCTGCTATGCTTATGGTAACATCATTACCCATAACCTGTGCCGCAACCATAGTTACTGCCTCATTTTGAGTCGGGTTAACTTTTCCGGGCATTATTGAAGATCCTGGTTCATTATCTGGAATGTGGATCTCTCCAATTCCGGAACGCGGGCCGGAAGCAAGAAGACGTATATCATTTGCGATCTTCATCAGCGAAACTGCAATTTGTTTCAAGGCTCCATGGGTTTCTACTATGGCATCGTGCGCTGCAAGTGCTTCAAATTTATTTTCTGCTGTTATAAATGGCAGTCCCGTAAACTTTGCGATATAATCTGCAACTTTTACATCATATCCCTTTGGAGTGTTGATACCGGTACCTACCGCGGTTCCTCCTAATGCCAGTTCAGATAAATGGTCTAGAGTATTTCTGAGCGCTTTTAGTCCGTGGTTAAGTTGTGAAACATATCCCGAAAATTCTTGACCTAATGTTAAAGGGGTTGCATCCATTAAGTGAGTACGACCAATCTTAACAACATCTTTAAATTTTTCAACTTTCAATTGAAGCGCATCACGAAGTTTCTCAACTCCCGGAATGGTTACTTCTGATACCATTTTATAAGCCGCAATGTGCATAGCTGTTGGATAGGTGTCATTGGATGATTGCGATTTATTTACATCGTCATTGGGGTGAACAAATGTTGTGCCTTCACCCAGCTTATTGCCTTGCAGCACATGAGATCGATTTGCGATCACCTCATTTACGTTCATGTTAGATTGCGTACCAGATCCTGTTTGCCAGATTACCAGAGGAAACTCAGAAGCTAGTTTACCTTCAAGAATTTCATCACAAACCTGGGCAATGAGATCGCGTTTCTCAACAGATAAGATTCCACTGTCTGCATTTGTAAATGCCGCCGCTTTTTTAAGGAAGGCAAAAGCTTCAATTATTTCCGTAGGCATAGATGCCTCGGGTCCAATCTTGAAATTATTTCTTGAACGTTCGGTTTGTGCTCCCCAGTATTTATCTGCAGGCACCTTTACTTCGCCCATGGTATCGTGTTCTACTCTGTAATTCATCGGAATGAAATTAGTTGTTTTGCTACAAATTTAGATTTTTTTACCTAGTGTCACTGCCAAAAATTCAGATTTTACCATCTTTTATTCTAATATATTGTGAAGTGTTTATAACTCTTTTCTTTTGCTGATTGTAATATTTTATAATTTTCAGTATTAAATTTTATATCTAACATTTTTGATGATCCATTATTTCCGTCACCTACTGATTATTTCGTCTTTTATTGTCCTTATTCAGGGCTGCAATTCCAATCCTATTGAAAAAAGAAAGAAGAGAACGCTTTCTGATGAGCAAGTAGATAGCATAGCTTTAATCTATGACCCTAAAAAGGCAGATAAAAGAATTGATGATTTTATGATGAATCTTCACAGAAAATCTGGCTTTAATGGAAATGTATTGGTAGCAAAAAAGGGAAAGATCATTTATGAGAAGGCAATTGGCTGGGCAGACCATTTACATCGCGACAGTCTGAAAATAAACTCAGTGTTTGAGCTGGCATCAGTTACCAAAATCTTTACTTCTACAGCGGTAATGATGTTGGTTGAAGATGGAAAGCTCAAATTGAATCAGGATGTTAAAGAATTTTTCCCTGATTTTCCATATCATGGCATTACGGTTAAACTGCTGTTGACTCACCGATCTGGTATGATGAATTATGTATATTTTGTTGATGATCTTTGGAAGGCTCAAAAGAAAGATGAGCGTCCTGGTATTACCAATCAGGATGTTATGAAGTTAATTGCAGAGCACAAACCTACACCGTACATGAAACCAGATAGAAAATTCCACTATAATAACTCTAATTATATGGTTTTGGGAGCTATTATTGAAAAGGTTAGCGGGCAGAAATTCTCACAATTTATGGCTGAACATATTTTTAAGCCACTTGGAATGAAGCAAACTGCAGTTTATTCTAAGGCAGAATATACTAAGATTCCGGCAGATGTGGTTGGTCACGACAGAACGTGGCGTCGCTCTGTGGCACAGAATTTTCTGGATGGCCCGGTAGGCGATAAAGGCATCTATAGTACAATACATGATCTATTTCTGTTTGACAGGGCTATGCGTAAGGGTAGTTTATTAGATACATCAACTATGGATTCAATTTATACTCCTCGAAATGAGATGCAGAGAGGCCATTTCAATTATGGTTATGGATGGCGAACCTTTGTTGATGGCAAGCAAAAAGTAGTATATCATACCGGCTGGTGGCATGGATTTCGGCACATTTATCTTAGACAATTAGATAAAGATGTGACCGTTATTTTGTTAAGTAATCTTACCAATGGGAGTCTATTAAAGCTGGATGAGCTTTTTAACGCAGCGGGTATGCCGGTTGTTCGAAGAAGTGCGTATTCCGGAAGTGGACAGAATTCAGTTTCGGACGACGATTAATAAAGTACTATTTTCAGAATATACGTATCAATAAAACCCTTTAAATTCAAGCATAAAATTAATGTGCTTCAAGCCAGTTACTGCCTTCGCCAACTTCTACCAGAATAGGTACTTTCATGTCAATTGCATTTTTCATGCGGCTTTCAATGATCTTTTTCATGATCTCAATTTCTGCCTTCGGCACATCGAATACTAATTCGTCATGTACCTGCATGGTCATTTTAGAATTTAGCTTTTGGTCAATTATATCTTGATGAATTCGGATCATTGCGATTTTGATCATATCTGCAGCAGAACCCTGTATTGGGGCATTTATTGCATTTCGCTCTGCAAAGCCGCGTACCGTCTGGTTAGCTGAATTTATATCTCTTAGGTATCGTCTTCTGCCCATAATTGTTTCAACATATCCATTTTCTCTGGCAAAATTCATGGTATCGTTCATGTATTTCTTAATTCCGGGATAGGTATTGAAATAGTTTTCAATTATTTCACCTGCCTCTTTTCTTGGGATACCCAAATTTTGCGAAAGTCCAAATGCGGATTGCCCGTAAATAATTCCAAAGTTTACAGCTTTTGCATTTCTTCTTTGGGTAGAGCTTACCTCTTCTAGGCTAATTCCATAAACCTTTGCTGCCGTGGCGGTATGAATATCATGGCCCTGAACAAAGGCTTCCATCATGTTTTCATCCTTGCTGATCTCTGCAATTATCCTCAGTTCAATCTGGGAATAATCGGCCGAAAGTAGAACATGATCTATATCCCTAGGGATAAAAGCTTTCCGCACTTCCTTACCCCGCTCGGTACGCACTGGAATATTTTGCAGGTTGGGGTTATTTGAGCTTAATCTTCCGGTGGCTGCAACAGCCTGATTGTAGGAAGTATGAATTCGACCTGTTTTCTTATTGATCATTTGTGGCAATGCATCAACATAGGTTGATTTGAGCTTTTGGAGCTGTCTGAAATCAAGAATATCGGCAACAATATCACTTTTATTTGCGAGCCTGCTAAGTACTTCTTCACCAGTTTGGTACTGCCCTGTTTTTGTTTTTTTTGCCTGAGGGTCTAGCATAAGTTTATCAAAAAGTACTTCTCCCAATTGTTTTGGGGATGCGATATTGAATTTTACGCCAGCCTTTTCATATATCGTTTTTTCGAGCTGTCTTAAATCTGTTTCAAGAATTTTAGAAATCTCTACGAGTGCATTCTGATCTATTTTTACACCTTCTCGCTCAATGTCAGCGAGGACATAAACCAGCGGATTTTCAATTTCAACCGCTAATTTCCATGCATTTACAGATTTAAGAATAGGTTCGAAGGTATTTTTTAACTGAAGGGTAATGTCGGCATCTTCGGCTGCATACTCCTTAACCAGTTCAACATCAATATCCCGCATACTTCCCTGATTTTTGCCTTTTTGTCCAATCAGACTAGTGATACTCACCGGGCTATATTGAAGATAGTTTTCGGCAAGCAGGTCCATGTTATGGCGGGAATCTGGATCAATCAGGTAATGCGCAAGCATGGTATCAAAAAGCTCACCTTGAATATGAATACCATACCAGTTAAGAACAAGAATGTCATATTTCAGATTCTGTCCGATCTTAGTTATTTCAGGGTTTTCAAGTACAAACTTGAATTCATTCAAGGTATTTTGACAATCAATTTGATCAGTAGATAATGGAATATACCATCCTTGTCCAGGTTTGATACTGAATGAAAGGCCAACTAGCTCACAATCATTGGCATCCAGGCTGGTTGTTTCAGTGTCAAAACAGAATGATTTTTGAGAGGCTAATAAAGTAATGAGGGATGCTCTTTTTTCAAAGGTATTAGCCAGCTCATAATGATGAGCGGTGTTGTGAATATTTTTTAAAACTACCGGGGTATCGTTATAGTTTGAATCATTTCTGTCATTTTCAGTAGTATCATTCTGCAAATTGTTAGCTCCAAAAAGATCCATTTGACCATTTTTTGTAGTTCCAGTTTTAACTTCAGCAACAGTGAAATCTTCTCCAAATACTCGACGACCAAGCGTGCGAAATTCTAGTTCAGCAAAAAGAGCCTCTAATACTTCACGATTAGGTTGGTCAACATGTAATGCATCAACATCCAAATCAACTGGAGCATTGAGCAGAATGGTTGCCAGTTTTTTAGAAATCAGACCCTGTTCTGCAAAATTTTCAACGTTCTCTTTTAATTTACCTTTAAGTTCATGGCTATTTTTAATGATATTCTCTATTGAACCATATTGTTTGATTAGCAGTTTTGCTGTTTTTTCGCCAATTCCAGGTATTCCTGGGATATTGTCGACTGCGTCTCCCCATAGCCCAAGAATATCGATTACTTGATCAACATGATCGATTTCCCATTTTTCAAGGATCTCTTTTACGCCCAGAATCTCCATCCCATTACCCATTCTTGCGGGCTTATAAATGAGAATATTTTCTGAAACTAGCTGACCAAAATCCTTATCGGGAGTCATACAGTAAACAGTAAAGCCCTCTTTTTCGGCCTTTTTGGCTAATGTTCCAATTAGGTCATCGGCTTCATATCCATCACAAAAAATTACAGGAATATTAAAACCTTCAATTAATCGGACGATGTAAGGAATGGCTGCAGATAGATCTTCTGGCATTGCCTCGCGGTGTGCCTTATAGGCAGCAAAATCGGTGTGACGCTCAGTAGGAGCTGAAGTGTCAAATACCACGGCCATGTGACTTGGATTTTCCTTTTTCAAAACTTCCAGAAGGGTGTTTGTGAATCCCATGATGGCCGATGTGTTCAAGCCACCAGAAGTGAATCTGGGATTTTTGCTAAGGGCAAAATGGGCCCGGTATATTAATGCAAATGCATCTAAGAGAAATAGTTTTTTCATTTGAATACTAATCTTTTTGAGGTAAAACCTCTAATTTTTATCTGGCTATGCAGCCTTCGATATGGTCATTTATCATTCCTGTAGCTTGCATATAAGCATAGCAGATGGTTGTGCCAAAAAATTTAAACCCTCTTTTTTTCATGTCTAAACTTATACGGTCTGAAAGCTCAGTTCTTGCCGGAGCATTTTTATGATCTGTATAGGTATTTATTATTGGTTTTTTATCGGGTAAAAACCCCCAGATATAATTTGAAAATGATCCAAATTTTTGTTGAATTTCCATAAATAATCTGGCATTGTTGAGGGTAGAATTTATCTTTAACCTGTTTCTAATTATACCTTGATCCATTAATAATTGTTCAACATCTTGTTCTGTGAATTCTGCTACTTTTTGGGCATCAAAATTTGCAAATGCTTTTCGGTAATTTTCGCGTTTTCTTAAAATGGTAATCCAACTTAATCCAGCTTGTGCACTTTCTAGAATAAGAAATTCAAACAAAGTTTGATCAGTATAAACTGGTTTGCCCCATTCCTCATCATGATACCGAACATACAATGGATCTGTACCACACCAGGCACACCTGATTATATTTTTATTTAGATCCAATTCTTTTTATTCATTTTGACATCAGAAAGCTAACTAATTTCAGCCATAGTTCAAATTGAATTAAAGTTCAACTCTTCCCAATATTCAAGCGCTCGGCGGTAGTGTGGAATAACGATTGATCCACCAACTAAATTTGCAATCATAAATATCTCGTTCATCTCATCAGTACTGACTCCTTCTTCATGGCATTTTCCAAGATGATATTTGATACAATCATCGCAGCGTAAAACCATTGATGCAACAAGACCTAGCATTTCCTTTGTTTTTACACTTAGTGCCCCATCGGCATACGTTGTTGTATCAAGTGCAATAAAGCGTTTGATATTAGTGTCCGCAGTTTCCATGATGCGGTCATTCATTTTAGTGCGATAAGCGTTAAATTCTTCGATCATTTTTCCCATATCATCGTTCTGTTTTTACTTTACTTTAAATTCTGTTTTTTGTTAATTTCGAGCTCAATTGAAGGATCCCAGAATAGTTCTTTAAAATCTTTGATTTTGTCGTTTTCAATTTTAATACCTTCATTTTCTAATAATTGCTGCATCAAGTTTTCTGTTCCAAAATGAAATTTACCTGTAAGTAAACCATTTCTATTGACCACTCTTTGCGCCGGCACCGGAGGATAGGCAGTATGTGCGGCATTCATGGCATAACCAACCATTCTTGCTGAACCCCTGGTTCCAAGGTAGGATGCTATTGCACCATAGGAAGTAACTCTTCCGGTGGGTATCAGTCTGACAACCTGATAAACCTGGTCATAAAAACTAAACTGTTCCATTTATTCGAAACTGAATTTTAGGTAATTGATGTTTTTATCATTGGCAAGATACTTCTTCTCATAATATGTTTTTATGGAAAGCACCTCATCTGCTAATGACGAATTGTACAGATCATCAGTCTGGGAATGGATTTTCAATCCCAGTTCTTCAATTTTTTGGCCAGTATAGGTATGTAAAAGATCGCTATCTGTTTTCAAGTGAATAGGTCCTTTTTCTATTAAAACCAGTTTATACATATTCAGGAACCTGGGCGAAGTAAGGCGTTTTTTTTCACGGCTGATCTGAGGTTGCGGGTCAGGAAACGTGATCCATATTTCGGAAATTTCATTTTCTAAAAAATAATCGGTCAGATTTTCGATCTGAATCCTCAGAAAGGCAACATTTGGAATATTTTCTTCTATGGCAGTTTTTGCACCTCTCCAAATTCGATTTCCTTTATAGTCAATCCCAATGAAGTTTATTTCAGGAAAAAGTCGGGCAAGATTTACAGTATATTCTCCTTTACCGCATCCTAATTCAAGAATTACTGGGTATTTGTTCTTAAAATGTTGCTCAGCCCAATTACCTTTTAATATTTTTCCGTCTTCAAGTTCAATGACATTTTCAAAAGTTGTAATCTCTGCAAAGCGTCTTAGTTTATCCTTACCCATTTCTTATGTTAAAGCCTGTAAAAATAGTTTTATCTTTGCTTCCATACTCTATAAAATTGGAAAAAGGATCTAAAATATTTATTGCAGGGCATCGCGGGATGGTAGGATCTGCTATTTTCAGAAAACTTCAAAAAGAGGGCTATTCCAACCTGGTTTTTAGAACTTCATCTGAACTTGATCTGAGAAATCAACAAGCTGTGACCGAATTTTTCGCTGTTGAGAAACCTGAGTATGTATTTTTAGCTGCAGCAAAAGTGGGTGGCATAATTGCCAATAATAGGTATAAGGCTGATTTTCTTTACGAAAACTTAGCCATTCAAATGAATGTTATCCACCAGTCATATTTGAATGGCGTGAAGAAACTGATGTTCTTGGGTTCAAGCTGCATATATCCAAAGCTTGCCCCTCAACCGCTTAAAGAAGAATATTTATTAACTGGCTTGCTCGAGCCTACGAATGAGCCTTATGCCATAGCAAAAATTGCTGGAATCAAAATGTGTGAGGCATATCGCCAGCAGTATGGATGTAATTTTATATCTGTGATGCCTACCAACCTTTATGGCTATAATGATAATTATCATCCTAAAAATTCGCATGTTTTGCCTGCTCTGATCAGAAAATTTCATGAAGCGATGGTTAATTCCAGTTCAGAAGTTATCATTTTGGGTACTGGTAGTCCGAGGCGAGAATTTTTGTTTTCGGATGATCTTGCAAATGCCTGCTTCTTTTTGATGCATAATTATGATGATCCAGGGTTTATTAATATTGGAACGGGGCATGACATCACTATTAAAGAATTGGCTTTATTAATTCAAAAAGTAGTTGGCTTTGAGGGTGAATTAGTATTTGATACTTCGCAACCAGATGGAACTCCACGTAAGCTTATGGATGTTTCAAAATTAAATAGTAAGGGTTGGCATTATTTGGTTGAACTGGAACAGGGTATTAGGCTTGTTTATGAGGATTTCAAGAATAATTATGCATAAAACAGGTTTTTTTTAATAAGTCTCGCTATCTGGCGGGATTCCATAATCAACCATTTCTGCTTCTTTTTTATTCCTGCTTCCAGTTGATTTTATCCATTGAGATACTTTTTCAATTATCTCAACTATTAAATCAGTATTTACTGTTTTGGCAGTAGTTTGTGAAATAAGTTCAATAATAGATTTTACGATAAAACCGGATTTTGGAAATAGAAATCTATTTAACAGAAGAGGCAAACCTATACTGAAAATGCTAGTAACCCAATCTTCACCATCTTTAGTTCCTGATTTATCTTTGCTTCCAGCAAAAAAGTTGTTCAGTTTGCGTAAAAGCATGAGTGGTATCCGAATTTTAGAAGTTATTTTTTGAGCTTCAACTTTAAGTTCAGTCTCTATTTCTGTTCTAACTACTTCTAAACGAACAACTTCTTCTCGTAAATCGTCAATATTCTGGATTTTTATTCTCATTTTCTATCCTTAAAAACTTTTTCAATTAAGATATTAATGATTTTTTTTTCGAGGTATTTGTCTTTTAAGGAATTAAGAATGAAAGCGAGTAACAGATAAATTCCTGCAAGGATCAGAAAACCTCCATATGAATTATTCAAAACCTCGGACAGATAAAAACCAAGAGCTAAACTTCCAAACAAAAATGCGAGAATAGTAAGAATTAAAACCAAGCCATTTGCTAGCAAATTGGCAAATAATTGCGATCCCTTATCTACAGTTTTGAGTACAGTTAATTCTGTTCGAACTTTTATATACTCCGTTACTTTCTCAACAATTTTTTGTTGTTCAAATTCTTCTTCCATAAGAATTTAAATTTACGTTTTTATGCTGTCTTTAATTGTTTCTTCTGTATGTACAGCAGCAGAGCTGGAGGCTCCTCGGGTTTCAGTAAATTCTACTTCTGCTGATTTCATCTTCGATTTAATTTCTTCAACAACTGTATCTTTAACTTCGCTTAAGTTATCGATTTCATCTGCCACCCGATCCTTAATACTGTCTGCCAAATTCTTTAAAGCATCAGTTAACTTATCACGTGTTTCTGAACCTTTATCAGGTGCAAATAAAATACCTATTGCAACTCCTGCTGCTAATCCGGCAAGCATAGCAGCTAAAACTTTTGTGCTATCATTCATGAATTAAATGTTGATTTTTTTATTTTAAAAATAATGCTTTTTTTGCAATTTATTTTTCTGGGTTGGTCGATTTCATTTTGTTATATAGTGTCTTTCTATCGATTTTTAAAATCTTTGCGGCCTTTGTCTTATTGAAGTTAACTTCTTTCAAAACATTGATAATCGTTTTATATTCTGCTTCTATTGAAGCATTTTTGATATTATGTTTATTAATATTTACAACAATGTTTGCTCCAAATGCTTTTTCAATGGTGTATGCTTTGGCCAATGTGGAAATTTCAAGTGGCAGTGCTTTTAACTGTATCTGGTTTCCTTCACTTAACAGGGTAGCTCTTCTAATCACATTTTTAAGTTCACGTATATTTCCCGGCCAGTTATAGGTCATTAGGCATTCGATCACCTCATTAGAGATATCAGTTACACTTCTATTGAGTTCTGAATTAGCTTCTTTCAGAAAATGTTCAGCAAAGATCATAATATCTTCTCCCCTTTCTCTTAAATGAGGCACTGTAATATTGAATTCATTGAATCGGTGGAAAAGATCTTCCCTAAATCGTCCTTTTTGGATGGCTTCGCCGAGATTTTCATTGGTTGCAACAAGTATTCGAATGTCTAGGTCAATTTCTTTTGTACTTCCGATACGTTTAACTTTTCGTTCCTGTACAGTTCTTAATAAGGCCGCTTGAAGCTCATATGACAAATTACCAATCTCATCTAAAAACAAGGTTCCACCATTTGCCATTTCAAAATGCCCAATCTTAGTGTATAATGCACCTGTAAATGAACCTTTTTCATGCCCAAAAAATTCACTGCCAGCCAGTTCTTTTGTTAAAGATCCGCAATCCATGGCAATAAAAGGCTTGTCTTTTCTTGGACTATTGAAATGAATACTTTTTGCAACAGATTCTTTTCCTGTTCCGCTTGCACCGTTTAGGATCACACTGAAATTTGTCGGTGCTACCAGTTTGATCTGTTTTAACAGTTCCTTTGAGGCGGCTTCTATCCCTACAATAAATTCTTCAGGAGTGAATTCTTCTTTAGATTCGCGTTTGGCAATTGTTACGCTACTTAGATTTATATGCTGATTTATGGCTTTTTGAGCTTCAATTGCTTTGTTGATCGTATTTAAGATTTCGTCAGGATATAGGGGTTTTGTGATATAATCATAGGCCCCCATTTTAATTAATTCAACCGCTAGTTTTATATCTGAATACCCTGTAATAATAATTACTCCCGTATCAGGATAAGTAGCTTTGATTTTGCGTAGCATTTCTCTACCATCGGTATCTTCCAATCTATAATCACAAAGCACAAGGTTAAATGGCTCTTTTGTCATTATTTCAAGAGCATTATTACCGTTGGTACTGGTGCTTACTTCAAAACCGTTTCTGGTTAAAAATTTGGAAAGAAGTATACCGATATTCACCTCATCGTCAACTATTAATATTTTATTCATGGTGTGAATTTATATTTTAAGCCTTTCTTTTTTAGAAAATAGGGGACGGTAAGGTATAAATATTATCGCGAATGGAAAATTTTTTTACAAATTTTGATAGATTATACGGTTTTGGCTTGTCAATTCTGGACACATTATTTCCCCGTAAACTCAGCTTTTCTTTTTTCCAAAAATGCTGCTACTCCCTCGTTAAAGTCTAATGAACCAAAGCAATTAGAGAATTCGGATATCTCTGTTTCAAATCCATTCTCGCCTTCTATATAATTGGCATTTACTGCTCTGATAGCACAAGCCACTGCAGAAGGTGAACGGCTCATGATCTTTTTTAATAGTTCTTCAGACTTGGATATAATCAGTTCAGGTTCTGTAACGTGGTTAACCAGCCCAGTTCTATATGCTTCAGTTGCGCTAACCATTTCTGCAGTGAGGATCATTTCAAGGGCTCTTCCTCTGCCTATTAACTGACTTAGGCGCTGGGTACCTCCGTATCCTGGGATTATGCCCAGGCTAACTTCGGGTAATCCCATTTTTGCAGTTGTAGCGGCAACTCTGATATGACAGGCCATGGCTAGTTCAAGCCCTCCGCCAAGTGCAAATCCGTTGATTGCTGCAATTATTGGTTTTTCACTGTTTTGAATTACATCAAAAACTTTGCTTTGCCATTCGCGGGCAAGGGCTCTGCCCTCATCGGTATTCAAATCTGCAAATTCTGATATATCTGCTCCAGCAACAAAAGCTTTCTGCCCAGCTCCTGTTATAATCAATCCACTAACAGCTTCATTATGAAATGAATGAGTAATAGCATGATGAAGTTCAACTAATGTGACCTTATTTAATGCATTTAGTTTACTTTCACGATTAATAGTGATGTATAAAATCCTGTCACGTATTTCAACGAGAAGATTAGTAAAGTCCATTTCTTTATATTGATTTAGATATACGTTTTTTCCTTGATGGAATGATCAGAATATACGGTTTTCTTTGACCCAGTCAGTGATGTAAGAAACGATCTCATGGGTATTTGTTCCTGGCTGAAATAGTTTGCCTACGCCCATCTCGTTAAGAATCTTCATATCATCATCAGGTATAATTCCACCTCCAGTTACCAGCACGTCATTCAGGCCTTTTTCTTTCATCAAATGCATTATTTTAGGAAAAACCGTCAGGTGTGCACCTGATAAAATTGAAATTCCTATTGCGTCAACATCTTCCTGAAGTGCCGCATTAACTACCATTTCGGGAGTTTGTCTAAGACCGGTGTAAATAACCTCCATACCCGCATCCCTAAGAGAGGTTGCGATGATTTTTGCGCCTCTATCGTGCCCATCAAGGCCAACTTTAGCAACAAGTACACGAATGGGTCTATTTAAGTTTCCTGTCATAATTGATATAAGTAAAAGTAAGAAGAAATTGCATTGAATTCTGCAATTAAAACTCTGGCAAGTATTAAAAAGCACATCTGCCAAATTACTATAAGGTAAACAGTAAATTTTGCTATTTTTGTACCCTCTTAATACGGAGTATGAGCGAAGAAAAATCATTAAATTTTTTAGAAGAAATCATTGAAGAGGATATCCGAAATGGTAAAAATGACGGTCGTATTCTAACCAGATTCCCACCTGAGCCAAACGGTTATTTACACATTGGGCATGCTAAATCTATTTGTTTAAATTTTGGTCTTGCTAAAAAATATAAGGGTAAAACTAATCTTAGATTTGATGATACCAATCCTACCACTGAAGATGTAGAATATGTTGATAGTATCCGGGAAGATATTAAATGGCTTGGTTTTGAATGGGACAAGGAATTATATTCTTCTAATTATTTTGATCAACTGTATGATTTTGCATTAAATCTAATCAGATTGGGTCTGGCTTATGTGGATGATAGTACAGCTGAAGAAATTGCTGTAGCAAAAGGAACTCCAACAGAGGCAGGTGAACCTACTCCAAACAGAAGCAGAAGTATTGAAGAGAATGTGCAGCTTTTTGAAGACATGAAGGCTGGAAAATATCCTGATGGAGCTAAGGTTTTGCGCGCAAAGGTCGATCTGGCATCACCGAATATGCATCTGCGCGATCCTTTGATGTATCGTATTAAGCATGCCCATCATCACCGAACCGGCGATAAATGGTGTATTTATCCGATGTATGATTTTGCCCATGGACAATCTGATGCAATTGAGCAAATTACCCATTCTATTTGTACTCTTGAATTTATTCCCCATCGGCCCCTATATGAATTATTTATTCAAAAGTTAAATATTTTTCCTTCTAAGCAATATGAATTTGCCAGGTTAAATATAAATTATACGGTTATGAGTAAGCGCAAGCTGCTTCAGTTGGTTAATGAAAATTATGTAACAGGTTGGGATGATCCGCGCATGCCAACAATTAGTGGGTTACGCCGTCGCGGATATACGCCCCTTTCTATTCGTAATTTTAGCGAGCGCATTGGTGTTGCAAGAAGAGAGAATCTAATTGACCTTGGTTTACTTGAATTCTGTATTCGTGAAGATCTTAACAAGTTGGCATGGAGAAGAATGGTAGTGATGGATCCAGTAAAATTGATCATTAGTAATTATCCTAAAGATCAGATTGAAGTGATGGATGCTGAAAATAATCCGGAAGTTGAGGGTGGCGACGGATCGCGTCCTATTCCTTTTAGTTCTGAATTATGGATTGAACGGGATGACTTCATGGAAGAACCAACGAAGAAATACTTCCGTTTGGGTCCGGGCCTCATGGTCCGCTTAAAAAATGCCTACATCATTCAATGTGATTCTTTTGTGAAGGATGAAACCGGTCGTGTTTCAGAAATTCATTGTACTTATATTCCAGAGTCAAAGAGTGGGAGTGATACCAGTGGAATCCACGTGAAGGGAACAATCCATTGGGTTAGTGTTGCCGGAGCAAAAACTGCCGAAATACGTTTATATGATCGTTTATTCCGTGTAGAAGATCCATCAAACGAAGAGGGAGATTTTAAAGAGTATATAAATCCGGATAGTTTATCTGTGATTAAAAACGCATTTATAGAGCCTGATCTGGCCAATGCAAAACCTGGTTTTGGATATCAGTTTATACGTAAAGGTTATTTTAGTCTTGATATTGATTCAAGTTCTGATCATTTGATTTTTAATCGTACCGTAACTTTGAAAGACGCCTGGGCAAAGGAAATTAGCAAATCGTAAACATCATAGATATTTCTTGTACAGATTGAATAGAATTTTTATTTCTCCTTCAGTCAAAATTCCTGTTATTTCTTTTTGTGAAAAATGAAGCTGGAAGGATTTCATAGCATTTAGGGGATTTTTGATATCATACCCAATAATGCGTAGAGCTTCTATTTGGTTAAATGTTTCTGGTATAGAATCACTTAATGTTTCATCCTGCCATAAACCATAACCGTTTTCAGCAAGTGTTTTCCACGGAAAAGTGATGTTTGGATCCACTTTTCGGCCAGGTGCAATATCTGAATGGCCGATAAAATTAGCTGCAGGAATTGAATGTGTTTTCTTAAGAATTGCTAATACTTTTAATAGGCTGTTGATTTGTACTTGGGAAAAAGACTCGAATCCATTATTATCAAGCTCTATTCCAATTGATGCGGAGTTAATATCAGTAAGGTTGCCCCATTTTGCCGCCCCACCATGCCATGCCCTTAAATAATCATTCAGCATCTGATAAATGGCCCCATCCTTGCCAATCACATAATGGGCACTAACTTGAGTTTTAGGCAATGTGAATGTTTTTAGGGTTTGCTCGGTCGAGTTTTGAGCGGTATGATGAATAATTACGTAATTGGGTTTTCGAAGTCCAAAATTTGTGGTACCTACAAAATCTTGACCTGTTAGATTTACAGGATTAGTGCGAATAGTTCTACTTAATTCTTTTGTATGTTTTTTATATGCTTTGTTCGTTGGGCCGTAAGGGTTTGATGAACACGATGCTATGATCATGCTTATTCCAGCAATGAACATCAAACGTATTTTTATGCGCATGGATGTTGTTTTTTCTTTAGCCAAAATACAAGAATGCTTTCGGAATGTTAAAAGAATATAAAAAATAGTTGAACATGTATATCCATCTTGAAAACAACATCCTTTTTCCAAAAGCAATAATATCGGAATCGGCATTGCTTTAAGAATGAAAATGTACTATTTCAAAACAATTGAAAGGGTTGATTTAGTGTGGGCACTGAATATTCCGAGGGCTCCGTTACTGATATTAGAATTAGGATTTGCTGGAGCTACCGGCGGACCGCCGTTTCCTCCAATCTGGCTAATTGCAAAGTAATATTTGAACACATTTCGGTCTATAGATTGCATTTCAATAGTGATGATATCGCCTGACTTCAAATCATCGCCATCATAATTGATTACATCCGAAACAGCATTTCCATTATTAAACCGGTCTTCAGAAACAATATCTGCCTGATATTTATTATTGATCTTTACCAGGTATCGGTACTGATTCTGTACACCTGAAGGATCTTTATAATAGACAGTGGGATATATATTTGCATTTCCAAAAAAGCTAAGTTTTTTGAACCCTACAGAATCGGGGATTACAGGTAAAGGCATGGTGGAGCTGGCAGTATACAACTTTCCATCTGCCAGAATTTCAAGCTTATAAGTTTGTCCGGGTGTTCCTTTTAACCTTTGACTTCTATACAAACCTGGGGATACTTCTATAAAAGTAATTGGCATGCCACCAGGAGTGATAATGTTCACATTTGCCCCTTTAAAACCATTGAAAGTATTTGACTCTGTAAAAGGGGTGGTTTTTGAAATTTTGACAAATTGATTTTCAATCTGGTCGCTGATACTGCCTTCTATCACTATAACTGACTCTGCCTTTTTCAGATCAAGATTGATTACTTTTTCGCAAGATGAAAACAAGAATAAACTGACAAGAATTACCAGCTTATAATTAAGTTTTGATGCCTGAAAAAAAGGTATAATGGTCATAAGAAAGTTCATCATTGTTTCATTTTAAAACTTAAAGTTCCAGGTAACAGAAGGAATTATTCCGAATAAGGTTGTTCTTACAGCCTGTGTTTTGCTTTTATCGTCTGGATCGTCTCTAAAATCGATTGAATAAGCATTTTTTCGGTTGTATAAATTATAGACCCCAAAAGACCAGCTCGATTGCAATTTCTTATTGGGTTTTCCTTCTAGCGTAGCCGAAAAATCAAGACGATGGTAATCTGGCATTCTGTCTGAATTCCGTTCAGGATAATAAAAAACGGTTGTATTATTTAACTGGTATTTACCTCCAGGGAAGGTTACAGCATTTCCGGTATTATATACAAATGTTGATGAAAATGTCCATCTTTCACTTGCTCTATAGATACCTACTAATGAAACATCATTTGTTCGATCCTGTTTTGCAAGAAACCATTGGCCGCTGTTGATATCATTAAATTTGCGCTCAGTTTTTGAAAGTGTATATCCGATCCATCCATTGATTTTACCAAATCGTTTTTTTAGAAATAATTCTATTCCATATGCTCTTCCATCGCCAAAAAGTAAATCAGCTTCTACATTTCTATTTCCACGTAGATCTGTTCCACTGCGATATTCAATTTGTCCCTGCATTTTTTTGTAATACATCTCTGCAGAAAATTCATACTTATCTTCATTTAAATTTCTGAAATATCCGAGTGCAATTTGATCAGCTATTTCCGGACTCACATTATTACTGCTCATAATGTACAGGTCTGTTGGAGAACCTGCCGTAGAATTAGACATTAGATGAAGGTTTTGTGTGTTTCGGGTATAGGAACTCTTTAGTGAAGATAAACCATTCAATTGATAGCTTGCTGAGATTCTTGGTTCCAGGTTTAAATAATTTTTAACCAATTCACCGCTAGCATATGCCCTGGTTGAATTAGTTTTTCCATCCGCATCATACCTGTAAAAGTTACCTGGACCAAATAGAAAGAATGAACTGGCTCTGAGGCCATAAACCAAATTAATCTTATCATTCAATTCCCATTCATCAGAAATATAGGCTGCTATTTCACTGCCTTTGCGCTTTTGAACTGCTACCTCATTTACACTTGAACTTGCACTTGCAGTAATTTTACCGGGAGCAATGGTATGGTGGATCAGATCAAGTCCGAAGCGGATATTATGGCTGTTATTTAAGGCTAGCTGAAAATCCTGTTTAAGGTTCATATCCCTGATTGATGAGTTTACTTTAAAATTATTTTCTTGCAAAAAGTTCTGAATCACGTAATTATAATTACTGTAAATAAGTGAAGTATTAGAAAATAATCGATTACTGTATAAATGGTTCCAGCGTAAGGTTGCTGTAGTATTTCCCCAGCCGAATCCAAATGTTTCGTTTAGGCCAAGTTCATCGCGACCAAAATATCCAGAAAGATAAATAGTATTTTTTTCATCGATCTGGTAATTTGCTTTGGCATTTAGGTCGTAGAAAAATAGGGTGTTATTCTTGATGGAACTATCACCTGAAAATGCTAGAAATGCATCAGCATAGGTGCGGCGCCCACTGATCATGAATGAGCCTTTATCTTTAACAATCGGCCCTTCAAGTTTGAGCCTTGACGAAATCAATCCAATTCCGCCTTCGGCAGTATACTCTTTCTTATTACCATCGTTCATTCTGATATCCAAAACAGATGATAATCTGCCTCCATACTGAGCCGGCATTCCTCCCTTAAAAACACTGACATCTTTTATTGCGTCTGAGTTAAAGGTAGAGAAGAATCCAAGTAAGTGCGAGGCATTGTAAACGGGAGCTTCATCCAAAAGTATCAGATTTTGATCTGTAGATCCTCCGCGTACATAAAAGCCGCTGTTTCCTTCGCCGGCAGATTTTATTCCCGGGAGCAATTGTAAAGTTTTAAGAATATCGCGCTCTCCAAAAAGTACGGGTACATTTCTGATTTCACTCAGATTAATTTTGGCTACACCCATTTGGGCATTTACCACATTGTCATTCCTCTTTTCGGAGCTGATTACAATTTCATCGAGAATATTGTCTGGAACCATATTCAAATCAAGCTTAGTGTCTGCATTGATGCTTATCCTTCTGTTGATTGTTCTATAACCAACATAGCTTACGCTCAGATCATAATCTCCGGAGCTGAGTTTATATGAAAAGAATCCATAGGCATTTGAACTAGTTCCTACTTGTACCTTTCCGTTAAATTTAAGGCTAACACCAATTAATGTCTCTCCAGAAAGTGAATCTTTTACGATTCCATTGATGGTATAATTATCTTGAGATTTGCTATTTATTGTAAAGAATAGAAGTAGGAAACAAGTCAGGAATATATTTTTTAAAAATAGCATTCTATTAATCTATAAAAAGGTATTATACTAACGTTTAGACTCTAGTATAACATACGTTATTTCTACAAAGTTAAAGAGTTTCAGCCATCTATTTTTCTTTGATTGGAAGTTAATTTAAGATAATTATATTTTAATATTGGTTTGACAATGCAATGCTACACTGAATAACCTATTTGTTAAATGGCTTGATCTATCCAAAGAACTATAATTTTGGCTATATTTATTCTTCCATATAAATATTCCAAGATGAAAATCAATTATCTGTTAGTTTTAATTTCCTTTTTAGGCTTAACATCCTGTTCAACTAATTCAGAAAATAAAAGTGCAGCCGCCAAAGACAGCTTACAGACCTATGTAGCAGAACGCCTTCCAATTTATGCCAAAGTTAGGCTTACTACAGATATTCAAAAACTGACAGAAGATGAGCGAAAGGTCTTACCTCTTCTCATTAATGCAGCCGAGATCATGGATGAACTTTTTTGGAAGCAGAGTTATCCGCAGCGAGATAGTTTGCTGGCTACCGTTCAGGATCAGAAAACAAAGGAATTTATACTATTAAATTATGGTCCATGGGATCGCTTGAATGATAATAAGCCTTTTGTTAAAGGAGTTGGTTCAAAGCCTGCTGGTTCAGGTTTTTATCCTGCTAATATGACAAAAGAAGAGCTTGAAAGTTCAAATGTGGCAGATAAGAAGGGCTTATATTCTATGATTAGACGATCAGAATCAGGAAAATTATTTTCGGTTCCATACAGTATTTATTTTAAAGATGATTTATTTAGGGTAGCTAATTTGCTCAAAGAAGCAGCAGCGCTTTCTGCTTCTGCACAGTTAAGACGCTATCTCACTTTCAGGGCTGAGGCTTTACTTACAGACAATTATATGGCTAGTGATTTAGCCTGGATGGATATGAAAAATAATGGTCTAGATATCATTATTGGTCCGATTGAGAATTATGAAGACGGTCTATTAAATGCTCGTGCTGCTTTTGAAAGTTATGTATTGGTTAAGGATAAAGAATGGACAAAGCGATTGGAAAAATATGTAAGTATGCTTCCTGAGCTTCAGAATGGACTTCCGGTTGAAGCCGCCTATAAAAAGGAAAGGCCTGGAACTTCTTCTCAGCTTGCTGCATTCGATGTAGTTTATTATGCGGGAGATGGAAATTCTGGTGGAAAGACAATTGCAGTAAATTTGCCAAATGATGAGCGGATCCAGCAATTGAAAGGCACCCGCCGTTCGCAGTTAAAAAATGCAATGCGTGCTAAGTTTGATAAAATCATGGTACCTATTTCGGCTGAGCTGATAGATAAAAGCCAACAAGAGTACCTTAAATTTGATGCATTTTTTGCCAATGTAATGTTCCATGAGGTAGCCCATGGTTTGGGAATTAAATCAACTATAACAGGTAAGGGTTATGTAAGAGAGGCCTTGCAAGAACAATATTCCTGGCTGGAAGAAGGAAAGGCTGATATTCTTGGTTTATATATGGTCAGTAGTTTACTTAAGAAAAGCGAAATGGAAGGAGATATCAAAGATTATTATACCACCTTTATGGCCGGGATCTTGCGTTCTGTACGCTTTGGTGCTGGCGAAGCACATGGAAAGGCAAATATGCTATGCTTTAATTTCTTTAATAGTAAGGGCGCTTTTGAACGTACTCCAGAGGGAACCTATAAGGTTAATTTCGAAAAGTTTGAGTCTTCTATGAATGAATTAACCAATAAGATTCTGGTTCTTCAAGGAAATGGAGATAAGGCTGCGGTTGAAAAAGTTCAAAAAGAAATGGCTTTAATTCATCCTGAGCTTAAATCAGACCTTGACCGATTGAGTAAAAAAGGAATTCCGGTTGATGTTATCTTTGAGCAAGGCCTGAGTGTTTTGGGACTACAATAGGTTTAGCATATTTATATCATTTAACATCAATTTATTGACTTGCCTGAGTAAGGATCTTTTCATTCAGCCGGATATATTCAGCATTGTTCAACACTTTAGCAGCTTCAATTCCAGCCCTGGCAGTTTGTGCAGCTCCCTTTTTATCGCCTATTTTTAACTGAATACGAGCTTTCTGGTATTTGAACCAGGGTGCTTTCTGATCACCGGCTTCGGCAATATTGATCCATTCTAATGCTTTTTTTAGGTCTTTCCCATTTTCAAAATAATAAATTGCTGCCGGGTAGAACGGCGGTTTTTCAGACTTCATAGCTGCATCAATATTGGCCATTACTTTAGAGTCGACCTCGGTTGCCATTTTTATTGTTATCCGCGTATTTTCCCAAGAAAGATCAAGATTTGCACTTGAAGGCATCACATCGCTGAAATTGATACTGAAAGTTTCTAGGCGCTCAGTCAGTTTAATTGGCTTTACTTTAAAACGTAAAACATCTTCTGCCTGCTTATATTGGTAGGATCCCCATTGTTTAGTTTCTTTATTTAAAATAATAGTCCATTCATCTTTGCCTGGAATAGTAAAGAGGGCATATTCACCCGCTGCTACTGGATTTCCTTCTAGGGTAACTGCATCTGTAAAGGTGATGACAGTTGCATCATTAGCACCCGTACGCCATACTTCTCCAAAAGGTATCAGATCTTTTTCTAAACTTCTGCCTTTGATATTTGGTCGTGAATATTTGACAGTTACTTTTCCTAGTCCAAATTCTTGAATAAGAGTTTGTGAACTGCTTGATTGTGGCATTTTAAGTTGTGCACTGGCATTCATGCAAGCCAGGCTGATCAGTACAGATGTAAATAGAATGGATATTTTCTTCATGTGTTTTATGGATTAAACTTTCAAACTCCTAAACTATTGGATTATTGATAATTATTTATGTAGTAAATGTAAAAACAAAATTCATGTTTGGATCTTGAATTGGCTGGTAGGGACTGATTTTTATTTATTCCCTGATCAGTTCATTGAATGCATAGTTTGTCAGCATTTCATGATTTCCTTCAAAAATGGTCAGGCCCAAATTGCCGGATTGTTTTTTCAGAAATACCTTTCTGCCTGCTATACTTCCGAATTCGCCAAGTGCCTTTCTATATTCTAGTAAGTATAGCTTTTCAGAATCACTTACATAAATGGAACTATCAATTACCAGTTTATCTTTTAATATTTTATTATAAAAGTTGATGGAATGAGTAATGGGTACACTGCCCTGAATTCCATCATAAACACCGGCATAGATTTGAAATTCTGTTGTATTCAATTTTTCGACCGGGGTTTTCCAATAAATGGGAGATTTCTTAATTGCAATTTCCATATTCAGGCTGTCCTTAGAACTTGTGCAATCTAATATGTTTTCTGCATATTTCGTACCCATTATCTTACTTTGTGCATACCAGGCAGGCAAATCAGAAATCGGAACCCAGGCAGAAAAGCGTCTGATTAAATGTTTTGATTTCATAAAGGTTGCCAACGTAGCATAACCACCGCCGCTAGAACCAATAACATATATTCTTGACAGATCGACGTTGGAATTTTTGATCGCAAAGTCAATCGCATCATCAATATCAGCCAAAGCCAGATCGCTGCAGCAGGCGTCTTTTGTCCAGTTTACTCCTCTAAAATCGGGATGGATATAGTTCAGGTCTTTTGTTTTGGAGAGAGCTGCCAGTTCATCTTTCTGTTCATAATTACCACTCCAGGAATGGAGACTCACCACTAATGGCTTAGGCGCAGCAGATTTAGATTTAAAGAAATAGGCCTTTTGCAAAGAATTATCTAAAGAAGATTTTAGTTCAACAACTTTAAAATCTGCATCCCATTTGGTTTGGCGCGAATCATCAAATGGGGTGAAAGAATTGGCGAATGGTTTTTTAAGGGCATTCCAAATAGTTTCGTTTTGGGTAATGAAGATACCGGTGGCTAGGCCAAGGACTAAGATTAGGATGTAGGAAATTGTTTTTTTCATCTTGAATTTATTTACGGACCCTGAGTTTAGATAGGCACATTACCAGTAAATAAATTTAAACCTTTTTTGGATATAGCCGAGGCTTATAAACTCATGTTAGGTTTTTTATAGAGAGTGTAATAGAAAATTTAATCAAAGTGGACTTTAAACTGCATAATCTGTTTATTCTACATGATATTCGGATATATGTTGGACAGCTGAAAAGATTTTAAATTAATAATTTTTCTTTATCTTCATAATCGTTTCATAATTAAAGCTTTTACGAATGCGGATTGTTTGTTTCATAATGCTGTTAATAGCTCAAAATATCAGTCTGTTTGCTTATCAGGATACTTCCCTGAATAAACCCATTTCAGAACGGAATATTAGATTTATTGACTATCCTGATTTTCCTGAAGCCCATTCCACATGGGGTTCTATTGGGTATAATCCAGCCAATAACAATGTCTATGTAGGTGTAACTAATCATGCTGATAAGGTGGGCTTTTATGAATATGACCCGACCCTTAAACAAATCCAGTTACATGGCTTCCTTAGTGATCTGGGACACCTGAGGCCTTTTCAGTGGCAGGGAAAGATGCACTCCAAAATTGTGGCAGGACCCAAGGGTGAAATATATTTCTCTACTGATGGGGGCGAATCGAGACAAGAGTATTTGATGGACCATCCACATGGTTATGCCGGGGGCTTTTTTATGAAATGGAGTCCAGCAACAAAGCAACTTACCAATTTAGGAATGGGGATGCAGTACGAAAGTATTAAGGATGTAGAAGTAGATCTTCAATCGGGCCTGGTATATGCAATCAGTTATCCACAAGCGCACTTTCTCGTATTCGATCCCAAAAAAAACCTGTTGCATGATGCCGGCCGGCTAGGCAGTGCACATGTCCCACGTGTTTTGTTTACGGATTGGTGGGGCAATTGCTATTACGTAGACTGGAGACAGCGCTTGGTAAAATATGAGAAATCTACCGGGAAACTGCTTTTTGCAAAACAAAGTTTACCCGCCTTTCCGGGCACTCCGGGTGGGAAAATCGTAACAGGTATTACCGCTTTTGCAAAAGATCCCAACAAAAATGTCATCTACCTGGTTACCTATGGTGCTAAACTGGTGGCATTTTATCCGGAGGAAACAGGGATCGGCAAGTGGGAAGATTTAGGCGGTGTATTCGAAACAAATCAGGGAGAAGACTGGAAACCCTATGTACCTAATTTAAATATAGGTTTGAATGGTAAACTCTATTATGTAATTGGTGGACATGGCAATTATGTGCGGAAAGACAAAACAGTTCTGATTGAATTCGATCCTGATAAACGTAAGCCGAACATTCTTTTAGAATTTCCTATTGGCCGTTTAACAGAAGTAACAGGCTCTGATATCCGCGACAAGGATGGCAATATGTACTTTGCCGGTCGTAAAAGACCAGACCGATCCGAAAATGGCAGTGTACCTTTTTTAATAAAATTTAACCCTGAAAAGGAGGTGAAATAATATGTATTATCGAATTATATATTCTCTGATTACATTACTCTACGTTCCTTTTGTTGCGAGCGCTCAATATACATTCTTTAATCCCGCAGGAAGTTTTGCAGTTGAAACCTCACTTGAAAACACCGATGAACTAAGGATGCCAATATATCGGAATGCAATGACCTCTCTTACGGTTTCTGGCGATTTTGTTTTAGGTGGAACAAGTGCACAAAAAGGATTGACACCGCTATTGTTTACTGGCTCTCTTTCAGAGCGCAAAATTATTGCAATTAAGCAATTGGATGATGTTATAAAAGGTCAGTTAAGTATTATAACCGGTTTTACCGCAACAAAATCAGGAAACGTTT
>CAMDKO010000023.1 GCA_945901155.1 Pedobacter schmidteae
TTATGAACAATAGTAGCTATGTAGTAGGTACTGCTACTTTATTCTAATTTATCTATGTCGTTTGAAATAGCACTTTGAATGTCAGGGAATTCAGATAAAGAGTTCTTAACGTTTTTCAATTGTTTCAAATTAGGGTGTTTAATTCTAGGAATCTTATCAAAGCAACTATAAGCCATAGCAATATTGGTGCAATCAGCAAGATGTTTGTATTTCTGGCCCACTTGCCTGGGAATAATATATGGCTCTATTTTCGCTTCGACAAGATACCATTGTCTCAATGCTATTTCAGTTGCGGATAAATTACTGGGTTCTTTGACTAATCCTCTTTTAGTTCTTAGCCATTCAATTTCAAAACTTATTTCACGATAATCTCTATAGTTCCACATCAAGCAATTGAAAAGATTTTCCAACAACTTATAATCATTCTTTTGGTCATCGTTGAATTTACTTATTTTCTCAATTAATGTATCGTTCGTTTTTATAACTTCGTTAATCATATTGTCTGTTAGCACATCCGCGCCAAATTTATGTTCAATAAGATTTAATGGCAATGGATATAAATCTTCCTGGATAACCATATCCATTAAATTATCTTGACCTAAAAGCTGCATCATTGGTTTAATAATCTCTGAAACATAATCTAGATATGCTGCCGCCTGATAAGTAGTCGGCAGATGCATATCGTTTAATGTTATTTCATCAATAATTTCCTCCTTTAATTGACCCAAATCATACGAATGAAATGGCAACATTCTTTTTCTTATTGGTTCGTCGTGTAAATTGGGTAAATCGCCCTTCAAAAAGCATAAAAACTTATCAGGAGACATGTAGCTTTCAAGTAATGGAACAGGTTGAATCGCGAGAATTTTAATTTTCGTAGTAATCATCTATTATAATCCTAATTTTTGTAAGGTTTCAGCTAACAATTTAGCCTTATCGTCATTATTTGCCCGAATATATTTTAAGAAACTGGTTTCTGTTTTATGTCCTGTTGCGCTCATTATAAGCATCGGTGGTACACCTGCCTTGAACATATTTGTAGCATAACTTCTACGGCAACAGTGCGAGGTTATTAAGCAATACAAGGGGCTTGTACTCTCATTAGTAAGGTTCCCTTTTGTGTTTTTCATTTTACGATTTTCCGTTAATCCAGCCAAATATGCAACATGCTTTATATAATCATTAAATTTTTGGTTTGATATAGTGGGTAAGGCATCTTTGTATTTATTTAAAATAGGTCGCAAACTATTTATAATTGGAATAGTTACTCTACCTCCCGTTTTTACTTGCTTTAACTTAATGAAATTACTTTCTATGCTACTTGGCTCTAAAGTTGAGAAATCACTAAATCTTAAACCAGTGAAGCAACCTACAAGGAATAAATCTCTTACCTTGTCCAAGGTATTATAGCTAATACTCCCTTTAGGTGTATTGAACATTCTTGTTTTGTCAGATAAATCTAGAGCTGCAATTTTATCAATCTCGGATGTAGTTAAATACAAAGTATCTGCTTCATACGAGGGCATTACGAAATCTTGAGTTCTAAAGCCAGGCGTGTTGCTTTCGCTCATTACCGTCTTAATATCCTTTATATAGCTTCCAAAAGTAGATTTTTCTTTTTGTTCGATATTATAGCAATAGTCTCTGAAATCCTCATAAAAACTTTTACGTATATCTTGAAAGGTCAAATCCTTTATTCCTCTATAATTTAAATACCTTTTAACAGCCGATAGGGTAATACCATAATTTTTATAAGCATTACGGGTATATCTTGAGCCATTATTCTTTCCTGATGAGATTAGACGTTTTCCACTCTTACTATCTTCAATTATCCTTTCAAAAAAAGTGATAAATGTACTTGGCGGTGTTGCTTCGGTAGAGAGAGGGGGCTTAAGATTTTTTGGCTTGTATATTAAATCTAATTGCTCCCGGATATATTTGACATTAAGATTTTCGCCCTTAGTATCGTTTACTAATTTGATAGCATCAGTTTTAATATCAGTAAGCTTGCTGTTAAGCTGGGCAGCAAATGGGGCGGTGCTTTTTATCGGCTTTATAGTGTCGCTGGTATTACATTCAGGACGGAAATATTTTATTTCAATTCTTATCCCTGTATAATATTGTAACCGGGCTCCATTAAAGGAATAGAACATATTAATAGCCTGTATTTGGTCTGTGGACGGTCTGGGTTCTAAGTAAAATTTAGGTTTTGCCATAACTGTATGTAATTCTTAAATTTACATACAGTTTTCGTTATATTCTATTTTACTTCAAAATATTTTATTTTACTAAATAGTGGTTTTTAATTATATTAAATGGCTTTTTGTTTACTTAATCAGATTGTATGTAATTCTAATAATTCTATGTTTGTATTCCGGCGCTGGGTACGTAAAAAGCTCTCATTTTTTGAGAGCTTTTTGTTTTACGGCCGTTCCGGTTCGTCCCGATGGTTATCGGGACCGGCGCTGGGTACGTAAAAAGCTCTCATTTTTTGAGAGCTTTTTGTTTTACGGCCGTTCCGGTTTGCCCCGATAGCAATCGGGACCGGCGCTGGGCACGAAGCCTGGCACAAAAGTATCAGGCTTTTTTGTTTTGTCAGATATAGAAACCAAGTCTAATACTCCTGTATATTGTATATCCGATTCACTTTGATTTATGAAATATAGTCCTTCACTATTTAAATAATATTACCATTAATTGTCAACTAGGACCGTTCGCTAAGAATAATTCTCTTCATTGATCTAAATCGGTATTTTTCTTTAGTTGATTTTTAGCGTTTGCTCTATTGTAAATGTTTCAAATAAAATGGCAAAAGAGCTTCAAAAAACTACAATTGTGCAAACCTTAATTCATTCGGTAAGGGGTGTTCATGTTATGCTTGATAAAGATTTAGCTAAGCTTTATGGAACAGAAACACGAATTTTAAAACAATCTGTCAATAGAAATTTTGACCGTTTTCCATCTGACTTCATGTTAGAACTGACCGAGGAAGAGATAAATGAATTGGTGTCACAAACTGTGATACCATCTAAAAGCTTCTTTGGTGGTGCTAAACCCTATGCTTTTACTGAACATGGTATTGCTATGTTAGCATCAGTACTTAAAACGCCAATTGCTGTTGAAACGAGCCTTAAAATTTTAAGGACTTTTGTAGATATGCGTAAACTGATTGGAAGTCATGCTAGTCTTTTGCAACGTATGGATCGTTTTGAACTTAAACAAGTTGAGCAAGATCAAAGGTTTGAGCAGGTATTTAAAGCACTAGAAGGCGGGAGGGAAATGATGAAACAAGGTATATTTTTCGACGGTCAAACATTTGATGCTTATACTTTTGCGGCAGATCTTATTCGGTCGGCAAAAAAATCTATTCAGTTAATTGATAATTATGTGGATGATTCTGTTCTTGTTTTATTAACAAAAAGAATGGAAGGGGTTTCTGCAACTATTTATTCCAAAACTATTTCCAAAATACTGGAGCAGGATATAAAAAAACATAATGACCAATATGAACCGATTGAATTAAAAATATTTAGCAAAGCACATGATCGTTTCTTGATTATTGATGGAAATATCATTTATCATATCGGTGCTTCATTGAAAGATCTGGGAAAAAAATGGTTTGCTTTTTCAAGGATAGAAAAAGATGCGGTAGCGATTTTGGAAAGAATTTCTAAGGTTCGTATTTAATATTAGCTACCTTTCAGGCTTTCAGAATATTACTTATCCAATGCTGAGGAGTCTTCTTACTCCTCGAATAATATAAGGCCAAACCATTTAAAACCTTGTAACGATCCAATTTGTACTCCTCTCATGATCCTTTTTTGAAATAAGAAGAAATTAGCATTATATTTGTACCATATTGGTACATAAATTTAAATCATGGTAATTATAAGTAGCAGAGAGTTTAGAGAAAAGCAGGCGGAATATATGAATCTGGCAGACAATGGTGAGCAGATCATCATCCAGAGAGGGAAGAACAAGGCTTATTCTATAACACCGGTACTTAAAGATGACTTGTACTTTAGTCCTCAGCTTCTTGAAAAAATCCGTAAAGCGCTAAAAGATGCTGAAGAAGGTAAAGTAACCCGTGTAAGCGGAAAACCTGCCCTTGAGCAGTTCCTTGATGCACTTTGATGTACACGCTGGAATTTACTGAACAGGCAATTGACGACATTAAATTGCTGAAACGCTCTGAGCCTTCAGCCTTTAAGAAAGCGCAGAAACTGCTCTTAGAATTGATGGAACATCCTAGAACAGGAATAGGTAAACCCGAAATCAAAAAATAAGATCTGGCTGGCTTATATTCCAGACGGATAAGCCAAAAACATCGGCTTGTCTACCAAATCAAGGATGAGACTGTGACCGTTATAGTAATCACTGCTGCCGGGCATTACGATGATAAATAAAATTAAAAGCGGGTAGAATGACGTTTAGAAGTTAAAAATTACTAAACGAAAGTATCAAAGCTCTCCTGTCCGTAAAGTTTATCAAAGCCCCTCTACGCCTGTCAGCTTATTATACTTTAAGATCATTTTCCCAGCCTGTTTCTTTTAGAGCTGGATCATTCTCTTTCTTTAAAAAATCTGCATTCGATAAGCTTTCTGGTTCCCACTCTAATACAGCTCTATCCGGCACTACTTCTATGGGTGTTTTCCATGACGTAGATGTTTCATTGTAGGCCAGGTTAGACTGCAGGGAGTAGCAGGAAATAATTGACCACCGCGGATGATCGGAAAGATTTGCCTCCGACCTATGTAGTAAGTTACTGTGAAAGATAAGTGCGTCACCTGCCTCTATCTCACAGTATACCAGATCCATGGTTTTCAGAGCATTTTCGACCATTACTATATCGGCCCCAACCTGTTCACCAGCAAAACCATGATTTACACGCCCGAGTTTATGGGAGCCTTTTATTACCTGTAAACAGCCATTTTCTTTGTTAGCTGGCGTGAGGGCTACCATCACACTAATTAACTGATCTGGGAACATAAACTGGTTCTTATACCAGTATCCGTAATCTTGGTGCCATTCCCAGGCTCCTCCTATTTTGGGCTCTTTCTGCATCAGCTTGGAGTGAAAATGGCAAACCGGAGCATCTCCATTAAGTAGCTGAGCAACTGAGCTAACCATTCGTTCACTCCTGGTGAGATATCCAAAAACATCATTTCCCGGCTTAAACCAAAGG
This sequence comes from Pedobacter schmidteae, assembly GCA_945901155.1. Taxonomy (GTDB): domain Bacteria; phylum Bacteroidota; class Bacteroidia; order Sphingobacteriales; family Sphingobacteriaceae; genus Daejeonella; species Daejeonella schmidteae_B. The sequence goes on from CAMDKO010000023.1 coordinate 5,186, forward strand.
GAAAGCCTGGTTTTTTTACCAGTTTGGTCGTTCAGATCGAGTGCATTTTTTGACATCGCATCATCCTCCAGAGCTACAGTGTATAGCTTTTTGATCTCAGCCTGACTGCAAAAATTTTTGATAACCAAGTAGCCATCGTCATTATAACTTTTAATTTGTTCAGGATTTAGTTTCATAACCGGATTTTTTATTTCAAAACTACTATACTGTCCGTAGAGTTTAGCGAAGCGCCTCTAAGGATTATCCAATAGTAAGGAGTCTCCGACTCCTTAAATGAATTTAATACTCTGCCTTTTAAAACCATACAAGAAAGCCCCCTTAACCTAATCTCTAATCAAATTATCCTTCACTATAACATCCTTCGCCCCGCCCAGATCAATCGTTTTTTTAATTAAGTGTGCGCCCTGGTTCAGTTCGGTCAGAAGGTTTCCGCTAACAAGGATGCCACTGCTGCTTTCGTCGGCTTTAACGGCTTCCGTTATAAGCTTGCCAAAGAAATTACCCGAGATCGTGATATCAGTAGCACTCTTTAAAATTACACCGGAACCAACATCCCATGTAAAGGGGTTCTTCTCATTACGGGCACCCAGCTTGCCACGACTATTGCTAAAGTTATTTCCACTTATTGTAATGCCTCCGGTACCAGGACCGGCGAGAATAGAAAAGTTATGAACCAGAGTAAATGTATTTGCCGATATCGCACATCCCCAGGCATTATTCAATTCTATGCCGCCACCTAAATGATGCGCAATAACATTAGCACTAATAGTAATGCCATAACAAAAACGATTGGCAGGAGAAGTGGGTGCCGTTAGGATAATCGCTGTCCCCTGGCACTCCTCGATCATATTACTCGAAATAATTGAGCCATAAGTATTCTCTATTACAATTCCATGTCGCAGATGGTCATCAATATTATTACCTGTCATAGTCAGGTTAAAGCCATCCTTTATCCGAAGGGCATCCTGGTTCTCTTCAAACTGATTTCCACTTACAACGATATCGTGCCCACCGTCAATGTTTACTCCTGCTTTTGAATTATAGTTTAGGTTACAATTTGCAATCCTAGGGTTTTCAGTACAATCCTTCATGTTAATTCCATGACCCCCGTTATGATCAATCGTCATATCTGTGATCATTAACTCCTGTACCTTTTCCATGTAAATACCATCACCGCTTTTAGGGTTACCGCTTATGCGAAAATCACTTAACTCAAGCCTGAACAATTGGTCCTTGCCCGAGCTGACAATAATTGCCGGTTCACCGGTAGTATTTTTATTGATCAGATGAGTTGAGCCACCAGATCCCTGCAGGCGGGTATTCTCAGTCTTAAGTAAGATTGGCTTTGTGATCTCAAAATTACCCGGAGGAATATTGACAATGCCGCCACTGGACGGGAGAGCATCCACAGCCTGCTGTAGCGTACTGTACTTAGATGCATCAATAGTTAATGCAGTGGTTTGCGCTAAAGCAGAATCGACCAAGCTGTTTATAAATAAAATCAGAAGTGCATTTCTGAAAAAGCTATATAGAATGTTTTTCATTCTATAATAATAATCAATTAATTATTGGCGGCAAAAAGCCTGTTCCGCTTTTTGAAACTCAACCTGTCTTTTTTAGAGCTTTATAAAATCTGAATGGAATGAAAAAGCTCCAATTCCAAATGTTTTATTTAATTTAAAGAATTCAAACTCCTAATTGTAAAAGCGACAAATGACTATTAAATCTGCCCTGATCCTACTGAGTATTCTTTTAGTTCCATTTGGAGTCATCAATTCAGCAGAGAATACCGTGCTTATTCAAGAGCAATATTACACAGTTGAAGATTTTAAATCAGTTAAAAAGTTCGACACTCATATTCACATCAACACAGATCAGACTTCATTTATTGAACTAGCTAATGAAGATAACTTTAAGTTTCTGGATATTGTTGACGACAGGCCATTTGGTTTGCCATGGACTGAGCAGCAAAAATTCGCTTTTCAGCATTTGAATAATTTCCCTGCTCAAATGGAGGTAGCTACCACTTTTTCGGTAAAGGGTTTTGATAAAAAGGATTGGGCTGAAAAAACAATCAGGGATTTAAAACTTTCTCTATCAAAAGGAGCCAAAGCGGTAAAGATTTGGAAGAATATCGGTATGGAACTTCGTGATGAGCAAGGAAAATTCGTGATGCTTGATGATCCCCGGCTTGCACCTATTTTTAGCTTTCTTGTACAAAACAGGATTCCTTTGATCGGCCATAATGGAGAGCCCAGAGATTGCTGGTTACCCCTCGATAAAATGACCTTCAGCCAGTCGTATTATGGTTCCCATCCCGAATATCACATGTTTCTGCATCCTGAATTTCCATCCTATGAAGCTCATATTCAGGCCAGAGATAATCTTTTGGAAAAGTATCCTGATTTAAAATTTGTGGGTGCACATTTAGGAAGTCTGGAATGGAGTTTAGATGAATTGGCCAGGCGATTAGATAAATATCCCAATATGCGTGTTGATTTGTCGCGTATTAGTAATTTGCAGCTTCATACGTTAAATGACAGGCAAAAAACTCGTAATTTTTTTATCAAATATCAAGATAGACTGGTTTATGGAACAGACAAGGCAATTAATGCAAATACAAATCCTGCAGAATTCAAAAAGAGTATTCATGATTCCTGGCTTCGGGATTGGTTATTTTTTGCTACAGATTCCAGGATTCAATTAATAGGTTTTGGAGAACTTAATGGTTTAAAGCTTCCCCGGACGGTTATTGATAAGATCTATCGGAAAAATGCTGAAAATTGGCTTTCAAATACCCCCAATGAAATAAACAAGAATTAAACTGAAATAAATTCAAAAAGAATGCAAAAAATAGAATTGCCACATGAGGCTCATCCTGTTTCAGGATCAATAGTTAATCCGGCCTTGCCTCAAGGGCGTATTGCTTCTGTTGATATTTATCGCGGATTTGTGATGCTGCTCATGATGGCAGAAGTACTATCTCTTTCGGATGTTTCTAAAGCATTGCCAGGAAATAAATTCTGGGAATTCATATCCTTTCACCAAAGTCATGTTCCTTGGATATGGTTGAGTTTGCACGATATGATTCAGCCTTCTTTTACTTTTTTAGTTGGGGTGGTTTTGCCATATTCAATAGCCAGCAGGAAAAATAAGGGAGCAAGCTTTGAAAATATATTAGGCCATACCATCAAGCGCTCATTCATTTTGATATTCCTAGGAATATTTTTGCGTTCAATGCACTCCGGGCAAACAAATTTCACTTTTGAAGATACGCTGACCCAGATTGGCTTGGGCTATACCTTTCTTGTCATTATTTCACTTTATTCTCAAAGAGTGCAAATAGGGGCATTGATTTTTATTTTACTTGCTTATACTCTTGCATTTGCTTTGTACCCATTACCTGGAACTGCATTTGATTATGCATCGGCAGGGGTTCCTGCAAACTGGGAGCATAATTTGACTGGCTTTGCAGCGCATTGGAATAAGAATACAAACTTTGCATGGGCTTTTGACCAGTGGTTTATGAATATATTTCCACGTGAGAATGCCTTTCTTTTTAATCAGGGAGGATATTCTACGCTTAGCTTTATCCCAACACTGGGTACAATGATCCTCGGATTGCTTGCAGGGAATATTTTAAATTCATCTATACTGGCAAGTAAAAAATTCAAGACCTTCATTTTTGCTGGTATGGCCTTGATACTCTTTGGAATAGTATTACATGTTAGTGGGTTGAATCCAATTGTAAAACGTATTTGGACCCCTGGCTGGACTATTTTTAGCGGAGGTATCTGCTTCCTTTTCCTAGCTATGTTCTATGGTTTAATTGATATAAAGGGAAGACATAAGGGTTCATTTTTCTTAATGGTTATTGGGGTGAATTCTATTGCGGCCTATGTTATTGCCGATGGTGGGATGCGGAACGTGATCAATGATTCATTGTTCATTCATCTCGGTAAAAATTTTGATCAGATTCTCGGACCGGCTTATGCTACCTTAATTAGTGGCGGATTGGTTCTATTCTTCGAATGGCTGATTCTTTACTGGATGTACAAGAAAAAATTATTTATAAAAATTTAGACTATATAATTGATTATGAAATTACTTTCAAATTCACGCAATGCTGGCATGCTGGCACTTGCTCTGTTCATGCAGAATTGTTCTCAATCGGGCAAAACTTCTTCTGACGCAAATGGTGCTGATACCACTTATTATTCCATGGAGGATTTTAGGAAGGTGGAGAAATATGATACCCATACGCATATCAATGCATTCGATACTACTTTTATTGATCTGGCTAAAGAAGATAATTTCAGGCTGCTGGCGTTAAATGTAAATCCTTCAAGTTATCCTACCGTTGAGCATCAGCAGGATGTAGCTGTTAGGATGGTTAAGGCTTATCCTGAGCAGGTTGCTTGGGCTACTACCTTTACAGTAGCAGATTGGGGAACTGATAAATGGTTGCCACAAACACTGGCTTATCTAAAAGGTTCATTTGATAATGGAGCAATAGGGGTGAAGGTTTGGAAGAATGTTGGCATGGAGCTTCGCGACAAGGACGGGAAATTTGTGATGATTGATGATCCAAGATTTGATCCAGTAATTGATTACATCGAAAAAAGCGGCAAGACCCTGGTAGGGCATCTAGGTGAACCACGCAATGCATGGTTACCGGTAGATCAAATGACCGTTTCTGGGGATAAAAACTATTTTAGTAAGCATCCTGAGTATCACATGTTTCTCCATCCCGAATACCCCTCCTATGAAGATCAAGTTAATGCGCGTGATAAGATGCTTGAAAGGCATCCTAATATTCGTTTTGTTGGGGTTCATCTTGGGAGTTTGGAATGGAGTGTTGATGAACTTGCTAAACGCCTGGATAAGTTCCCGAATATGGCTGTTGATATGGCCGAGCGGATTTGTCATTTGGAATATCAGTCGATAAAGGAAAAACAGAAGGTCAGAAATTTCATGATTAAATATCAGGACAGGCTTATCTACGCAACTGACGATTGGGTTGGACCGGATTCAGATCCTATTAAACTTAAAATAGATATTCAGAAAACTAGATTAAGCGACTGGAAGTATTTTGTAACCGATGAAGAAATGAATGTCCCTTATTTTAAAGAAAAGATACAGGGATTAAAACTACCAAAAGTAGTGATTGATAAGATCTACCGCACAAATGCTGAGAAGTGGTTTCCTGGTATTTAGTCTAAAAAAAAGCTATGAAATTATAAATTATTGCTATTTTGAGGAACTGAATATTAGAGATTAGATAATATATAATTAAAGCCTGAACGGCTAAGAGTAGAAATAACAATTAAAAAAATGAAAAACAACCGTAGAGATTTTTTAAAAAAAACTAGTCTTGCCGGACTTGGCATAGCAGGTGTTGGTGCACTTAATGGATTTGCCGCTGAGCCAGAAAAAGGGCCATGGGTATCGAAGTCTACCATTCAGACCTTTAATATGAGTGGCTATGCTGCGCCTAAAATTCCAATTGTTCGTGTTGGATTTATCGGTTTGGGTCAGCGTGGGCCATCTCATTTAAATGCAGTCGCTAAAATTGAAGGCACAGAGATCAAAGCATTATGTGATTTACGTCCAGAAAGTGTCAATAAAGCAAAAAAGGCTCTTGATGGCACCAGTCATAATCCTGTAATTTACACAGGTAATGAAGATGAGTGGAAGAAATTGTGTGAGCGTAAAGACATAGATCTGATCTATATCTGTACTCCATGGCATTTGCATGTTCCTATGGCTTTATTTGCAATGGAACAAGGTAAGCATGTGGCTATTGAAGTACCTGCAGCAGTTTCAATGCAGGAATGTTGGGCTTTGGTTGAAACTTCTGAGCGTACTCGTAAGCATTGTATGATGCTTGAAAATTGCTGCTATGACTTTTTTGAGCTGCTTACATTGAACATGGCTAGACAGGGTTACTTTGGTGAGATCATACATACTGAAGGCGCTTATATCCACAACCTTATAAACCTTAATTTTAGTGATAAAGGTTATCAGGATATGTGGCGTTTAAGACAGAATGCTACCCGTGAAGGTAGTTTGTATCCTACCCATGGTTTAGGTCCGGTTTGTCAGGTTTTGAATATAAATCGTGGCGATAAAATGGATTACCTGGTTTCTGTTTCTTCTAATGATTTCCAAATGGGTGAACGTGCTAAAGCTGAAGCTGCAAAAAATGATTTGTATAAAGAGTTTGTTGGCAAAGATTTTAAAGGCAACATGAATACCACTACTATTCGTACTACCCATGGAAAGACGATCATGATACAGCATGACGTAACTTCTCCTCGCCCGTATTCACGTATACACTTGGTGAGTGGAACTAAAGGAACTGCTTTAAAATATCCAACACCTAGAATTTCTAATAGCCATGAGGGATGGGTTAAGGAAGATGAATTTAAAGCTCTCGAAGAAAAATATACACCCAATATTGTTAAAAAAGTAGGCGAATTAGCTAAAAAAGTTGGTGGGCATGGTGGCATGGACTTTTTAATGGATTGGCGCCTGATCGATTGTTTACGAAATGGTTTACCTCTTGATCAGGATGTTTACGATGCAGCGGCCTGGAGTGCTGTATGGCCATTGAGTGAATGGTCTGTAAATAACCGATCCAATTCAGTGGATGTACCTGACTTTACACGTGGTTCTTGGAATAAAAACCAACCACATGATATTGATCTAAAAAAAGGTGGAGATACTAAGGTGAAGATATAGCAGACAGCGTTATCGCAGCTATTTTAAGCCTGAAATATAGATTTTAATTAAATCCAGATGATTGTGATCATCTGGATTTTTTTATGGCTACCCGAGAGAGTTCCACTGTCAGTCAATATTTAATTCTGGCTCAGTTCTGGAATCTACTCATTCAATCAATAATTTCTTGTCATGGCGGGCTTGACCCGTCATCGCCACCTCTCTAAATTAAAAAATTATTAAAACCCTAATTCTTTACCCTGCAAATAATGCAACATCCAGCTCAGATTAGTTTGAGCTGTTTTAAGAATCATTGATGGCTCTGCAGGGCCATGAGGTTGCCTTGGAAGCACAAGAAAACGCACCGGAACTCCTCTTCGTTTTAAGGCATTATAAAACATTATACCCTGGCTGAAGGGCACTCGAATATCTGCCTGTCCGTGTTGCAAAAGCACGGGAGTTTTTACATTTTGTACAAATCGTAAGGGGGAATGATCGTCATAGACCGTCCAGTCTTCATAAGGTTGTTTTTCCATGTACGAAGGAAGAAAACCTGGAATATCATCTGTCAGGTCTTGAGTAACCAGGTCGACTGCAGGCGCTCCGATGCTTGCAACTTTAAAACGGTTGTTGTGACCAATAATCCAACTGCTCATGAATCCACCATAACTCCATCCCATTACACCCATTTTGTTGGCATCTGCCCATCCTTTTGAAATAGCATAATCAACCCCAGCCATCAAATCTTTGTAATCGCCACCACCCCAGTCGCGGTGATTGGCTTCCCTAAATTTCAATCCATAACCATTTGATCCTCTTGGGTTTGGTCTGAGAATAAAGATGTCGTTTTCTGCTAGGGCAGCAAGTGGATAAATGCCCGACACGGCAATAAAATTTTCGCTAAATACCCCTGCCGGCCCGCCATGAATGTTAAGAATAAAAGGATACTTTTTACCTGCCTCATAGTTTAGAGGATAGGTTAAAAGCCCTTCAATTTCCATTCCATCAAAACTTTTCCATGAAATCAGCTCGGTTTTCGGAACCGGCAAACTAGCAAGCTCAGGATTAATAGTACTTATTTTTAGGGCTGAAAAGCTACTTGTACTGCTGATATAGCCGTCCTGTGGTATTGAAGTATTCTGAAATGTAAAACCGAAATGGGTGCCTTTGCTATTCAATTCAAGTCCGCTCAATACACCCTTGGTACCAGTAGTCCATTCAGTTGCCTGTTTCCCGTCACTACTTAGACTGAATATTTTGGTACTAGTATGAAATGGCTCAAGAGTATAAAGTGTTTTTCCATCGCTGCTCCAGCCAATAAGTTCAGCCGGGCCATTCGGCGTATCTGCTAATGTTTGAACGCTTCCATTGTCAAGAGCAAATATCTTAACAGAAGTTTTACCTCCCCAAATCCCTTTTTCATCCAGATTGTAATAGGCTATGAATTTACCATCAGGACTGAATAAGGGTTGATTTTCACCCACTGGAGTATTGGCAATAACTTTAACTTCACCTGAACTGATCTTGATCATTGATATATCACAGAGCGTATTATCTTCAACACCTGCAGAGGCCGCATGGGCATAGACAATCCATTGATCATCCGGACTCCAGCTAAATGAATTGATATGTCTGTTTTCCTTGCTTAGCGTTGTAATCTGAGGCATGCCATTTTTATCTTTTTTGTTTAGCTGAAGCAAATGAAGGCGTCCTTGCTTAAAATTTTCATTCATGAAATACCAATCGTTTCCTGATTTTTTGTTCCCAGTCTCTTCTTCAGTTTCAAAATCAGAACTGGTAAATGCAATTAGATTTCCTTTATTACTCCACTTAAAATCGTTTATTCCAGTTTTAAGGTCAGTTAACCGTTCAGCTTCTCCTCCACCTAAATTCAGGAAGTATAGGTTGTTTTTTCCATCACGGTTGCTGACAAATGCTATCTTTTTCCCATCAGGGCTCCATTTGGGATTAATATTATTCTTTTCGCCCTGAGTAAGCTGAATGGTATTCGTATTATTATTATCTGATATAAAAAGATGATTGATAAAATCACTTTTACCATCAATTGTTTTAAGTTCCTTTACAGCATAAACTACCTTTCCCCCATCTGGAGAAACCCTAACTGTACTGATTACTTTGTGTTTAATGGTTTGTGTGGGCGACCAGTTACTTTTTGTTTGGGCGAAGGCATTGCTAAGCCCTAGGATTAACAAGCTAATCAATGAAATTCTTTTCATAGAAATGATTTTATAATGGAGTTTTGTTGAATATGTTTACACTAAAATTAACTATTAAAACTAAAAATTTTTGGAGGAATTCTCACATTTTTTAGATCATATTTTATCACAAAATGCAGTAATCTTTAAGGTGTGATTGTTTTCTCATTATAGAGAAGATAGCTAATATTGAAACAATGAATAAATAGAGTTTTTAAAGCAATTTCACTATTATTTCTTTTAATGACTAAATATTAATTATAGATTAATATTTAATAAAAAATAAATTAAAAAGGACTTGTCAATACATGTAATTAAATTAGATTTGTTTAACCTAAAAAAAAATAACATGGATAAATTTACAAAAATGAAAAATCTGTTTGCTTCAGTTGAAGTTGACGCTAGCAAATTCTACAATTCAGGAAACAGTGCAGCCGGAACAAGAGTTCGTAAAGGAATGCAAGATTTAAAAAATTTAGCTCAGGCTATCAGAAATGAAGTTACTGAGAAGAAAAATAGTGGTAAATAATTAGACCTGCTATTGCAAATAATTAAAAAGGTCTGTTTAGCAGGCCTTTTTAATTATTGGGGTTTTTATACAGGCTAGAATAGGCCAAAGCAGTATGATAAATTATACTTCTTCTGCGAATAAAATGTTTAATATATTATCTGAATTAGCTACCCGTCATTGATCAATATTTCAGGGAAATCATTGCTATATCTGCTTCTATTTCATTTTTTATAATTTCATTTAATTGGTGTGCATTTCCACATCCAGTTGATCTTTTCAAATTCTTTTTGAGTTTATAATTCTTCCCTTTGCCTATTTGTTTAGGTAGATATTTTACTTCCTAGATCTGTAGTATTAAAATCCGGATAGTTCTTAGATTTCTATGGGTTAGCCTTGGCTGATCATCTTATTTACTCGAATAATCCGTCCATTTGTGTTAGATTTGCGCTAGAAATTATGAAAGATTTTAAAAATTACTATCTCATACAGGCAAGTCCTGAAGAAGTTTATCTGGCATTAACTAATCCACTTACCATTTCATTATGGACTGGTGCAGATGCAATAATGAGTACAGAACCTGGATCAGAGTTTTCTCTTTGGGATGATAGTATTGTTGGAAAGAATATAGAATTTATAGAAAACAAAAAAATAGTTCAGCAATGGTACTTTGGTGATCAGCCTGAAGAGTCAACGGTGACTTTTATACTACATCCTGATAAAAATGGGACTTCTCTTGAACTCCGTCACACAAATATTCCCGATTCCGATTTTAAGGATATGATTGATGGCTGGAATTTGAACTATTTTGGCGCCCTTCAAGATTTTTATGAAGATTAGCCACATATGTGTTAATCAGATTAGAATATCAGTATCAATATTTTATTTTTTGACTCTTTCGTCAATTTCTCCTATTCTAAATTAGCTGGGTTAGAATTAACAGATAAGAATTTCACTTCCCAAAGTAAGTATCCCATTACAATTAAATATTCTACTCCTGTTATCCAGTAATTTTCACTGTAGGGTAAAGTTTTATAGCTGATATAACTTAAAGGGATTAGAGCAGACCATACCAGGATAAATCGAAATTTAACAAACAAACTTAAGGCAACCAGTGGAGTCAGATACCAGGGATGTATGATTGCTGCAAACCCAAGATAAATAATGAGTGCCCAGAAGAAACCAGAAAGCATATCCGATTCTTTCAGATAAACAAATAATATTCCTGCCAGGGTACAAAGTATCATCAGTTTACTCAAAATGGCAATTGGATTATAGCCCATTATCGCCCATCCTATGTTCCTGAAAAATAAATAGATGCCTCCATTGAATTCAAATTTTCCATAATATAAATTGAGGCTTTCGGCAATATGAGCAAGTCGATCAGTGGTATTGATACTTCCAGTGCTAATGAAAGCGGTTATTAAAAGGCATGCTAATCCATATCCAATCGTTTTCTTGATCCCGATTTTTTTAATGAGAAAGGGTATAACAAGTATCGGCAATAGCTTTGTCTGTATCGATAGGGATAATGCGGTTGCAGAGCCAATAAATTGCTGCCTGTAAAAAAGCATTACAGCAAGCAAGAAAAAGAAGATCATGAATGCTTCAAGGTGTATGTTACCCGTAAGTTCTATGATTACCAGCGGGTTGAGTAGATAGATTAAAAGATGTGAAGGGTCTTGTTTTCTTTTATTTACTAGTGTATTCAAAAGGTAAAGAGTGCCAATTTCAGAAAGGAAGATCATGGACTTTATCACAATTAAATTTGTTTGCAAACTATCCTTCCCAATTACTGATACTATGTTAAAAAGGATCTGAGATAACTGAGGATAAACACTGAAATAATCAGGTGAGTTTAGGTATGGAAACAATTGACTTAAAAAGGCATCTGAATTCTGATTTAAGAATTGCCTGGGTGTGAAGTCAAATGGATTAAAACCTAATTGTTGAATCCGGCCATCCCAGAAAAAGCGATAAAAATCATCCGACAAGGCTGGTGTCGAAAAAATAAGGCAAAACCGAAATAATATGCCACTAAGTAGAAGAACCTTAAAATTATACTGCCTTTTATTTTTTAATATTAAATAACTCAACAAAAATAAGGAGCTGTAAACGGCAATGAGAAGTTCAAAATTTGATCTTTCAATAAAATAGCCTATCAGAACATATCCTGCAAGAGATAGGATCAGTAATGAGTACATGGTTAATTTAGGCATTTATAAAAAATAGCTTACTTTGTAAAAGTATGCAAAAACGCACATGTACAGATCAAATGGGACGGGTTATTTCCTTTAATTATCCACCTAAAAGGATCATTTCGCTAGTTCCTTCACAAACCGAATTACTCTTTGATCTGGGTTTAGATGAGGAAGTAATTGGCATTACAAAGTTTTGTATTCATCCAAATGAAAAATTTAAGGCTAAAACTAAAGTTGGAGGCACAAAAAAAATTAATTTGGAGAAAATAAGAAGCTTGAAACCCGACCTTATTATTGGCAACAAAGAGGAAAACAGCCAAGCTCAGATAGAGGAATTAATGAATGAGTTTCCGGTTTGGATGAGCGATATCACTGTTCTGGAAGATGCTTTCAATATGATTGAACAGGTTGGAATTTTAACTGGGCATGCTGAAAATGCTAAAGGATTGGCTTCAACCATTAAAAGTCGTTTTGCTGATCTTGAATCGATACGTGCAACTAATTTGAAGGCTGCCTATTTTATATGGAAGGACCCATATATGCTGGCAGCAAAAAATACTTTTATTGATCATGTTTTGTCAAAGGCTGGGTTTGATAATTCAGTGAAACTAAATAGGTATCCTGCGATGAGTTTGGAGCAGTTAGATGAATTAGCACCTCAAGTTATATTTCTTTCTTCAGAGCCCTATCCATTTAAGGATGAACATGTTCAGGAGATGAAGACTAAGTTCCCTGATTCCAAAGTCATGATCGTTGATGGAGAGCTTTTTTCTTGGTATGGCAGTCGTCTTTTGCATACCCCCGACTATTTACGATCACTTATAAAACTAATTAATGCACATCCTTAAATATTACGCATAATAGATTTTGTAATTAAGTAGAAAAAGGTTAGTTTTGCCGACCGAAATACCTTTAAAAGAGCTGAGTGTTAAAGCTCTTGGATTTTAGGAATTTTCAAATTAATCCTAAAATGCGGATGTGGCGTAATTGGTAGCCGCACCAGACTTAGGATCTGGCGCTTCACGGCGTGGGGGTTCGAGTCCCTTCATCCGCACTGATTAATTCCCCGGCTACAAACCGGGGAATTTTTGTATAAACTAAAACGACATAAAACTCAGAAAATGAACATTACACAGGACAAAATAGACAATCTGAATTCTGTACTAACTGTTAAGATTAATCCTGAAGATTACAAAGAGCGTGTAGAAAAGGCGATTAAAGCCCAAGCAAAAAAAGCAAAACTACCTGGATTTCGTCCCGGAATGGTTCCTGCAGCACATATCAAAAAAATGTATGGTAAGAGTATCTTAGTTGATGAAGTCAACACTATTCTGAATGATACGTTAAGTAATTATATCACTGATAATAAACTTGAAGTTCTTGGTCAGCCATTACCTAAGGTTGATGATAGCAAGGAGTTTAATTGGGATTTTACTGATGATTTTGAGTTTGTTTACGAACTAGGATTGGCTCCACAATTTGAACTTGAATTTACATCAAAAGATAAATTAACCTATTATCAGGTGAAAGTTGATCCAGGAACACTAGCATCTCGTATCACGAACTTAAGAAAAAGCTATGGCAAAATGTCAAATCCTGACGTATCGGCAGATGATGATGTTTTATATGCAGATTTAAAGCAGCTTTCTGCTGATGGTTCTGTTTTTGAAGGTGGCATAAGTGCTACTGCATCTGTTCGTTTGGATCAGGTAGGTGATACTAAGATCAAAAAGTCACTGATTGGATTAAAGAAAGAAGCAGTTGTGAATGTAGATCTTCAGAAAGCATTTGACGGCAACGCTACAATTATTGCCAAGGTGTTAAATATTTCTGAAGAAGATGCTCAAGACCTTAAATCTAAATTTCAGTTAACGGTTCAAAATATTAATCGTCTGGAAGAAGGAGATTTAAATCAGGAGTTCTTTGATAAGATATTCGGTGCTGATGTTGTTAAAACTGAAAAAGAGTTTAAAGAGAAAATCAAAGAAGAGCTTGAAAGCATGATGGTTCAAAATGCTGACCAGAAGCTTCAGGCAGACATGCTTCAGTTTGGTTTAGAAAAAGCTAAACTTAGTCTTCCTGATCAATTTCTAAGACGTTGGCTAAAAGCAACTAATGAAAAACTGAGTGATGAGGAATTGGCACAAGGTTATGATGATTTTGCTCGTAACTTGCGCTGGACTTTAATTGAAAATAAGATCATCAAGGACAATAAATTGGAGATCAAGTATGAAGAAGTTTTTGCGGCTGCTAAAAATCGTTTAGATTCACAGTTCCGTATGTATAGTCCGCAGCCACTTTCTGAAGAACAACTGGGACAATATACAGCACAGTTTTTGCAGAATAAAGAAAATGCAAACAGGATATTTGAAGAGGTAAAAGCTCAGCATGTATTTGAATATCTCAAAGGTGTTATTACCTTAGACAAAAAGGATATTCAATATGATAAATTCCTTGATTTGAAGTAAATAATGATTTTTTGGACTTATTAATTCCATTTATTTTGATCATTGATTTACAACATAAAAAATAAATGCTAAATTATAATTAGAATATTTCAAAATGAACATTGATAAGAACGAATTCAGAAAATATGCGGTAAAACATCATCGCATTGGTGGCCATCATGTAGATAGTTTTATAGGTAGGGTTCAAAATGCTTCCATACCTACTGCAATGACTCCTTACATCATTGAGGAGCGTCAATTGAACGTTGCACAAATGGATGTGTTCTCACGTTTAATGATGGATAGGATTATCTTTTTAGGTGATGCTGTTCACGAAGGAATTGCAAATATCATTCAAGCACAGTTATTGTTCCTACAATCTGCTGATGCTAAAAGAGATATTCAGATTTATATTAATTCGCCAGGTGGTTCTGTATATGCTGGTTTAGGTATCTATGATACGATGCAATATATTACGCCAGATGTTGCGACTATCTGTACAGGTATGGCAGCCTCAATGGCTGCTGTATTGCTTTGCGCAGGAACCAAAGGTAAAAGAGCGGCATTGCCTCATTCAAGAGTAATGATTCACCAGCCTTCTGGTGGTGCTCAGGGAGTTGCATCAGATATGGAAATCAACCTTCGTGAGATGTTAAAACTTAAGAAAGAACTTTACGATATCATAGCCAAACATTCAGGACAAACCTATGAATGGGTTGAAAAAGCATCTGACCGCGATTACTGGATGATTGCAAATGAAGCAAAAGAGTTTGGTATGATTGATGAAGTATTAGTTGGAACCGGAGATAAATAAGCATGAGTAAAGTAAATAAAGATATTAAATGTTCATTCTGCGGCTCTGGCAAGCAGGATACGCTCATGCTGATTGCTGGTTTGGACGCTCACATTTGTGATAAGTGTGTTACTCAGGCTAATCAGATTTTGGCAGAAGAACTTAATGTCCGTAAAACTAAATCTACTCAAACTTTTGAAACACTTTTAAAGCCCATTGAGATCAAGACACATCTTGACCAATATGTTATTGGACAAGACCAAGCAAAAAAAATACTTGCTGTAGCAGTTTATAATCATTACAAACGTCTGAACCAAAAAATTGGCAAGGATGAGGTTGAAATTGAGAAGTCAAATATTATTATGGTTGGCGAAACCGGAACAGGAAAAACCTTGCTTGCCAAAACAATCGCCAAAGTATTAAATGTGCCTTTTTGTATCTGTGATGCAACTGTATTAACTGAAGCAGGATATGTAGGGGAGGATGTAGAAAGCATTTTAACACGTTTGCTGCAGGCCGCCGATTATGATGTCAGCACTGCTGAACGCGGAATTGTATATATCGATGAGGTAGATAAGATTGCCCGAAAAAGTGATAATCCCTCTATAACCCGGGATGTATCAGGCGAAGGAGTTCAGCAGGCTCTATTAAAGATATTAGAAGGAACTATAGTTAACGTGCCACCACAGGGAGGAAGAAAACATCCTGATCAGAAAATGATTGCTGTGAACACAAATAATATTCTTTTTATTTGCGGAGGGGCATTCGATGGTATTGAGAAGAAGATCGCAAATAGGCTTCGAACTCAAACAGTTGGATATAAGGTTGAAAAAGATGAGTTTACTATTGACCTGAAGAACCTATACAAATACATTACTCCCCAGGATCTGAAGTCATTCGGGCTTATTCCTGAATTAATAGGAAGGCTTCCGGTTATTACTCACCTGAATCCATTAGATAGGGATACTTTATTAAGTATTTTAACTGAACCAAGGAATTCTCTAATCAAGCAATATAAAAAGTTGTTTGAATACGAGCATGTGAATCTTGATTTTGAAAAAGATGTAATGGAATTCATTGTAGATAAAGCAATGGAATTTAAGCTTGGAGCCAGAGGCTTAAGGTCTATTTGTGAAGCAATTATGATCGATGCAATGTATGAAACACCCTCTGGTAAAACAGGCAAAGAGTTGTATATCACACTCAATTATGCCAAAGATAAATTTGAAAAATCTGATCTGAAAAAACTTAAAGTTGCATAAATGAGCCCCGATTAAATCGGGGTTTTTTGTAGGCTAAAAAATAGAACGATGAATAAAAAACAAGAACCTCAAGTTGAGGTAGCAGAATCAGTAAAAAAGACCAATGAACTGGAGACTTCTGTTAAATCAGGACTGAAAAATAAGTCGGATATTGTTGATAACTGGCTACCTCGTTATACTGGTCGGCCTTTAACAGAGTTTAGTAAATTTATTCTATTAACCAATTTTTCCAAGTACCTCAACCTGTTTTCTGAATGGAATGACCAAGCGCCAATCATTGGACTAGATAAACCTATGCAGAGTGTCTCGGCTAATGGCATTACATTGATCAATTTTGGAATGGGTAGCCCAATGGCGGCAACTATGATGGATCTGTTGACCGCTATTCAGCCAAAGGCAGTTTTATTCTTGGGAAAGTGCGGAGGGCTGAAAAAAAAGAATAAGATCGGTGATTTGATCTTACCAATAGCAGCGATAAGAGGTGAGGGAACTTCCAATGATTATCTACCTGCAGAAGTTCCTGCATTGCCATCATTTGCATTACAAAAGGCGATCTCAACAACCATTCGCGATCATTCTCGTGATTATTGGACTGGAACTGTATACACGACTAACCGACGGGTTTGGGAACATGATAAGAGTTTTAAGAAATATCTAAAAACGTTGCGAGCAATGGCAGTGGATATGGAAACTGCAACAATTTTTACAACTGGATTTGCAAATAAAATCCCTACGGGAGCTTTATTATTAGTATCAGACCAACCCATGATACCTGAGGGAGTGAAAACAGCTGAAAGCGATTCAAATGTTACTGAGCAGTATGTTGAGACCCACCTCAGAATAGGTATCGACTCATTAAAACAATTAAAAAATAATGGCTTAACTGTAAAGCATTTAAAATTTTAATGAAAATATCTTCCTGAGTTTTATAGGATTTCCAAAATCTAAAACGGCTTATTTTTTACCCAATTTCTATTGGTAGCTACTAGTTATAAGCCAGATTTTTAAAATATAATATCGTTTATTGGGTAGATGCAATATAATATTCGTATTGCATTCGCTTTTAGCATTTAATCTATTGTTTCACGCTTTAATCCGTATTTTTGTATTATGTGGTATACTAATATTCTTGAAACCATAGGGAATACTCCTTTGGTTAAATTAAATAATATAACAAAAGACGTTAAAGCAATAGTTTTAGCAAAGATCGAAACAACTAATCCTGGCAACTCCATTAAGGATAGGATGGCTGTAAAAATGATTGAAGATGCAGAACTTAGCGGTAAGCTTAAACCAGGAGGTACTATTATTGAAGGCACATCCGGAAATACAGGAATGGGTTTGGCAATGGCAGCAATAATAAAAGGCTATAAGTGTATTTTTACTACCACAGATAAGCAATCCAAAGAAAAAGTTGATGCATTACGTGCCTTTGGCGCAGAGGTTATTGTATGCCCTACAAATGTTGATCCTGAAGATCCTAGATCATATTATTCTGTTTCCTCCCGTCTAGAGCGTGAAGTCCCAAATTCCTGGAAACCCAATCAATATGATAATCTGTCAAACACGCTAGCTCATTATGAGCAGACTGGTCCAGAAATTTGGAAACAAACTGAAGGTAAAATCACCCATTTGGTAGTTGGGGTAGGTACCGGTGGAACTATCTCAGGTACTGGTAAATACCTTAAAGAACAAAACCCTGATATTAAAATATGGGGAATTGATACCTATGGCTCTGTCTTTAAAAAGTATAAGGAAACAGGCATCATGGACAAAAATGAGATCTATCCTTACATTACAGAAGGAATAGGGGAAGACTTTCTACCCAAAAATGTTGATTTTAATATAATTGATCGGTTTGAGAAGGTAACAGATAAAGATGCTGCATTGATGACCCGTGATATTGCCAGAAAAGAAGGGATATTTGCTGGTAATTCTGCAGGATCGGCACTTGCCGGACTTATGCAGTTAAAGGATGAACTCAAGGAAAGTGATGTAGTTGTCATTATTTTTCATGACCATGGTTCCAGATACATGGGCAAAATGTATAATGAAGATTGGCTAAGGGAGCGTGGTTTTCTGGCTGATGAGAAACTAACTGCTAAATCAATCCTAGCAAAACGAGGCAGACAAGAAATTGTAACCATTGATTGTGAACAGTCAGTTTTGCAAGCAATCAATACAATAAAATCATTAAATATTTCACAGATTCCAGTTACTCAGACAGGAATGATTGTGGGTAAAATAACTGAAAGTGATATATTGAATTCAGTATTAGAAAATCCATCACTTCGCTCTGGTAGTGTTAAGGATATCATGACTTCGTCTTTCCCTTTTGTAGATCTGAATACGACTATTGATAAGATTACTACCATAATTAATAAGGAAAATATGGCGGTTCTAGTTGAAGATCAAAATGGTAATATTGAAATTATCACTCAATATGATATTATTAATGCAATATCTCTATGATAATTATTGACCTGAATTTTCTTCAAAAGCACAATAAAGTATAAATCCAAAACCGGATAGCATTAATAAATGATAGCTTAGAAAGCTGAAATCCTTAAAATAAAATTCGGCAATAACGGCTAGTAGAAAATAGATAAATAGTAGAAATTCAGGCAGGTATTGCCTATTTTTTTGACTTTTTAAGTAGGAATTTTCTCCTTTTGATTCGCTAAATTTTGGAGTTCTGATAAATGCTGTTTTCTGGCCTTGAATTCCCTTGAATACAGCAATACTATTGTGATAGGACATTCCCATGGATACGATTATGGCTATTGGGAATGCAGTCAAGATCTCTTTGATAGCTACAATGATATTTTTTTTGTCCATTAAAATTGCTGTAAAGCAATAAAAAAAATTAATTATCAATACAGTGATTAGCATACCACTCCAGTTAAAGAAGTGATCGAACTCCATTGATTTATTTTTCAATAACATTAAGGGAACACTAAGCAGACCTGTTAAAAGTATAAAAGCATAGATATAATTATTGAGCAGCTGCAGGCTTCCAAATAATTTTATTGAAAGGGGCAAATCACAATTCCATAATCTGGCTATTAATTTTTTAGATGTTTCTACTCCCCCTTTGATCCATCGAAATTGTTGTGATCGTACGGCACTTAATAGATTTGGCAGTTCAGCTGGTGATATTATTTCAGGGCAATATTTAAACTGCCAACCCTTCATTTGTGCACGATAACTCAGGTCAAGATCTTCAGTGAGTGTGTCAGCTTCCCAACCTCCTGCATCCTCAATGCAGGCTTTTCTCCAAATTCCAGCAGTACCATTAAAACTTATGAAAAAGCCGCCTTTAGCTCGTCCGCCTTGATCAATAATAAAGTGGCTGTTTAATCCTATTTCCTGGGCTCTTGTTAGCCATGATTCCCTTGGATTGATATGTCCCCATCTGGTTTGCACCATTCCAATCTTATCATTACTGAAATAGGGAAGAGTGTTGATTAAAAAATCAGGCTCTGGAATAAAGTCGGCATCAAAAATTACAATAAATTCATTCTTAGCTTGAATTAAGCCATTTTGTAAGGCACCAGCCTTAAATCCTATCCTGTTTTTACGTTTAATTTGAGCTATTGTAAAACCCAAAGCGATTAATTTTTTAACTTTTTGCTCTACGATTATACTGGTGTCATCATCAGAATCATCAAGAACTTGTATTTCTATTTTTTTTTTAGGGTAGTTTAAATTTGAAATTGAGTCAAGTAGTCTTTCAATAACAAATAGTTCGTTATAGATCGGTAACTGGATGGTAATATTCGGATAGTTGTTTAGTGTAATTTTATGATTTTCTTTATTTCTGTATTTTATGAACGTGATGGTTAGAGCTAATTGTCCAAGACTAAACAGGATTATAAAGAAGAAGAAAAAACTGTAAATTAGGATGATGCCAAGCGCTAACATAAGTGATTTGAATCCTGGATTAAATGTTTTTAAAGATGGTAAGTACTATTTTATATCCAGCCATTATAGTACCATAGATTGTTCCTGAAACTTTACTTACTCCAATTCTTCGCCTATAATTTACCGCGACTTCTGTAAATTTCAATTTATGTTTAGCTGCCTTGACCTGCATTTCTACTGTCCAACCAAAGGTTTTATCCTTCATATCTATTTGTTGAAGGGCTTTCCATTGAATAGCTCTGAATGGCCCAAGGTCTGTAAAATGGGCATTGTAGAATAATTTTATTAGTGCTGTAGCCAGCCAGTTTCCTGCAATTTGTTGAAATAGCATAGATCCTGATTCCCGAACGCCCAAGGCCCTTGAACCAATTACCATATCAAAATTTGATTCTAGGATAGGGGCAATAAGCATGCTGATCTCGTCTGGAAAGTCTGAATAATCGCCATCTAAGAATACAATAATATCGTTAGGATTTGCTTTTGTCTGGAGGTAATTTATTCCCTTCAGGCAGCTATACCCATAGCCTTTTCTATTTTCCCTTAAAACAGTTGCGCCTTGCTCTTTTGCAATAGTTTCAGTATCATCAGTTGACGCATTATTAACAACAATCGTTTCATTGACCAAACCAGGAATATCTGCTAAAACCATACCAATTGATTTGCTTTCGTTGAATGCCGGTATGATCACATATACTGCTGGTTTTTTGTTCTCAGAATACATTATTTATCTTCCTGTCGCCTATATGACTCAAATCTTCCATCTTCAGCCAAATTTTCGAGGTTAAGAACCCCCCTAGGGCATACTGCTGAGCATATTCCGCATCCTACACATGAAGCGCGTACTATATTTTCCCCTTTTTGAGCGTATGCTCTTACATCAATTCCCATTTCACAGTAAGTTGAGCAATTACCGCATGAAATACACTGAGCCCCATTAGTTGTAATCCTAAATTTTGATTTGAATCGTTGAAATAATCCTAGAATTGCTGCCATAGGGCAACCAAAACGACACCAAACCCTTGATCCCATAATTGGGTAAAATCCTGTTCCAATCACACCAGAAAATACGGAGCCTATCAGAAATCCATAACATTGTGAAAACAATCCAGATGCATCACCAAGTATAGTACCATTTTTCCATGAATTTAGCCATAATAAAGCTGTAGTTAAGGCAACGAAAACCAGTACAGAATGGACCATCCAGCGTTCTACTTTCCATGCTTTGAGTGATTTGTCTGAATTTTGTCTGTAAGGATCACCTAATGTTTCTGCTAAGGCACCACAACCACATACCCATGAGCAATACCAGCGTTTCCCATAATTATAAGTTAAAATTGGCGTGGCAATAAATGTCATGATAAGCCCCCAAAAAACCATAAAAACACCAATATTTCCTGATTGGATTAGGTAATCGATGTCATTTGGAAATAAATAGGAATATTTTAATGGCCAGAAATAGGAAAAATAGAATTCAGGTTGATTCAATTTTAATAAAAATGCAGGTATTAAGAATGCAAATCCAAGTTGGAAAAACATAACTGATAGTGTTCTCAATACCTGGTATCTATTGGATCTGTACTTACCTATAAAACGAATGCCCATAACCAGGACAGCAAGGGTATACAATGTACCGTATAAAAACCATTGATCAGATGTCTTATTTCTAAGGATAATGCTCAATGGGTCCATAGTTCTAATTAAGCCTTCCAAATAATTGGGAAACCAATATAGAATGATGTAAAACCCAGTCATCAAAATACCAATTCCCCATGCTATGCCACCCCGATTTGTTGCAGGACTATGCATAATGCCATTGTTCTTTATTCCCGGTATTGCTTTAAAATAGGGGATTGAAAAAATAATTCCTCCTGCAAAAATGAAGACTATTATTAACCAAAAAAAGAGTACAGACTGAGTTTCACCCTGTCCAAATGCAGCTATTATTGCACAAAGTAGTGCAGCCGCAATAAGGCTAGTTCCTATCTTTTGTGAAAGAAGGCCTTCTGTGGGCTTTGCTATTGATAAGGAATGGTCTTGCATTTTTTATTTAAAAATGATTAATTAATAGGGTTACTGCTAAAAGATTTTGCTATTTTTTTATCATGGGCATCCGAAAATTCAGGATCGAACCAGCCCTGTTTAAGATTATCTATAACATATTCTATTTCTTTTTGCTCGCGTATCCATTGTTCAGCTATCACTTGTCTGAACCGTATTCCTATAAAATTAAACCCAATTATGCTTCGATCTGATCTATTATAATTGGCCCTGAATGAAATTTTACCATTTTCATGCGCCCAGTAAAAGCTCTCTTGTTCATGGGTAATTTCAGGTAGAACTTTTCCATAAGTTTGAAACTCAAGATCAAAGAATTTGGCTGAATTGAACCAAATTCCACGATCATAAGTTGTTTTATTGCCACATATTGTATTGGCTAATGTTTCACCCTGCATTTTACCGGTATACCATAACTGTTCAATTGGGGCTTCTCCGGTTTTTGCAAAACGAAACTGAGCACAGTCGCCTGCAGCAAAAATATCTGGGATATTAGTTTCTAAAAATTCGTTTACTAATATTCCTTTTTCTATTTCTATACTACTATTTTTAAGAAAGTTAATATTGGGTTTAACTCCTGTTGTTATTCCTAAAAATTGGCAATCAATAGTTTCATTTTGTTTGGTTACAACACTATGTACACTAAGCTGATCGATACTTTGTATTTCTTTGAGTTCTGTATTGAATTTTAGTGTAATTCCATGTTTATGAAGGTGATTTCCAATTAATTGTGCTTCTTCTTGTGGTAATACGTTAGCCCAATAGGCATTTTCTCGTATTAACATAGTGACAGAAATATTACGGCTATGAAGCATTTCAGCCATTTCTATACCGATTAAACCTCCCCCAATAATCACTGCTGAAGATATGTTAATTGTGTTTTTCTCCATTTTCGCCAGATCCTGAAGATTGTAAAGTGCCTGAACACCATTTAAATCTTCGCCTGGAAATCCAAAATTATTTGGAATCGAACCAGTTGCTAAAACTAGTTTATCATAATTTAAGATTCTGCTATCATCTAATTGAATAGATTTATTGTCTGTGTTTAAGTGCTTAACAGTGGCTTGGATAAGATTTATTCTGTTTTTGCTCCAAAACCAATCTTCATAGGGCTTCGTGTTTTCATACTTCATATGACCCATATAAATATACATTAGGGCTGTACGAGAATAGAAATGTTTGCTCTCTTCAGAGATTACCGTAATTGTGGCATCCGAATTTTTCTTGCGTATATTTCTGGCGCAGGTAATACCGGTAATGCCATTTCCTATTATGATAATGTTCATGAATAGTAATTGATACGTGTTTTTGAGGTATGTCTAAGCAATAATACGAGTATACGGAAAACCATCTATCAATTGGATTGATTAACTCTGTTTAGGGCCTTAGCAATTTTATTAAAAATCAACCCAATTAGGTAATTTCCTGGTTGTTAAAAACACAGTGACTAAGAATAACATTGTTAACAATCTCTCATTCTAGTCATTGCTTTAAATATGTTTATTTAATGTCCTTTAGCACTGGCTTCAATTCTTCTAATATCAGCACCTAGAGCTCTTAGGCGAATATCAATATCCTGATAACCGCGTTCTATTTGTTCGATATTATAGATTATAGAAGTTCCCTGGGCCGAAAGAGCCGCAATAAGTAAGGATACACCTGCTCTAATATCTGGCGAAGTCATTTCTATGCCACGAAGTTTTACTTTTTTATCAAGACCTATTACCGTGGCTCTATGTGGGTCACATAA
>CAMDKO010000024.1 GCA_945901155.1 Pedobacter schmidteae
CTACAGTTGAAGGAAGGAAGCGTTTTAATATTCATTTGCGTTTGGGCCAAGAGTACCGCAATAGCATTGAGAGGCTGAAGCGCATACCGCTTAGTTCGCCCGATGCAGGAACAATTCCATTGTCGGCAGTTACGGATATTCATTTTGTAAATGGTCCTCCAATGATCACCTCAGAAAATGCGATGCTTAGAGGAGCAGTAATGTTCAATGTTCGCGACCGTGATTTGGGGCATACCGTTCAGGAAGCGATCGATAAGCTCAATAAAGATCTGAAACTACCCGGAGGCTATTTTGTAGAGTGGAGCGGGCAATATGAGAATCTATTACGCGGACAAAAAACCCTGTTCATTATTCTTCCCATTGTATTTTTTATCATTTTCTTGGCTCTTTATCTGGCTTTCAGATCAATCAGGGAAGCTTTTTTAAGTCTGGTGACCATTCCATTTGCCCTTATTGGCGGTGTTTTTCTAGTCTATTTCTGGGGAGTTAACCTTTCTGTTGCGGTTGTTGTAGGTTTTATTGCTCTGTTTGGAATTGCAGTCGAAACAGGAGTGGTAATGGTTATTTATCTGAATGATGCCATGAATCAGTTGGTTGCCTTGAAAGGGAATTCAAGCGAGACCATTTCAAAAGAGGATCTGCGTGAATATGTAATCAATGGCGCTGCAAAAAGACTGCGACCTAAGATTATGACTGTTTGTGTGGCTCTTTTTGGGTTGATCCCGGTATTATGGTCGGGCGGTGTGGGCAGTGATGTGATGCAGCCCATTGTACTACCCATGATTGGAGGGGTTCTTACTTCATCCACGCATATTCTATTAGTTACACCACTCATATTCCTAATGACGAAAGAGTATGAATTGAGAAAATTTGGAAAACTGGAGGTACATGATGTTAAACATTAAAAAACTAGTTTTTACGATGCTGTTCATTGGTTCTGGACTTGCTTTTGGGCAGGTAAAGATGAGCCTTGAACAGATTTTTGTAGAAATCAAAGAAAAGAATCTAGGACTGAAGGCATTCGATAGCCGCATACAAAGTAAGGACGCAAAGGTTGCGGGTGCTGGCGCTTGGATGGCTCCGATGGTAGGTGCGGGCACATTCATGACCCCATACCCTTTTCAGGGGATAGGAGGCGATAATAACCAGGGTACATTTATGCTCAGTGCAGAACAGGATATACCAAATCCAGCTAAGATCAAAGCAAAAAAGGAATACCTAGAAACCCAGTCCTTGACTGATGTATTTGGTAAATCTGAGCAGTTGAACCAGTATAAGGCGAGAGCAAGACAGCTTTATTATGGCTTGCTGATTGATCACCGCAAGATCAGGTACCAAGAAGAAAACAAGCAAATCATGGAGACCATGAAAAAGCTTGCATCAATTCGCTATCCTTTCAATAAGGGAGGGCTAAATCAGGTGTTTAAGGCTGAAGGGAGGGTTTATGAGGCTGAAAATATGATTTTGATGACTGAAGCTGGTATGCGGTCAAAAAAGATCGCACTTAATGCTTTGATGAACCGGTCGGCAAATATGGAACTCGAAATAGACACTACTTTTAGAGTTGACTTTGTACCAAAGGCTGATTTGGATAACGCTTATTTTGCCGGAACACGGAGTGATATTTTACACATGGAACATGATATTCATGCTATGGAAAAGAATATTCAGCAAATGAGACAGCAAGCCAAGCCTGACTTCAGAGTTCGGTTCGATCATATGTCTAATTATTCGGCGATGATGCCTAGACAATTTACAATTATGGGTATGCTTTCAATTCCGATTGTTCCATGGTCGTCAAAAATGTATAAGTCGGAGATCAGATCCATGAATTTTGAGCGGGAGGCCATGCGTAATCAGAAGGCAGCGATGGTAACAGAGATGTTGGGGATGAGCCGTACCATGGAAAATGATCTCGCCGTTATGCAGCAGCAGCTAGCTAATTATGAGAATAAAATAGTGCCCTCTCTTCAAAAATATTTGAAGGTTTCAATGCTGTCCTATCAAGAGAACAAATCGGATTTAAATACAGTGATTGATAGTTGGGAAGCCCTGAACATGTCGCAGATGAATTATCTGGACCAATTGCAGAAATTTTATCAAATGATCGTGGAGTATGAAAAGAATATTGAAAGGTAGTATTGGGATTTTTCTCCTACTCGGATTGATGCTTTTAAGTTGTGATCAGGGTAATAAGGTTATAAGTGAAAGTCAAGCTCAGGTTTATACTTGTTCGATGCATCCAAAAATTCTTCAGGATGATCCCGGCACCTGCCCGATCTGTAAAATGGATTTGGTACCACAGCATGCTACAGCTACGCATGGTTCTGCTGATGATAGCTTAAATGTATTAGTAAAACCAACCAACGAGCTGGTGATTTCAGGTATTAAGACGTTAAGGCCCGAAAAGTGTTCGCGGACTGCTGAAATGAGCCTCAAAGGAGTAATTAATTATAATACCAATAACTGGAAATCAGTTTCTGCTAGGGTTAGCGGCCGAATTGAACGTTTATATGTCAAGTATAGCTATGAGCAGGTGAGGAAAGGGCAAAAGATAATGGATATCTACAGCCCTGATCTGGCAAATGCCCAGCAGGAGTTATTGTTTCTCAAAAATAATTCAGAGGCGGCTCTACTTGAATCGGCAAAGAATAAATTATTGTTTATGGGTTTAACTCAGAGTCAGATCGATCAGGTGCTCCAAAGCGGAAAAATTAGTCCAACAGTTTCAGTATATAGCCCATATTCTGGATACGTGGCCGAGTTTGCATTGAATGCAACAGCATCAGGTTTATCAACACAGGCAGGCGCTACAAGAATCAGTTCAGCTTCTTCATCTGGAATGAATGAAATGAATTCGGGTGGATCTGCAGATGCTGTCCCTGCTGTGCAAGCGATTAGTACGGGGCAGGTTTTGCAGATTCGGGAAGGTCAATATGTTTCTTCTGGTCAGAAATTATTTGATTTAATTAATACGGATCAGGTTTGGGCCGAGTTTTTTGCCCGACCCAATCAGGTGCAAGAGTTTAAACGAGGAATGAAGGTAAGTATCCAATCGCTGGATATTGCAGAACAGAACTCAGAAGTTAAGGTAGATCTTATCCAACCATATTATCGAGAAGGGGTAAATTATTCGCTGATCAGAGCAAATTTATCGAATAACAATAGCGCATGGAAGGTTGGGCAGTTAATCTCGGTGCTCAAGCAAAGTAAGGTTGATGGACATTGGGTCCCTAGGTCTGCAGTACTGCAGCTTGGTAAAAGATATGTAGTATTTATAAAGCGTAATTCGGCATTTATTCCGGTTTTTGTACAAGTAAATACGCTGACAGATAAATGGGTAGATATTGGAAATAGTTTAGTTGATTAACAAGAGATTGCCATCAATGCCTGGTTTTTAGTGGATACAGAGAGTTTTATAAAAGCGGAGCGTTTATAATGAAAAGAAAAATAGTATTCAGTCTTATCCTGATATTTTTAGGATACTTAGTTTTTACTTTACCATCTTGTACGGATCCGGAGCATGATAAAACTGCGAAAGCAGACAAATATACGTGTCCGATGCACCCCCAGATTCTAAATAATGGTCCTGGTTCTTGTCCGATTTGTGGGATGGATTTGGTGCCAATTAACTCATCTGGTAGCAAAAATGAGCTATCTCTGAGTGATAGTCAGATCCAGATGGCCAATATTCAGACCCTTAAGATCAGTAGTGCTACTTTTAGTACTTCAAAACTATTGAACGGGCGATTGATCGTAAATCCGGAGCGCAGCACCCTAATTTCAAGCCGTTATTCTGGAAGAGTTGAAAAATTATATGTCAAAGAAACTGGTGGTAGAATAAAAAAAGGGCAGGCACTTTTTCAGGTGTACAGTGAAGAACTTCAAACCTTGCAGCAAGATTATTTGCTGCAGCTCAAGCAGGTTGCTGCCTTTCCTAATGAGAAAATTTATGGTTCTATGCGGGAGGCTGCAAAAAACAAACTACGTCTTTTTGGGGTCAGTGATGCCCAGATCAGGTCTTTGGATCAGGGCGCAAAGACATCCTCTTTGCTGACTGTTTTTTCGAATGCCTCAGGTACTGTGACAGAATTGAATATCGCTGAGGGGCAATATGTTGCCGAAGGAACTCAAGTACTAAAGCTTGAGAATTTTGATCAGCTATGGCTTGAAATGGATGTTTATCCCAATGAAATTCCGGGATTAACCATCGGGATGAAGGTAAAAGCATCGATCAATGGGATAAGTGAAAATGAGCAGACGCTTCAAATTGATTTCATTTCTCCTCAATTAGATCCATCCACACAGATTCTTAAAGTAAGGGCTCCAATTCAGAATTCCGGTAATTTACAGGCAGGGATGCAGGCAACTGTGTTTTTGCCCGTTTCTGAAATCTCTGATGCGATGAGTCTTCCTTTAGATGCGGTGGTACGAGATGAGAAGGGCGCCCATGTTTGGATTAAAACTTCAAAAAATACCTTTAGTCCAAGGATGGTCAAAACAGGTGAAGAAAGTGCAGATCAAATCATTATACTATCCGGATTGGAAGATGTAAAAGAGGTGGTTATCAGTGGTACCTATTTATTGTCTAGCGAGTTTATTTTGAAGCGGGGAATAGATCCAATAATGTGACATTAATTGAGTTGGAAAATATTTAATAGATTAAACCAATGTAAGTTTGAAATTGGTCAGATTAGTATTGTGTTTACTGTCAAAGGCGGGGACATTTCAATTTTGATCCTCCTATCTTTTGATAATTTCTCTTCGATAGTCTTTACCCTCGGAAATTTCTTTCTTACCCAACTCGGCAATGCTTAAACTTTATTTTAGTTCAATTCATCTAGTTAAATCATATTTCTAAATCTTTTACTGAAAATTGGCATAGGTTGTGTAGATTAAATTTTTACGAACTGCTGCTTGAAGAGTTACCTATAATAAATTATGATCTGCATCTTGATTTTACTAGGTATTCAATCATTAAATACTGACAAACTTATGAGCACATTTTATTATTTTTAGCAAATATTCCTGAATGAAAATTTTTTTACTGCTATTGTTTTTATTTACCTCTATGGCAGTATTTGGGAATGATAGTCCTCAATCAGATAATCCTAGAAGTTTTAAATTGCCCAAAGGAATTACTGCAAAAGATTACCTGCCCAATACGCTCATTATTAAATTCCGAAAGGGTGTTTCAGCTACTGAAATACAATCTGCAACATCTGTTTTTGCTTTAAATAGTTTAAAGCTAAAATCTGCAGATATCAACCGGGTTAATCAGATATTTAAAGATGCTTTATTGTTAAAATCTGGGCAGTTTCCTTTAGAAATGCCAGTAGTAGACTCTATAGGGCTTGATCGAGTGTTTGAGTTTATTTATAGTTCAGAAAAGGGTATTGTTGAGGTTATTAATGAGGTTCTTGCAAATGGAATGATTGAATACGCAGAGCCAAGTTATATTTATCATACTTCTTTTATTCCGAATGATCCATTCTATACTGGAGGATACCAAAGTTTTCTTAATCAGATAAAAGCAGAACAATCCTGGGATTTGATCAGAAACTCTTCTAATACTGTTATTGCAATTGTTGATTCGGGCTCGGATATGGACCATGAAGATCTTAAAGCCAACATATTACTCCCTGGCAAGGATCTGGTTGGTGCAAGTTTTAATAAACTTCTTGAGGATAATGATCCGGATGTTAAAAGTGATAGTACTGATCATGGGGTACGGGTAAGCGGTATGGCATCAGCGATTTCTGATAATGGTATTGGGATTGCAAGTATTGCATCCAACGCCAAGCTTTTGATCGTAAAGGCAGGTGCCGACAATAATGGAGCTACTATCTACAAAGGTTATGAGGGTATAAAGTACGCCGCAGATAATGGGGCACATATTATAAACTGCTCATGGGGTGGTCTGGCAGGCGGAATTTTTGGACAGGATGTGATCAATTATGCCATATCCAAAGGCTGCTTAGTGATTGCTGCTGCAGGAAATTCTAATTCGATTGTTCCGGAATACCCTGCCAGTTATAAGGGAGTTATGGTTGTAGCTGGAGTGGATATGAATGATCGTAAGAGCAGTTTTTCAAATTATGGAAGCCATGTTTCAATTTCAGCACCCGCAGAGGTTTATACAACTGCTAATGGAAATAAATATGCTGTAGCAAAAGGAACCTCGCTTGCTACCCCACTAGTTGCAAGTGCAGCAGCATTGGTTAGATCAAGGTTTCCACTTTTTGATATGCTGCAGGTAAAGGAACAACTGATAGTTACCTCTGATAATATTGAAGGTAGTAATCCCTTGTTCTCTGGTAACATTGGCAAAGGTCGTTTAAATGTTTTTCGCGCCCTCACTGAAACAGTGCCTGCAATTAGATATCAAAATATTACTGTATTAGATAAGGGTAGGGGAAACAGACCTTCAGGAGACACATTGAGAATTTTCTTTGATCTCAAAAATATCTTATATCCCGTAACAGGTGTATTAGCTAAGTTAAGTTCCAACAATCCATCTATTCAACTCATTGATAAGGAGCTTTTAATTGGGAATATGGCTACCAAGGAATTAAAGACCATGGTTGGTCCTTTTCGGGTTTTTGTAAAAGCTGGAATTCCTGAAAATTCATTAGTTGATTTCATGATATCTTATTCGTCTGGAAGCACTTATGCGGAG
Organism: Pedobacter schmidteae; assembly: GCA_945901155.1. Lineage (GTDB taxonomy): Bacteria > Bacteroidota > Bacteroidia > Sphingobacteriales > Sphingobacteriaceae > Daejeonella > Daejeonella schmidteae_B. The sequence continues at coordinate 6,680 of CAMDKO010000024.1, forward strand.
AGCGAGAAATTTCAGATTCGGGTGGCCTTAGACTATCTGAATATTGAGGTTAATCAGGTTTCTACAACTATTAGTAGCAATGGGCGTATTGGATATACTGATCAGGGTTCTAAAAGCGGATTAGGATTTATTTATAAGAATGACGCCTTGTTATTTGAAGCTTCTTTAATGATCGGGCTATCGGCCAGCAAAGTTTCAAATAATACCAGAAATGATAGTGGTAGCTCTGACGAACATTTTGTTAAAAAGAAAGTCGTTTATAAGGAAGCTGATCCTACTGCCGCATTTTTAAGCCGTTCAGAATTTGATGATTCAGGAAATTCAGCTCGACTAAATTTGTATGTGAAGCATAATATAAAGGCTTTTGCTTCGTCTCCTGATGATAAATATGTTCTTGCTGAATATGAAATTGGAAATACTAGTAATGCGGTATTGAATGGCATTTATGCAGGACTTTTTACCGATTGGGACGTAGATGCTTATGGAACTGACATTACAAAATACGATATAAACAGTAGGCTAGGATATGTTTATGGAAAATATGGATCTACACCCTATGCCGGTGTTAAACTCTTGAGTTCGGATGTGCAGCCTTTGTATTACCCTTTAAGTGCGCAGGTATTAGGTGATCCGCTTCAAACTGGAAATGGGTTCAGCCTGCCAGAAAAATATCTGACCCTATCAAGCGGTATAAAAGCATTAAGTCTTGGTGAAAATGCCGGAAATGGTTATGATGTTATGTTTGTTTCTGGATATGGGCCCTATACCATTCCTGCGAATGGCTCACTAAAAGTTGCATTCGCTTTCTTAGCTGGCGATAACCTGACCGATCTGCAGTCAGTAGCTGCTTCTGCTCAAAAAAAGTATGATGAGTTAAACGTAAAAGCCACAGAATTACCAGATAATGGTTTTGTTTTACAACAAAATTATCCTAACCCAGCTACTGATCAAAGCCGAATTAAATTTGTTATAGCTAATGCCGGAGTGGTATCACTCGCTCTTTATAATTCAGCAGGACAAGCAGTCAAAGATCTATTTGATGGAAGTTTGGAAAAAGGCTCTTATAGCATTAGTGCCGATCTCACAGCGTTAAGTCCCGGAATTTATTTCTATCAAATGTTGTTCGATGGCCATGAGAAAACATTAAAGATGATTATCTCTAAATAGAATATCCTTTGCCCATTAAATTAAGAGTTCAGAGAAAAGGATTGCTCCATTTTTTATCAATATAAACGTTGGTTCCAGAAAGTGTTTGTAGAAAAGCAACAAGAGCACTTATTTCACTCTGAGTTAGATTTAAATCCTGTCCAATTCTGTTCGGTGCCAGTCTTGCATCTAGATTCGGGTTTTGATTTTGATTTAATGCAATAGTATTATAGTGGTTGATTACTGCCCTTAATGATCGGTTTGCTCCGGTATGCATCATCGGACTGTTCACCCTTTCTCCAACTCTAGTTAAGTCTCTTAATGAAGGGGCTCGTGTAACCGTCAAATCTCTGTTTGCACTATTGATGACGCCTATGATCCCATTATTTCTGGAATTAGGGTCGATATCAAATTCAGGGGCATTATGACAAGCATTGCATCCAACACCACCTCCAATTCTACTTGAATTTTCACCATTCACCGGAGGTGTTAGGAATAAACTCTTTCCCGAGTTTTCTTCGGCAGTAAAATTTGAGAAATTTTGATTGTCGTTTGTAACCAGCGCCCTGCCTACATCATATTTAGAATCGAATGACTGAATGCTTCTGATAAATTGTGCAAGGCATTCCTGTAGGCGCGATTCTGTAACATTAAGGTCATTGTAGGCAAATTTAAATAGTTCATTGTAATAGGCTATCCCTTGTAATTTGGTCAGCAAAGTACTAAAAGCTGGTCGCCCATTCTGACCACTAAATCCCATTTCGGAATGATCCATCATAGGCTGGGTTGTTTGAATTTCAAGACTTGCTGCCCGTTCATCCCAGAAAAATTTTTTCTCTAAAGCGAATCTGGAATTTACAAGTCTCATAGAATGTCTTGTAGTTCTGCCGCCGAGAATTCCAGTACTTACCAATGCAGAATCACTAAATGCAAACTCTTGTTTATGACAACTGGAGCATGATATTGAATTGTTGACACTTAAACTTTTGTCATAGAACAGAACTCTCCCCAATGTTGCTTTGGCATTGGTTATTGGGTTAGATCCAGTATTATCTTTTAGTATATAAGCAGGTATAATTTGCCCTGAATAATTGGTCAAATTATTCAGATCAATATTTTCTCCGAATGCAGCCTTTATGGCGGGGTAGCTTAATTCCGGAGTGCTTTGAATATCACTTTTACTACAACTTGCAGCAATAATCACCAGAAAGCAAATGTTAAAAAGTACTAATACAATATTCTTCATAAGCTCAACTATTAAGGATAAGAATGCGAACTAATATTAACTGTATATCATAAAAAAATAGGAAATGTTTTTTTATGATATACGTAACAGTCGAATTCCTAAGTTTCAAATTGAATCAGAATTTTTCATGAAAAATAGTTAGCTGATGCCAATAAGAAGAAGATTTTGGGCATTCAAGTATAAGTGGCTGATTTTTAACCAATACTGTTATAGCAGATTCTGCAGCGTGGTTCATAACTTTCTTTTTCACCCAAAAGAATTTTTGATTCACTAGTAGCCGTACGGAATGAATAAGTTGCCGGTCCGCCGCATTGCACACAAACTGCATGTACCTTAGTTACTAGTTCAGCAATTGACATTAATGCTGGCATAGGCCCAAAAGGCTTTCCCTGGAAGTCCATATCAAGACCTGCAATTACTACACGAATTCCTCTATTCGCTAGTTTATTACAAACATCAGGCAGTTCATCATCAAAAAACTGGGCTTCATCAATTCCAACTACTTCAGTATTTGCTCCTAACAGAAGTATGGAGGCTGCATTTTCAACCGGGGTAGAATGGATAGAGTTGAGGTCATGAGAAACTACAGAGTTTTCGTCATAGCGGGTATCTGTTTTGGGCTTGAAGATTTCGACATTTAGTTTAGCTATTTGCGCCCGGCGCAGCCTTCTGATCAGTTCTTCTGTCTTTCCAGAAAACATGGAACCGCAAATAACTTCAATGCTGCCACCTAGTTCTTTTCTTTGTTTGAAATTATGCTCACTGAATAACATTCTTCTCTTTTCCCTGCTTTTTTCTAGCAACTAATATCTGAAATTTATGCCGGATTGCTGGTGTAAGGGATTAAAAATTAGTCCCAGTTGTAGATAAATGTCCTTATATTTGTTTAAGCGAAATGCTTCTCAGCGCCATTTTTGGACTGATCTGAGGCCAAAAACCCATTTTTTAAATAATGATGAATAAGAAAGAAATTTTTAAGAAAGTTGGAGGTATTATTTCTGAACTCAATGAACAATTTGAATATCTCTCTCAAAATCCAGATAATTTAAATGAGCTTGAATTGGAGCTTTTTGCTGCGAGTTCTAATTTTCTTTCAGACCACATTTCAATACTTTTAAAATTAAATACAACCTCTAGCGAAATCATGAAAGAATCCATGGTTTCTGAAATAAAAGATGAGGAAATCATAGAACTGGTTCCTGAGCGTATTGAATTACAGGAAGAGGAGGTTGATGTAGATGATGTAGAAAATGAAGAAGATGTAGAATATGTGGAAGAGGTAAGTAAACCCGATTGGAAGTTCAGCATCGAAAATGAAAGCGTTGTTTCTTTTGATTTTGAAGATAAAAATACGGATGAGTTATTTGATCGACCACTAACTGACGAAGAATTACGGGTGATTAATGAGAAAACACAGTTGAAAATAATTCCTGAACCAGAATCTGATGTTCAGTGGGGTAATCGGGAGGAGCTTGAAAACCTGCCGATTGTAATTCCTGAAGAACCTGTTGAAGTGGTTCAAGTTGATACAATTGAATTCGAGCCAGTTTCTCTTGTCGAAGAGGAAACCCAACAGCCACTTACCCTAAATGAGATTCTTTCTACCCAATCTTCTCCAAACACGGTATCCAGTCAGTTTAACCAAAGGCAATCCAAAGACCTAAAAGGTTTGATTAGCCTGAATGATAAGCTTCAGTTTGTTCGAGATCTTTTTAATGGTTATAGTCTAGCCTATACTGAAGCAATAGAGTTACTGGATCGTTTCGATAGCTTTGAAGCAGCTGACAATTTCCTTAAACAAAATTATGCTGCAAAAAATAGTTGGGCAGAAAAACAGGATGTTGCAGATAAATTTTATGAGATTCTAAATCGTCGGTTTACTAAATAATACCCATACGGTTTGAGTCGAATTTTAGTAGGATAAAGAGCAGGATTGTAAAGCTCCATAGCGATGAACCTCCATAGCTTAAAAATGGCAATGGAATACCAATCACAGGAATCAGCCCGATAGTCATCCCGATATTAATGAAAACGTGAAAAAATAAAATGGATGCCACTCCATATCCGTAGATTCTTGCAAAAGAAGATCGCTGTCGCTCAGCAATATTTATAATTCGTATAAGCAGGAACAGGTAAAGCCCAATAACAAATAAGCATCCTATAAATCCCCATTCTTCACCAACAGTACAAAATATAAAGTCTGTACTCTGTTCGGGTACAAAATTATATTTAGTTTGTGTACCCTGTAGATAACCCTTTCCAAAAATACCTCCAGAGCCAATCGCAATTTTAGATTGATTCAGGTTATATCCTATTCCGCGTGGGTCGTCTACTTTTCCAAGAATTAAATCTATCCGATTTCTTTGATGAGGTTTTAGGATCTGGTTATACGCGTAATCAACTGAAAATATAAACAAGATTGAAAAGAGAACTCCAAACCCCGTTACCTTAATCATTTTTTTACTTTTACGATAGTAATAGAAAATAATTCCTGCAACTACAATAATTCCAGCAAGCACAATTAATTTATTGTAAAGAACTGTCAGAACGAAAAGCAAAATTGAAAGACCTTCTATCGCTAGAAAGTATCCTGAAAGACCTTCACGGTAAAGCAATAGAATTAATGAACTAAAGGTTAAAGCCGATCCTGCATCCGGTTGTAAGAGTATGAGTACTGTTGGTAATAGAATGATAAAAGCTGCAACTAACTGTGTCCTAATTTCCTGCACTTTTATTGTTCCTGAACTTAAATACCGAGCAAGGAGAAGGCAGGTAGCAAATTTCGCAAATTCAGAGGGCTGAAGCCTGAAGCTACCTACAGGTATCCAAGCCTGATTACCACCAACATTCCGTCCAATTATGAGCACCAGGATAAGCAGAATGATTGTTATTGCATAAAATATAGGAGAAAAAGTAGTAAAGAACTTGCTGTCGAGCAGGAGTATGGTAAAGCCAATGATTATGGCCGAAATAATAAAAATCAGTTGTTTACCATAATTAGTATCTAGATCTAATATAGTTGGATTCAGTGGATCATATACGGCCGCATGGATATTGAACCATCCAATCATACATAAAACAATATAGGTTAAGATTACAAACCAATCTACATTAAAAAATAGGCTACGTTGATTATTCATTCGTTCTAATTACTCGGTTTGGCTTTTCGTTTGTGTTAGTAGTTGAACTAATATTATCGATTGTAATTTTCTTAGATGTAGGAGAAAACTGTATAGCACCTGGCAATAAATTAGCCTGCATTATACGATCTACATAGATCTGAGGCCTGCTTATGCTCTTTTTTATATATTTTTCAACCATTAAGCTGGCTATTGGTGCCGACCAAGTTGCACCGAATCCTGCATTTTCAACAATTACAGCGATAGCAATCTTTGGATTATCCCGCGGAGCAAAAGCAACAAATACAGAATGATCTTTTCCATGTGGATTTTGTACAGTTCCAGTCTTACCACACATTTCTATATCTTCGATCTTTGAATACCAGGCAGTACCACTGGGTTGATTTACCACAGCACTCATTCCATCAATCACTACATTGAAATATTTTGAATCGATACCTGCATTGTTCTTTTGAAGGTATTCCTTTTTAATAACTTTTTTGCTCCCAATGGCCTTGATTAGATGTGGTTTATAAAAGAACCCACGATTGGCTACAATGGCCATTACATTGGCCATTTGTAATGGAGTAATACCCAGTTCTCCTTGTCCGATAGAAAGAGATATGGTATAGGCTGATCCCCATTGGTTATTTTTGAATCGTTTGGTATACAGCTCATCTGTAGGAAGTAAACCATTTCGTTCTCCTGGAAGATCAATTCCAAGCGCAGTTCCAATACCAAATGCAGAAACAGCTTTTCGCCATCTTTTAAAGCCATTAACTGGGCGCATACCTGCATAATCAATCATTCTGCTATATGCATAGCCATAATAGGTATTGCATGATTCAGTAATAGAGTTTTCAAGGTTGATAGAACCATGTACGTGGGTGCACCCCATAAAGCCTTTTCTGCCGTAACGATACCCTCCTGGACAAAAGAAATAAGTATTTTCATTGATCAGCCTAAACTGCTGTGCAACTAGCGCATTTACAACTTTAAATATGGATCCTGGCGGGTATTCAGCCTGAATCGGCCGAACAAACATGGGTTTGTACTTATCATTTAATAAAGTCATATAATTGTTGCCACGCTTTCTGCCAACCATCGAGTTTGGATCATATGCCGGACTGCTTACAAATGATAGAATTTCTCCTGTTGAAGGTTCGATCGCCACGATGCTGCCAATTTTATTATGCATCAGCTGTTCGCCAAATTTTTGAAGTTCCTTATCGAGTGAGGAGATCATGTGCTCACCCGATACTGCGACAGTATCATATTTGCCATTCGCATAATTCCCTTTGGGTCTGTTCAGCGCATCCACCATGAGGTTTTGAACGCCACGTTGTCCTCTTAATAATTCCTCATATGATTTTTCAATTCCTGTAATTCCATGATAATCACCCTGACTATAGAATCCCTTCGATTTTTCGATTACTTTTTGATTTACTTCACCAATATAACCGAGAAAATGGGCGGCAATACTATCAGGATACCGACGAACTGTACGGTTCTGAACAAAAAAACCTGGATAATTGCTTAGTTTTTCTTGAAAAGAGCCATATATCTGGACAGACAATTGTTTTTCAAATATAGATGCCTTATAGGGGGAGTAGTTCCGAGCTTTTTTAAAACGTTTATGAAAACCGGCTAGATCAATTCCGATAAGCTTACAGAATTCAAGTGTATCGAATGCCTTTACCTCACGGGGGATAATCATTAGGTCGTAAACAGGTTCATTTTGCACCAGGATCTTTTCATATCGGTCTAAAATGACACCTCGCGCAGGGTATATGGGTAGGCGCCTGATTACATTATTCTCTGCAGAAAGAATATATTCATCACTGATCACCTGAATATAAAACAAGCGGGTAATCAGAACCGCTGTTAAAACGATGAATATTCCTTGAACAACAAACTTTCTGGCAAAAAAACTATTCATTAGCCTGTTTGAAATGATGTATTATTCCCGCTTTATCCATTTTAATGTTCATTGGTTTAATGATATGTTAAAGCATCTTCAGCAAGATCTTTTTATCTAATACAAAAGTAATAAAGAATTGTGTTGAACCCGGATATTTTTCTGACTCGATATCATTTTTATGATTCCAATGATCAGTACGGTTCGAATACTTATTTGCTGCCCAAAATCAAGAAATATGGGCGGTATTACTAGTTAAATTAGCGTACTTTTTTATGAAAGAAGGCAAATTCTGTAATGAGCATCAGGGAAACTGTGAACAGCGTACTCATTAGTATACGAATGAAGGTATATCCTAATTCTGAAAATTTAAAACTTTCAAAAGTGAACAGAATAAAGTGATGAAAAAAGGTCAAAATAAAGGCATAAAAAATAAACCATTGAAAGCCCATGATACCAAGACTCGGTTCAGGTTCATTATCAAATCCATCCCTCTGAACGGTTAAGTTAATAAATAGGATCCTTACAAAGGCCAATACTGTGCAGGCAGCTGCATTTAGCCCAAGAGAATCATAATAAAAATCAATCGTTAATCCTGTGAAGAAGGCGAGTAAGAAGAGCAAGTAATTGGGTATTCCAAATGGAAGAGTTAGAATAAAAAGTATGTACAGATAGGGTATGCTGAGGTTATAATAACCAATATTTTTCAGTAGAAAAACCTGTGTGGCCATTAGCAAAACAAAACGGATACTATTGGTTATTACGACTCGTACCATTATTCAATTTTATTTTGAGCTTCTAAAGACAATTGCTGTGCGGATAAAATGTTGTTAATCACATACACATAATCTAAGGTCGCAAAATCTGTATCTAATTTAATTTTAATATCAAGTGAATTGTCGCCTTTACTGGTTCTGGTTTCAGCTACATAACCAATAGCAGTTCCCTGAGGAAACATAGAAAACTCGGATGTAACCACTCGGTTTCCTTTTTTTATATTCAAGTGACTTTGAATATCTTTTAAATAGGCAAATCTGGGGTCATAATTTCCTTCCCCCCAAACTATTGAGCCGATACTGCCATTCACATTTGCACTTACTTTTGTTTCAGAATGAAGTAAGGAGCGAATGGTAGAAAAATTCTCATTTACATTAAGTACAATGCCTACAATTCCTTTAGCAGAAGTAACCCCCATTCCTTTGCTTATACCATGTTTTGAACCACGATTAATGGTCAAATAATTATTCTTTTGATGCACGGAGTTATTGATTACTGTAGCAACAGTATAGGTGTATTGCTGTTTTAGGGTAGTATCGCGAACTGTTCCCTGTTTAATGCTATCGCTGGTAAAGGATGTAGCTAGCTGATTTCTGAGTCTGGCATTTTCTGCGGCAAGACTATCATTGGTTTTCCTAAGCTTAAGGTAACTGTTAATTTCATTTATCCGTTCATAAGACCTGCCCACCAGTTGGTTTGATGAATTCCAAACACGTGCATGCTGGAATGAATTATGCTTAACCAGAAGAATCAGGGAAATAGTAAAAAATATGATCAATAGAAAAAATGCGTTGTATTTGCCGATGAAAAGCCAGAGGTTACGCATGGGTTATTAATGAGTTATCGGTTATCGGTTATCTGAGGTCTGAAGTCTGAGGTATGAAGTCTGAAGTCTGAAGTCTGAAAAAGTAGTAAATCTCAAATTAGCACTACACAGTCTTTGTTCTTTGTTCTTTGTTCTGTTATCAGTTGTCTGTTGTCTGTTGTCTGAAGTATGAAAAAGTAGTAAATCTCAAATTAGCACTACACAGTATTTGTTCTTTGTTCTTTGTTCTGTTATCAGTTGTCTGTTGTCTGAAGTATGAAGTCTGAAAAATTAGTAAATCTCAAATTAGTACCACACAGTCTTTGTTCTTTATTTCAGTTGTCAGTTACTACTTACAACTTATTACTTATAACCTACAACTTATTACTTACTAAACTTACTGCAATAAAAATTTAAAATTTCCAATATTCTTCAGTGCTATTCCTGTTCCACGAACTACCGCGCGCAATGGATCTTCGGCAACATGAACAGGTAATTTTGTTTTGGAAGATATTCTTTTATCTAGGCCCCGCAATAATGCTCCTCCTCCTGTTAAGTAAATTCCTGTTTGATAGATATCAGCTGAAAGTTCAGGAGGGGTAATTTCCAGAGCTTTTAATATGGCCTCTTCAATCTTAGATATGGATTTATCCAGGCAATGTGCTATCTCAGTATAAGAAACAGTAATTTGCTTAGGAACTCCAGTCATTAAGTCGCGACCTTGTACAGCAAAATCTGCGGGTGGATCTGAAAGTTCAGGCAATGCTGCACCAACTTCAATTTTAATTTTTTCTGCAGTACGATCACCGATCATAATATTATGTTGCCTGCGGATATATTGAACGATATCACTATCAAAGTTATCTCCGGCCACACGGATAGATTGATCACATACAATCCCGGAAAGGGCAATAACTGCTATCTCTGTGGTACCACCACCAATATCAATGATCATATTTCCCATTGGTTCTTCTACATCTATTCCGATACCTACCGCTGCAGCCATAGGCTCATGAATTAGGTAAACTTCTTTGGCTCCTGCAATCTCGGCAGAATCTCGAACTGCTCGTTTTTCAACTTCTGTAATACCAGATGGGATGCAGATCACCATACGTAAAGAAGGGAAAAACCATCCTTTACCATTATTGATCATTTTGATCATTCCGCGAATCATGTATTCAGCTGCATTGAAATCTGCGATAACACCATCTTTAAGTGGTCTTACTGTCCGGATATTATCATGCGTTTTTCCTTCCATTTGCATGGCTTGCTTGCCTATTGCAATAACCTTATTGGTGGTTCGATCAAAAGCTACAATTGAAGGTTCATCAACTACAACTTTATCATTATGTATGATCAGCGTATTTGCGGTGCCAAGGTCAATGGCAATCTCTTGTGTAAACCAATTAAATAATCCCATTCTTAATAGTTAAAGTGATAAAAACTATGCTAAGATAAGCTCTTTTTGTGAATGATTATTATGATGATGACAGTTCATTTTCAAAATAATCATTATTTATTAATGTTTAAAGTGTCTGATTCCAGTGGTAACCATTCCAATACCTTTATCATTTGCCATATCAATTGATTCCTGATCTTTTATAGATCCTCCGGGCTGTAAAATCATTACTACACCTGCTTCAGCTGCAATTTCAACGCAATCAGGGAATGGAAAGAAGGCATCGGATGCCATTACACTTCCTTCAATACTGAAATTAAATGCTTTTGCTTTGACTATTGCCTGTTGTAATGCATCAACTCTTGAAGTTTGACCTACACCACTTGAAATTAAACGGCCATCTTTTGCAAGTACAATGGTATTTGATTTGGTGTGTTTAACTATTTTGTTTGCGAAAACCAAGTCATTTAATTGCTCTTGTGTTGGCTTGCAATTGGTAACAGCAATCATCTGATCTGCAGTTTCCATTAAAAGATCTTTATCCTGTTCAATTACGCCATTCAATAATGTTTTGAATTGCTTTGCAGGAAGTTTTACGTTGTTTCTTTTTAATAGGATACGATTCTTTTTTCCTGACAATAATTGTTTTGCGCCCTCGCTAAATGATGGAGCGATTAAGACTTCAAAAAATAAATTACTTATTTCCTTTGCGGTTTCTTCATCAATTTCACGATTACAGATTAATACACCTCCAAAGGCCGAAACCGGATCACAGGCCAAGGCGGTTTTCCAAGCATTCAGAATAGAATCGCTTGAAGCTATGCCACAGGCATTGGTATGCTTTAATATGGCAAATGTTGGATTTTCAAATTCATCAATCAGAGCTACAGCGGCATCCACATCTACTAGATTATTGTAGGATAGTTCTTTGCCATTCAGTTTTTCAAACATCGCATCTAAATTCCCATAAAAAACGCCTTTCTGGTGTGGATTTTCTCCATAGCGCAGGGTACTTACTTTTTGCTCACTGCATTTAAATACAGTTAAAGGATCTTCTTGATTGAAATAATTAAATATCGCAGTATCGTAATGAGATGAAATGTTAAATGCTTGGCGTGCAAATGATTTACGATGACTTAAATGGGTATATCCATTATTTTCAGAAAGAATATCACTCAATGTTTTATAATCATCTTTTGATGCTATGATTACTACGTCATTAAAGTTCTTTGCTGCAGCTCGTATTAAAGAGATACCGCCAATATCTATCTTTTCAATAATGTCTTCTTGGCTTGCACCAGAGTTTACCGTTTCTTCAAAAGGGTATAGATCTACAATCACAAGGTCGATCTCAGGTATTTCGTATTCTGCGATCTGTACCTGATCTTCTTTATTCACTCTGCGGTTTAAGATTCCACCAAATACTTTTGGATGGAGCGTTTTTACCCTTCCGCCAAGTATGGATGGATAACCTGTCAGGTCTTCAACTGCTATTACATCAATGCCGAGTTCGCGAATAAATTTTTCAGTTCCACCGGTCGAATAAAAAACAACACCCTGTTCATTCAGTTGTTGAATTAGCGGTGCTAAATTATCTTTGTAGTAGACAGAAATTAAGGCATTTTTGATCTTAACAGAATGGCTCATTGAGGATAAGGTTTTAAGCCGCAAAGATAGTTTTTTTGATCGGTTTGGTGTTAAAAAATTAGGTGAAAAAGCTTAAAGGTAAAAGCATAAAGCTTGAAGCAAAAAAGTAAAAGATTAAGGAATAATGCTTGAAGCGATTTAAAAAAATTGGAAAATTATTAAAAAAGACAGAAAGGATTAGAAATTAGCAGGGTCTTTGATCTTTAGCTTTACACTTACAACTTATAACTTACAACTTATAACTTTCCGCTTCCCCTAAATCTTCATCTTTTTCAGTAATTGCTCAACCACCTTGGGATAATGCAGATGCTCAAGCTGCTGACCTTTGAATTTGATCATTTCAATATCATCGCCTTGTTCAATTTTAAAACGTGATTGATGGATTGACTCACCTTCATCAAATTGTTCATTGATGTAATGAATAGTAATTCCAGATTCTTCTTCTCCGGCGTCTAATATTGCCTGATGTACTTTATCACCATACATACCTTTGCCTCCATATTTAGGGAGTAGGGCAGGATGGATATTGATGATCTTATTTGGGAATGCTTTTAACAGATTATCTGGAATAAGCCATAAAAAGCCGGCCAATACAATAAGGTTGATCTGCAGATTTTTTAAAAGTTTAACAATATCATCCGTTTTGTAGAACTCATGCTTATCGAAAATGTGAGAGGGAATTTCAAAATTATCTGCTCGTTGTAGCACGTAAGCCTCAGAATTGTTTGTCAAAACAATAGCGATCTCTGCATCCTGGTGTTTCTTAAAATATTCCATGATCTTCTGGGCATTAGATCCGGAACCGGAAGCAAAAATGGCGATACGTTTTTTCAATGGATTTGAATTTTAACAAAGATATTATTTTGGGTGTTGTAAGGAAATGAAATCGCAAATTTCATGACAATATATGAACATCCTCCACATTAAGACTGCTTAATATCTTAATTTCTTAGCAGAGTGATATCTGCTAATTACTAATTCCCTTTTATTTTGATGTAAACGTGCTTTATATTCCCTTTCCCAGAAACACGTTCATCGAATTCAAACTTATTCAAACTCTTGATCAGTGGATGAAGTTTAGGGTAATTGTAATTTCTGGAATCAAAATCAGGCTTCTTTTTGAGCAGAAGATTACCTAGATTTCCAAGGTATGCCCAACCATTTTCATCCTCTAGATCAGAAATGCTATCGCTGATCAGTTTGATCAATTCCTTGTCTATATTATTTAAAGGAGCAGTATTTTTTTTGATTGTTTTCTTCGACTTTTTTATAGAATGTGATTCATCAGTTGTAGCTTCCGTTTCATCAGCGTTCAGAATCTCGATATAAATGAATTTATCACATGCTGTGATAAAGGGAATTAAAGTTTTCTTTTCACCAATTCCAATTACCATCATTCCGGCTTCTCTTAAACGGGTAGCAAGTCTGGTAAAATCACTATCGCTAGATACGATACAAAAACCATCTACCTTGCCAGAATATAAAATATCCATGGCATCGATAATCATGGCGCTGTCGCTTGCATTTTTTCCGGTTGAATAACTATACTGCTGAATGGGGGTAATCGCATTTTCAAGAAGTACTTTTTTCCAACCAGAAACTGTTGGTTTTGTCCAGTCGGCATAAATCCGTTTAAAAGTAGGAGTACCGTATTTAGCTATTTCCTGAAACATGGGCCTGACATTGGCATAAGGTACATTATCGGCATCAATAAGTACTGCAAGCCTCAGATCTTTAGTTATTTCCATGTTCATTCATTTAAGTTTAATTATGTTTTTTTCGGATTCATCCGCTCGTGTAAAGGTAGGTCTTTAGTTATCGGTTATCGGTTATCGGTTATCAGTTATCAGTTATCAGTTATCAGTTATCAGTTATTAGATTGGGTACGTTAGCCAGACAACAGACAACACCTTTAAAACGTTAGCCAGACAACAGTTAACAGATAACCGATCATTTATTCACTTTCCATTGATGCTCATCGTTTTCCATGATCTCTTTTCCCCAAATCGGTAATTCAGCTTTTAGTCTTTCCACAGTTTCTTGGCAGGCATCCATTGCAGCTTTTCGGTGAGCCGATGAGGTAAATACAAAGAGGCAGATCTCGCCCGACTGCACTTGGCCAAGGCTATGATAAACATGCATGCAGGTGAGCGGATATTTAGCGAAAATATCTTCGCGGATCAGGTGCATTTTTTCATGTGCCATATCTTCAAAGGCAGTAAAATCAATGGCTTTGACCTTTCCGTTTTCTGTTTCATCAGCCCTTACCTGTCCTAGAAAAATGCTGTGGCCGCCTATGGCAGTTTGGGAGCTATGCTTTTGAATGCTTTCTGAAATAAATGTAGCAGGAATTGCACCCTGCTGGAAAATATTTTTTGGTTTTCTTTCTGACATACCTAAACTATTTATTTTTTTGCCAACCGGCAATCCCATCCTTTAAACTATATATTTTCCTTGATTGACCATAATGTTTACTTAGCAACTCGGCTGCACTTAAACTTCGCTTACCCGACTGGCAAAAAAGTACAATGGTTTGTGCATCCATATCTGGAATTTGTTCTTTAAGATGGCTCAACGGAATATGAATATGTTTAAAATCATCGATTAACGGTTTCTCACCCTGTTCTCTCACATCCACAATCTGAATATCTTGATCATTCATGATACGTTCAAAATCATCCTGATTTAGTTCGAAATTCGAATTTATATTGCAAAACCAATGGTAGTTAAATGCTTTGAATGAATCTGAATTTGCAGGAATCATGCTTTTTGTTTCGGGCATGACCACTAAGTCCATCTCAAAAAACCGATTATTCAGAGAATTATAGGTGAGTAAGCGGTTAAGTAGAGGTTCGCCAATTCCAGTGATTACTTTGATGGTTTCATTGGCCATCATGGTTCCTATAATTCCTGGAAGTACTCCAATAACGCCTGCTTCTTCACAATTTAAAACCTCATTATCTGCGGGAGGCAGGGGGAACAGGTCGCGGTAATTAGCCGGTATTTCTGCACGAATAGAAGCTTTGTTAAATACAGCTAGCTGCCCTTCAAAACGCGAAATAGCGCCATAAACAAGAGTTTTATTCAATAATACACAGGCATCGTTGATCAAATATCTGCTCGCAAAATTGTCGGTGCCATCTAGAATGATATCAAAACCTGCAAGGATTTCTAGTGCATTAGAATTGTCGAGTTTCTGATTAAATACTTCAATTTCAATATCTGGATTCAGCTTTCCCAGAATATCGCCGGCTCTCAATGATTTTGAAAGGCCGATATCATGAACAGAAAACAGCACCTGACGGTGTAGATTGCTAAGTGAAACCAGATCGAAATCTACAATTCCGATGTGTCCAATACCAGCACCTGCTAGGTAAAGTAAAGCCGGGCAGCCCAACCCTCCGGCTCCAACAACCAGTACTTTTGAATTTTTCAATTTTTGCTGACCGTTTTCGCCCAGTTCTTTTAGGGAGATTTGGCGCTGATATCTTTCGTTCTCTGCTAGCTTGCTCATTTTATCCTCCTGAAAAAGGTGGCAATAATGCAATCGTAGTATCGCCGCTAAGAATTGACTTGCCCTGAATGGTCTTTTTATTCATCGCAATCGCATATTTTGTTTGAGCCAGTGCTGGATACAATTGATGTAAAGTTTCCTGAAGGGTATCGGTATCGGGAATATCGTAAAGAATTAGTTCCGGAGTTCCGGTAATATCTGTTAATTGTCCAAAAAACATAATTTGTACCTGCATATCAACCTGTTTAATTATGTAAAGATCAGTTTTATTCCGGCTACCAGGAGTACTATTGCCAGCGTATTCTTTAATATGTTTTGATTGAACTTCAATGAACCGAAATAGGAGCCAAAAAGGCCTCCTGCAAAAGCTATGGCTACATAGCTGATCATATCTGGACTAAAATTTAAGCCTTTAGTCAAGTGGCCAGACAAACCAGAAAACGAATTTACGAAAATAAATAATGCACTTATTGCGGCAGTTTGTTTCTGATCTGTCCATTTAAGCAATAGTAAAACAGGAGAAAGTATGATCCCACCACCGATGCCAATTAATCCTGAAAGAAGTCCAATAACAGATCCAATACCAATAGATAGCCCTATCGAATTTTTCTTTAACTCTTCTGGAGTACTATTTTTAAAAAACAGAAAGCGTATGACCGGGATTAACAGTAGAAGACCTAATGTTTTTTTATAAAAATCTGCCTCCATGGTGATGAGCCCGCCAATAAATGCCATCGGAATAGATGCAAGTGCAAGTGGTAGAAATATATTCCATTTAAAGTGCTTACCCCGGTAAAATTGAATAAATGAAGTAAGTGAAACAAATAGGTTCAGCATTAGCGCAGTTGGCTTCATGACTTCTGGCGAAAAGGCATAAATAGCCATTAGAGCGAGATAACCGCTCGCTCCTCCATGCCCCACAGAAGAATATAGAAAGGCTACAATAAATAAGAGCAGATAAAAGATATAGATACTTTCCATGTTATTGAATTGGCGGTAGCATATGGATTTCAACCATTTGACCCTCTTTGATCTCTGTTTGATCATCTTCCAGTTTGATCAGGCAATTAGCCTTAGCAAATGAACTTAGCCTGAAGGATTCCTGCGCTTTAAGGTCATGAACCATATATCCATCATAAAAACCCTTTAAAAAGTGAGTCAATCCAGGAGCTTTTTTTTGTGCTGAGTTGATTGGTGCTTGTATCTGTTTTAAGTCTATTTTTCTGTTGTTTAATAATCCAATGGCTAGGTAAACATATTCATAAAAGCAACTCATTACCGATCCTGGATTGCCTGGAAGACCAAAAATGTACTTTTTGCCTTTTTTACCAAAGTAAATGGGTTTTCCTGGTTTTTGTTTGATTTTATGAAATATTTGTTCTATTCCATTAGCTTCTGCTGCTCTGATTACAAAGTCATAATCGCCAACACTTACTCCTCCGGTTAGCAATATTAAATCACTTTGCTGCAGGGCATTACTTAAAACCGAAGTTAGTGTTTCAAGAGTATCTTCTGAAGATAAAATATTAACTGTAAAGATACCTGTCTGATTTAATGCAGCTTTTAATGCGAATGAATTTGATTCATAGACCTGTCCATGCGCTAAGGGTACCCCCGGTTGCTGAAGTTCATTTCCTGTTAGTATGATGCTGACAGATGGCTGGGGAAATACCAATAGTTCATGGATACCTAGTCCGGCAATAAATCCGATTGCTGCAGGAGTTAAAAGACAATTTTTTTCGAGGGCTAGTTCTCCAGCTGTTGCTTCAGAACCTTTCATTCTGACATGGAGACCGGCTGTAATATTTTGGTCTGTTATGGTCAATTTGGTTTCGTTCACGCTAGTCTTTTCTTGCATGACTACGGTATCTGCTCCAGGAGGAACAGCTGCACCAGTAAATATTCTGCGGGCATTTTTGGGTTCCAATGGGATAGACTCTGCCAAACCAGCCTGAGCAGTACCATCGATCAAGAGTGATGTGCTTTTTTGCCAGCCTTCAAAATTTAATGCATATCCATCCATCGACGATTGATTAAATGGGGGAACATCGGATATTGAAAAAATATCTTGTGCAAGAACCAATCCTGCAGCTTCATTTAAGGATACCTTGATAGGAAGCAGGGGTATTATGGTATCAGTTATGAGTTTTTTTGCTTCTGAAACAGGTATAAATTCTATGGCCATCCAAGTTTATTTAGAACTAACAGCTGGTGAATTTCGATAAAATATTGCGTATAATCAATTGGAAAGGTAATATCAAAGTCTATAGTAATGTTATACAAGCGCTAGCCCCCAATACTGATCATGGTTCTATTATGAAGGTCTTCGGTATGGATATTTTCAAAATCTTTAGTGAATTGCCCGCCCAGTTCTTTTGCCTTTGAAGCAATACTTTCTTGAATAAGAGGTAAAACATCTTCACCATTTCTGAGTGCTGTGAGCAGGTCAGTTTCTTTTTGAGAAAAGAGGCAATTTTTCATTTTACCATCGGCGGTCAGGCGCATTCGGTTGCATCCACTGCAAAATGGTGAGCTCATGGTGCTGATAATTGCAAAAGTGCCTTTATGTCCATCAATGCTATATTTTTTAGCGGTATCATGGAAGTCATTCTTTAGTGGGGCAGGGGTATAGTTACGCCCAATCACTTCCAGCATTTGTTCCATGGTGAATACCTGGTTACTGCTCCAGCGGTTACCTTCAAAAGGCATGAATTCAATAAAGCGAACATGTACCGGTAAATCTTTAGTCCATGCAACAAAATCAGTGATTTCATGATCATTTATACCCTTCATGACTACCACATTTACCTTTACATGCAGATTTCTTTGAATCATTAAATGAATATTATCCATCACTTTTTGAAACCCATCACGGCGGGTAATGATCTTAAATTTATCGGGATCAAGCGTATCTAGACTAATATTCAACGAACTTACTTTTGCTTCCTGAAGAACATCTGCAAAATCATGAAGGCGGGTTGCATTGGTTGTAAGAGTTAATGAAACGGGTAGTTTTGAAAGCCTTAAAATAATGTCTGCTGCATCTTTTCTGACTAAAGGTTCACCTCCCGTTAAACGGATTTTATTTACTCCATTTTGCACAAAAATCTTTGCCAGCGATTCTATTTCATCAGGCTGCATAAGCCTTGAATGAGGGGTAAATTCATAGTCCTCTTCAGGCATACAGTAAAAGCAACGTAAATTGCAGTTATCTGTAAGGGATATCCTCAGGTAATTATGAACGCGGTTAAAAGAATCAACAAGCATGTATAAAAGTAGTTTATTTAGGCAAATTCCTATAATTTTCTCTTGTATCAATGTCAATACTCCCTTGATCAAAGCAAACAAATGCCGTTTGCTGATTATATTTTTTGATCAATGATTTTGCACCACTTTCTCCTTGCAACGCCAAAAGTTCAACAAAAAGGCTTTTATGAAATAAGGCCGGAGTGCCCAGAGTATCTGCATAGCTGCTGGCAACAATAGATTGTTTGGAGTATTTATGTTTATTGATCAGATCATTCAGGAGTTGGGCACTTACAAAGGGCTGATCGCATACCATCAGAATCACAGCTTTTGATTCAGGGGCAATGATTTGGAGATGATTTATTCCGCAGGATATGGAAGAGGCCATTCCGCTTTCCCAGGAGCTGTTTTCTAGGATCAAGATCTGTGTCTGCTTTAGTTCCTTTCTTATGGCGTCCTTTCCAGAGCCCAATACCACTAGGATTGGACTTGCCATGCTTTCAAGAGTAGTATCAATAGTATGTTGCAACAGTGTTTTGCCTCGGTAGCTCAAGAGTTGTTTTGGGCTGCCAAGACGTGCTGATCTACCTGCTGCCAGAATGATAATTGCAATGCCAGAAGGTTGACTATGCTGAGGCGCCATTTTTAACTTCTAGGGTGAATTGGGGATGTTCTGTACTTCAAAAAAGAACCATCTCTTTGAGCAAAGGCTGCGCGGATGCCTGCAGCTAATGATAAAGCAATCTCTTCAGGGGTTTGTGCCCCAATATCCAGTCCCAATGGGGCATAGATCCGGTCCATTTCTGATTCAGTTATTGGCTGGCCATGTTCAGCTAGTTCTTTCCAGATTTTTTCGGAACGTATTTTGGGGCCAAGCATTCCAATGAATGGAGCAGCCGTTTGGAGTGCTTTGGGTAAATTTAGCATATCCGTTTTATAGTCATGCGACATCAAAATGATTGCTGTATGTTCATCAATCAGCATTTCAGGAAATGCTGAGGGTTCAATAATTTGATCTGCAAGTGCAGCTATTTTAGTATTGATTTTGATTAATTCGGCCACAATACTAACCCTCCATCCAATCTCTTTTAACAGGCGGCACATGGGATAAACGTCGTATTGATGCCCTATCAAAACCAAATGGAGCTCTGGTGGCAGAATCTCAATAAACACGGCCAGACTTTTGCCATCCGCTGCTTTAATGCTTAAAGAACCTGATTTTTTATCTACTATTTGTTGCTTTACTGCCTGTTCTAAAGATTTTTCAAGATCTGTATTTCTAAACAGGGCAAGGCTTTCAGGGCCTTTATAGTGAATCAGCTGACCAGGATTCACATCCCCAAAATCGCAATTAATTGCAGTGACGGTGATCAGGATATGAGTTTCCCGGTTAGATAAAATACAGGATTTTAATACTTCTAATGGATTGTTTGTGTCGTTAAAATCAAGTGGACAAAACAGTACATCAATAATTCCATTGCAACCTAATCCAACCCCAATTTGATGTGGGTCATCTTCACTGGTATCATAGGTGATTAGGGTAGGATGTGAGTTGTTAATGGCTAAGCGTGCTCGCTTAAGCGCATCGCCCTCTAGGCAGCCACCGCTGATTCCACCAACCCATTGGCCATTATCTAAAACCAGCATGCGCGCACCTGTGCGGCGATAAGAAGATCCTTCAACACGCACCACAGTAGCGATGGCTGCGCGCGCAAGGGATCTATCTAACTCATCATATGCTTTGATTATGGCTTTGATTTCTTTCATTTATTCTAATATACGTAAGCTACACAAAATTGAACGTTGACTTTAACTGCCTATGAATATAATATTTTGGCCCTCGCTGTATTTGAGAAGTATAAATTCCGGTATGTCCCGAAAAAAAGTATGAAATTAAACAGGCTATACCTATAAAAATTGCGCTTTCAATGCCAAATAATTCTATTCCCATCAAGGTGCAGGCAATAGGGGTATTGCTTGCTCCTGAGAATACAGCAGCAAAACCCATTCCTGCAAGTAAGGCTACAGGTAAGGGCACAAACCACACCAATGCATTTCCAAGAGTTGCTCCAATAAAGAAAAGTGGAGTAACTTCACCTCCTTTAAAACCAGCGCCAATGGTAAATGTTGTAAATAGGATTTTGAGTAGAAAGTCATAAGAATTTAGATTTTCACTGAAAGCACTTATAACAACTGGAATTCCTAATCCGATATATTTGGTATTTCCAATCAGGAATATGGCAATGGCAATAATAATACCGCCAATCAATGGTCTGAATGGGGCATATTTGATGATCGATGCAAAGAGCTTAGTCCAGAAATGCATCGATTTTGAAAATAACCAGGAGCTTAGTCCAAAAATTATACCGGTAAGCGCCGCCCAAAAAAGGTTTATCATATTTATTTCAGGTACAGTTGGAATACTATATTGGGTGTGTGAAACATTCCATGCAGTACATGAAAAATGAGCAATTAAAGCGGTGATCAGGCTTGGTAGTAGGGCATCTGATTTTATTTTGCCAAAGAACATTACTTCTAATGCAAATACAGCTCCGGCAAGTGGAGTGCCAAATACTGCGGCAAAACCTGCACTGATACCGATAATTAGCAGGATTTTTCGATCGTTTTCATTTAATCTGAACAATTTGCTGAATTGGTCTGAAATGGCTGCCCCCATTTGAACTGCTGTTCCTTCTCGACCTGCTGAACCTCCAAAAAGATGAGTAATTAGGGTCCCGAATAAAACAAGCGGAACCATTTTAAAGGGGATTAGCTTTTTCGGACTATGAAATTCCTCTAGTAATAGGTTGTTCCCATTGACCACTTCTTTTCCCCAATAGTGGTATGCTAGACCAATAATCAGCCCTGCCAGAGGTAAAAAAGCAATTATCCAAAGGTGATTCTCTCTCCATTCTGTTACCCAATCCAAAAAAATTAAAAAGAATGCCGATGCAGATCCTGCCAGAATACCAACTATAGCAGAAAGGAATAGCCATTTTACCAGATAGAATAAAACAGGAATTTGTTTGACTTTACTTATAATCGAGAAAGTGTCAGATTTATTCATTGAGGTGCTTTAATTTTCTGCATTTCTCGCTGCAGTATTTTACATCGTGCCAAACCTTTG
>CAMDKO010000025.1 GCA_945901155.1 Pedobacter schmidteae
GCCACCGCTACGCCTGCTGCTATGAAAGGTTCTGCGAGGGCTAGGTCTGTAATTGCCGCACTTGTTCCCGATAGCTATCGGGACGGAAGAACGGTTATTAAAGGTCTGTGTCCGTAGGACTCCTTTGGAGCAAGCGTGGCGGATAAAAAATAATTGTGCTGCAATTTCATAACCATCTTGCGCGGCATTGGACAGGGCGTTAGCTCTAATTTCATTTCAATACAAAAATCAAAGCCCTGTACGTAGCCGTTTGTGGATGAACGTTCATAACCCCCACTAACGTTAACCTTAGTACCCTGTCAGATTTTGACTAATGAAAACAAATACTAAATGAAGCAGTATACCCGTGCGGTGGGACGAAAGAACGGCGGGCCAGGTGTTTTGCCCTGTGCGGTGGAAGCATCGTTCTTTCTTGAAGTATTCAGGATTTTTTTATTGTTTTTTAGAGGTCTTCGTGGTCTCAGCGCAAGGGCGCTTCGGCATTGGTGCCTTTTGTTTCAAGACAAAAGACACTAGCCACCCCCGCGGCAATGAGCGGGTAAAACAAAGTAACATTCATACAACAATGTTCCTTCACGCTGTTCAGGATGACACCTGTATAGCGCCTTTAAGCTTTCAGCTTTCAGCTACAATACTTACCTCGGCCAGTGGAGGAAACAAATAAACCGCTCCAGTTTTAATCTCCACACAGCGGTATCTTTTTCTAACCAGCGATTCTTTTCTGAAAACGCGTCCACCTTTTATAGAGAAAAGAGCGTTAATCGCAAGTTTTTCAACAGAAATTATTCCCTCGGGTTTCTTGTCGTATTGCTTCAATATCCTGAAAAGGTTCAGGTCAGTACAACTGGAAGCCGCCGGGTTTTCGAGGTATTTGACTATGGCTTGCCTGATATCAGGCGGAAAAATAGATTGTTCAAAGAAGGGTCGCATCATCTTCTTGAAATTGTTTTTCCATTCCTGTCCGTGAGGTTTTGCTTTTCGTTTATATTCATTCCAAGTAAGCAGGTGAGCAAACTCATGAACAGTAGTGATCAAAAAGGCGTAAGGGTTCAGGTTATAGTTAACAGAAATACGATGTCCGGCATCTTTAAATGGATGGCGGTAGTCGCCATGTTTGGTACTCCTGTTTCTTGAGATCTTGAATTCACAATTGAAATAATCTATCCAGCGCGCAATGACAGGTGCTGCATCCACTGGTAGGTAATTACTCAAGACATTGATCTTATCCAATTTACTTCAAAAGATTGTACACAATAAAGCTTGCAAGATAAGCGAGTCCGGTCAGGTAAACAAATTGAATGGCTGGCCATTTCCAGCTTTTTGTTTCACGGTATACCACCGCAATAGTACTCATACATTGCATGGCAAAGGCGTAGAACATCATTAATGAAAAGGCTACAGCCGTGGTAAAAACGGGCAATCCGGTATCAGGATTACGTGCCGACTGCATTTTTTCACGTACCGATTCAACATGAGTATCATCGCCATCTACACTGTAAATTGTTGCCATGGTACCAACAAAAACCTCACGCGCTGCAAAAGAGGTGATAAGGGCAATCCCGATTTTCCAATCAAAACCAATTGGCCGGATAACAGGCTCAATAGCTTTACCTAACATTCCGGCGTACGAATTTTCCAATTTTTCTGAAGCTTGCAAGCGGTCAATCTCATCTTGCGGGTATTGTTGTTTTATCGTTTCAGAACTATACTTTGCTTCAATCTTATCAAAACGATCAGAAGGACCAAATGATGAAAGCACCCAAAGAATAATTGAAACAGCGATGATCACCTTTCCGGCTTCAAAAACAAAAGCCTTCACACTCCGATACATCGTTAGCAATACATTATTCCAGCGGGGTATACGGTATACAGGAAGCTCCATAATGAAGTACCCTCTTTCTCTCGCCCTAATAACCAGCTTCATCACCAAGGCCACCAGTATGGCACTAACAATACTGAATACATACAATGACATTAGGACAATTCCCTGCATATTGATAATGCCCCAAAGCTTTACATCAGGTACAACCAATGATATTAATAAGGTATATACTGGCAATCGGGCAGAGCAAGCTATCAATGGGGTAACCATAATGGTGATCATCCGGTCTTTCCAGCTCTCAATATTACGAGCGCTCATGATTGAAGGTACTGCACAGGCAAAGCCTCCAATCAATGGCACTATTGATTTTCCACTTAAACCAACCTTACGCATAATCTTATCCATCATAAAGGTTACCCGCGACATGTAGCCAGTATCTTCAAGAATAGAAATAAAGGCAAACAGGATAGCAATTTGCGGAATAAAAATAATTACTCCGCTTAATCCGGCAAGGACTCCATCAATCAAAAGATCAGCTAATAGTCCGGGTGGCAGAATTTGAGTCCCCATATCAGAGAGCCACATGAACAATTGCTCAATGAGCGACATTGGATACTCTGACCATGCAAAAATGGACTGGAATATCAAAAAAAGGATGGCAAAAAATATAGCAAATCCGAATATGCGATGGGTCAATATTTTATCGATCCGGTTACTATAAGTTTCCTGTTTAGGATCAGAATTCATTTTAACAGTATCGAACAGCACATCATTGATAAAATTATATCTGGCGATAGTTTCTGAAGCTTGCGATTTCTGGGAATGGAAGTCAAACTCCTGACTGAGTGCCTGAATTTTCTTTTTATGCTCATCGGATAAAAAGAGCATGTCTTCATGCTGATGGGCCAGCTGAAGTGCTATATAAGGATGCTCAATGTTGAGTTCATCTTGAATCTTCTGAATAAGCAACGGCGCAATAGCCTCAACCTCAATAGAAGGTAATTGTAAAGCAATTGAAGTACTGTTTAGAATCGCTTCCTTTAGCCGATCAATACCTTGCTGTTTACGTGCAGAAATTGGAATAACCTGAATACCAAGCTTTTGAGCCAGCTCGTCAATAGCAATTTCAATTCCTGATTGCCTGGCTATATCCATCATATTTAAAGCGATGATGATGGGGATCTTCAGATCAGCAACCTGAGAAAACAAAAGTAGATTCCTTTTCAGATTAGAGGCATCGGCAACAAATACAATGAGTTCGGGATAATCGGGACCGTTTTTATGAGCAAGTACATCCATTACGATGCTTTCATCCCTACTTTTTGGATAAATACTATAGGTTCCGGGAAGGTCTGTGATTTGTGCGTTGCGATGATCGGAAAGTTTAACAAAACCGATCTTTTTTTCGACTGTAACGCCGGGAAAATTACCGATTTTCTGATTTAAACCAGTAAGTACATTAAATAGGGTAGATTTTCCGGAGTTGGGGTTACCAACTAATGCAACTTTTAAATCGCCGTTCACCTATAAATTATTGCATAATGATTGTTGAAGCTTCTTTTTTTCTAAGGCTCAACTGATATCCTGAAACGGTAATAGCCATAGGATCACCAAGTGGAGCTAAGCGTTCAACTACGATAGATTCACCTGGTAAACATCCCATTTCCATTAATTTAACAGACATCTCTAAATCAGTAAATTCTTTAATTATGCCTGTTTGCCCTGGTAGAAATTGTGAAAGCTTCATATCCCTGTCTAAATCTTAATCAAAAATAAAGCTTATTTGAATTAATTCCAAATAAGAAAATTTTATTTTAGATTAATCAGACAATCTATCTGCTAAAGGGCTGATTTACTGGAGAATGGACTTGTATAAACTTTGGACATTTACAACCCTTTTTGAAAATACTGCAGGAGCTTAGACTGAACAAAGCAATAAGTAAAGCTAGTTTAATTCTATTTTTCATCGAATTGCCCTCTATGTAAAAATATATACCCAAAAATACCCATGCCTACACCGGTCATATCTGCAAACAGATCCCACCATTCTGCCGAACGATAGGTAAATATCTCTAATTGCAAAAGCTCTATGGCAGCACCCAGAAAAAAGGTGATCCCTAAAATTTTAAAAATAGTTAAAGTCCGGTAGGTATAACTTCCCTGTTCCTTGATCTTACCATGGAATAATAGTACTGTCAAAACAAAAAAGAAACCAGTATGTGCTAATTTATCAAAGCCCTCAAAAAAAGTAAAGCCACTACTAACTGATACATCAGCGGTAGGTATTTCACATACGATGACCACAAAAATTGCCCATAGAATAGACAGATACTGGAATCTTAACGTTTTTAGCATTAAACTCCTATCTGAGTTTCATAGTCTGATGAAGACAATAACTCTTCAACTTGAGAAGCATCTGAAATTTCCATCTTAACCATCCAACCATCTCCATATGGATCGCTGTTAACCAGCTCAGGGTTAGTATCAAGTTTCTTATTAATTTCAAGAATTTTACCGGTAAGGGGCATAAAAAGATCTGAAACTGTTTTTACTGCTTCAACAGTACCGAATACATCTTCACGGCTTACTTCTTTACCCAAAGTGTTGACATCAACGTAAACAATATCCCCTAATTCATGCTGAGCAAATTCAGTAATCCCAACATAAGCCAGGTTACCTTCAACGCGTATCCATTCGTGATCTTTGGTATATTTTAATTCTGCAGGAAATCTCATTTTGTTCTTATTTTTATTTTTCAAAAATACTTTAAGTTGTGCAGACTTCCAATTTTTTGTAGGTAGATGATGTTGAGAAATTGTGCTGGCACACGCGTGCCGCATGTGGAAAGGAATTATAAATAAAGTAAAGCACACGCGACACGCGTGCGCTAGCGCGCTATTAAAGGTTAAACCTCAAATTAACTCCGAAATTACTGAAAGAGGTATTAAAGGTTTGAGAAGTATATGGCTGGGTTATATTTCCATCATAAAATAGGCGCATGGTGAAGCGCTGGTTCAATACATAATCTACAGAAGGCCTAACAGTAATATTCTTCGCGCCTGATGAAACTTCCGCATCGTCAAGATCTGCACGATAGATAATGAGTTTCCTGTCGCTTAAGGCAAAATCAAGTTTAAAATTCATATCGTTATCCAGCTTAAGTGACTTAAACAAACCGAAAGGAAAACGAAACTGAGTGGTGCGGTATCCCATTCCGAAAACTGCATTATTTTCCTTCTGCTGAGCCAGCTGACCATTAGAAAGACTAAAACTCAATGCCCTCGATTTACGGTATTCCACATTCATTGTCATATTGTTTTTAAGTCGCACATCAACACCAAGAAAAGGCAGAAACTGCTCAAATAAGGTGATCTGTGAAAACTGATAGAAAGGAAGGAAATTGCCACTGGCATCTTTAACATTCACGCCTCCATTTACCTCCTGATATCGAACCAAAGAATTAAAACCATTGACGGTATACGTTGACCGGTAAGCATGATTGATATCCACAGAAGTAAAAATCTCATTGAACAAACTAAATTTCGTTAATCCATTATAGCTCAATCGCCAATTCGGAATCGGCATTTTTGGGAAACGGTTCAAAGCAATAGTTTTTGCATCCTTTCCTGTATAAGCTGCAAGGAATGAGGCAATCAATACATCCTGCGAATTTTTGTTATACCCATCTGCAAAGCCAGTTGTTGTACCTACAGAATTAGGATTGTTTGCACCCAGCCTTTTCGAAATAATTGACCTGTTTTGCTGAAATTGCCTGAACAGTGCAGATGAATTATTAGTCTTATCTTCTTTACTAAAAGCGGTACGCAATGAAAAATAGGAGATCGTATAATCACCGGTAGTTACCGGACTTAAATTCTCAAAGCTATTACTGGAAGGCAGAAACTTAAAATTGGTGGAATAGTTAAAGCTCTGACTTTTTAAGGCTGTTAATTCAATACGCAAATCACGGATCGGTTCAACTAAACCTCTGAAATTGAGATCTTCTTTAGATGTATTTATATATAATTGATTTAACAAGGAGTCTCTGGTAATCCAGCCGCTTCCCAGTGCCCGGCCTCTGATATCATTCTGACCACCAAACAGAAAATCATATCCAGGAGCTCTAGAATTCATATTCTGACCAATAAAACCAGTCTGAGGTATATACCCAGGAAGGAAGGTGCCTTGGGTTTTGGTGTAGGCTCCAGTTACATTTTTCAAACTGGTCAGCAAATTCACAAAAAAGGCCGCAGTAGGATTTTTTTCTGAACTATTCATGCTTCGAATGAATCCAAACTTATTATAAAGCGCAACCAAACTCAAACTTGGATTGAGTTGTATGGTTCGTGAATTTTGAATGGTATTTCCCACATCAATACTGGGGTCATTCAAGGTCAATAAGGGCTCTGTTTGCCAGTTAAATCCGGAACCATAGCGCGTTGCCATTGTCACCCAATCCAATCCAGGTATTTTATTAATCGGAACATTGTAAGTAAGGTTCATGGTATGGCCATAATCTGTGGTTCTACCCAAGCTTTTCAAATTTTCCCAAAGTGTATCGCGTTTGAGTCCGTTTATGCGGCCTTCAGGCTCATCAATGATTGAATAATTAGTAGCGTTAAAATCGATCTGCATAGATCGGGTAAGGTTCCAGCTGATCCCATAAAGACGCGACATCTGAAAATTCTTATTGAAATTGGTATTTATTGGCAAAAAATTATTGGGGTCATTATTTCTGAGCGTATTCTCTGAATACAATCGATTCACATCTATGTTAAAATTGAGGATGGAAGGTAACAGACTAAAGTTGAAATCACGAACTAGGGCAAGGCTTTTCGACTTGATCAGCTTTTCAAAGGGTGTAATTGACTTTGCCTGGTTTGAATAATTGTACTGCAAGCCCGCACGGTAAGTCTTCTGAATATTATCCTCATTAATAAAATCGCGATGATTGAATTCATTAAAAGCATAAGTTGCACTCAGGTTTTCAATATCCCACAATCGGGTTTTACTGTCGGGATTTGTCTTAATCTTACGGACATTCGTAAAATTGATGCTTTTCCTGGAGGTGAAATCTTCGGTTATGAATTTAAGAGAATCGCGCTCCTGTTTACTGGAATTTTCTAAGGTTGTTTTAAACTCGGTATCCTGATTCCGTGGATCATATTGTGGTGATCCAACCTGTGAAGAGAAATTCACAAACATAGGCACTTTAATTCCGGAGCGCTCTGAAAAGAATTTACCTAATTCAACATTTCCTGATACATCAATTAAAACATCATCTTCGCGGTTACGCTCACTTACCTTACGATCAATAGAACCAAATCCAATGGTGCTCTTACTTCCGGAGATCGTAATATCTGCAAAGTCTGCAAGCTTTGCATTCATCCTGGCAGTAGCTCCCCATCCGCCGCCTTCATCAAAATCAGTTAGCCTCAACTCATTGAACCAGATCTGTGCCGCCTTATCCAAGCCGTCATCAAGCCGCGGATTTGCCGAATTTCTTAAGGGATTACGCACTCCCAGCATGTACACACGAACCTTACTCAAGTCGGGCTGCCCTTTCACAGTAATGATATTTACCCCATCCTGATAGATATATGGACGATTTATTGGCCATGGCTGTCCATTAAACACAGCCCTGTTACGTGCAGCTTTAGCTTCAAGAAATAACTTAAGTTCTATATCCAGCTTATTCTGTTCAGGCCAAATCAGTCCAGGATCATTCGTGCCCGGATTCGTTACTTTCAATGGAATATCGTAATCATAGTAATTATCCTGATTATCAGTTCCCACCCGAAGGAATGCACGAAGGTCATTATCTCTTAGCTGATCACCTTCAGCATGAATGAACATTTCCATTCGCCTGTATGATCGGAAATCATTCGATGTTGTACGGAAAGTTGCACGACCATAACCGTCTCTAAGATTCTTAACACTTAATGCAAGTGATTGCTCATTTTGACGAGATTCGCCACGGAAATTTGTAAAGTCGATTTCTCGGATAATACCCGGAGGAAGAACATAAGGGATAGGTGTACGCTTTCCATTTTCTTCTATGTTCACCGCACTTACATCGATCACAGAATTATCTAACCCCGGATTGATTAAGGCAGGATCAGTAATTAATTTGGTCGGGTTATTTTCTGAATTATATCTTCTCCACTCACCTCTTACTAATTGCAATTTTGCCATACGCATAACCGTAGTATCAGCAAAATCGGTTGTGAACATCCTGATAAATCTAATGGATTTAAAATCTTCAATATTACCAACCTTTTGAATATAATTAGCAATTGGTATTTTGAATTGTATCCATCTCACGGTTTCTTGTTTACCATTTGCTAGTTTGACGGAGGCAGAAACGATATCAGAGATATAGTTGCTTCCAACGCTCTGCAAATCCTGCGGGCGTATCGATAACTTGTACTGATAATATTCATCTGCCTGGGTTGAATTATTATCACGATTTATATCTTCCCCATCAGGGAATGCAGTAGCCGCGGTATTTTCAATTCCGGTTTGATCTAAAGACTGTTGAGAAGTTTTGGAGTTTCCTTCCGGATTATTATACTTTTCATATCTTTTTAGGATCCCTGCATTTGCCTGATCAAGATTTGAGCCACGGTAATACTGGTAATCATCTGAAGATGGATCACTTTCAAGAATAGAGCCCACTTGTGGGTTAACACTTGCTTTCACCTGATTTAGAAATGAGCTGAACTGCTGGCGTTCATCCACAGAGCTCACACCGTCGAGTCCTACATCCTGAAATTGTCTAGATGTTGGGTTATTGTCGAAAGCCTGAATAACCGGCTGAAGTTTTGGAACTCGCCCCCAGGTTGTAGGATCTGTTTTTGCCGTACTACCATCTGCTGGCAATCCATTTTCCAGACTTTTTCTTCCATCCTTCAAAATATCCTCAGTGATATTCCCTAGGTTAAAATATAGGTCACCACCCCTACTGGTTTTGTTATAAATAAAAGGATCGAGCATCCACAATTCAATGAATTCAATGTTCAGTGCTTCAAAATCATTCGTTTCTAACTTTCTGAAAATTCCACCCCACCTGCTTCTTGGATTAGCCAGACTCCCATTTTGAGTTAAGCCCGTTGTAGTAAAATTATATGGGCCCCTTTCAGTGGGATAATAGGCAAGATCAAAGGTTGGCAAAATTATAGCCTGCCCAGTATTGGATTCCTTAAAAGGAAAAACCTCCCGCTCAAAAACCTGTCGTACATAATGGTTTGATAATTCATTTTTATCTCTGCGGATATTATCAGGAGTAAGAGAATTACCGGTAATAAAAAAAATGGGATCAATATTATAAAAGGCTAATCGCGCCCTATTAAAACCATAGGAAAGGTCATTATTAAGTCTCGATTCAGGAAATTGCTGTGGAGTTCCTGATATTTGCCATGAGATGGCACTTTTAATATCAATTAAAGATCGACTGGCCTCAAAATCATCTAAATAACTTGCTCCATTCCGGCTACCGGCAAAGTTTAACGCTCTTGGGTGTCCGGGAACAAGCTGAGCATATTCACCTGAAAATGTGATGCTCGATGCCTCTTTTGTATTAATGAATGGGATCTTATCGACCATTCGGGTAAGCCACCTAGAGGGGGAACTGTAATTGACATCAAGCCCCCAAATAGTATTAGAAATAGCTTCCTCACCGATATTCACTTTTTGTGTAAGTGGCTTTTCGGTAAGATTCAGGAAAGTACCCCCCAGATTAAGCTTATTATTTACCCGGTAGTCAAACCTTGAACCGGTGAGGGATCTTTGCTGCAGACCAAAGAGTTCATTATTCTCCATTTTGATCCTGATTTGTTGCCCAGAATTTAATAATGCCTGATTTAAGATCCTAACTAAACCTATATTGTAATCAACCGTAAAATCTACGCCCTCTTGCAAAGGCAAAGTACCGGCAATAACCTGAACAGACCCTGGCGGAATATTAATAGCATTTAACTGAAATTCCGAACCGCCCTGCGACTGATACGTACCTCTGATCTGGTATCTATTTAGCTTTGCAAACAATTGCTGTGCAATAACTTTTGTAGAATCATACAGAGGCTGATAAACATATTTATTGATCAGATTTCTCTCTGTAACCGGATCAAATCGCTTTGCCAAGTCGGCACCAAAAGGTTCAACCAATGGGAAAGTTATCCGGCCATTCAGCGGATCGATGGTTATCCCCTCCAGAAAATCGAAAAAACCATCAGGCTTTCTATCATTTTGCTGATTCAAATTATCCAAATTGGTCATCTGGATCCACAATTTGCCCTTTGTATTCTTCCCTTCGGTCATCTGGGGTTTTTCAATACCAGTTTCCTCATCAAGCCTGAAAATATTTAATCTGAAGTCGTTACGGCTTACTTGATAGGCCCCCAACGTATAAATATTCTTCATCATCAAGTCCCAGGAAGGTAAGCTGGTTTTGAGTGTTTCATTTTTCAAAAGCTTTACATACAGCACTTCTGGAGTTGAGTTATTGACAGGAACATCGGTAGAAAACTCACCCACCTGATATTCAACACCATTAATTGTATATCGAAATGCAACGGCCAATACTTCATCAGCATTCAAGGCTGTATTCAAAGAAATATAGCCAAGACGAGGATTCAATATATATTCTTTATCAGTAAGGTTACGGGCAAAAGTTAGCTTGGCAAAGTTATCGGTTCCTCCACCACCTGGCTGAAAAAATGTATTCGCAGCATTGGAATTAGAGAGCCTAACACCCGGAGGCAAAACCTGCAATAAATTATTCGATTGCTGGGCAAAACCAGGGCCTGCAAAGCCGGCAGGATAAACCGAGAAACCTGCACCTCCCTGAACCTGATTGGTATTGTAAACCCTGTTCTCTCCTAAATCAAGCAATGCCAGAACATCTCTTGAGTTGGCAGCAGTATTTGCTCTATTTGTTACCCAAACTTCGAGTTTTGTAATATTAACATTCGAACTGTTGAGCGGGATATTCTCTAATGCTTTACTATAATTATTTCTGAAATATTGAGCCAGGAAATAATGCTTATTGGTTTCATAATTATCTGCAGAGATTGTAAATTCATTCTGTTGCGAACCGTTTGTGATCGTTATTTCGCGCTGCTGTGATTTTTGCTGCGAAAAAATACTAGTTACATTTAAGCGGCCAAACTGCAGCTGGGTCTTCAATCCAAATAAAGCCTGACTGCCCGTTATCAGTGATGAACTTAATGGAAGACTCACATTACCAGCCTCTATTTTCCGGATAATCTCATCATCTTTACCTGTATAATCCAGCTTAACCTGATTTTCGAAATCAAACTGAGCTTCGGTATTATAATTAGTGGTGATTTTCATCTTCTCACCAATCTGACCGGTAACATTCATCTGTATCCGCTGGTCAAAGTCGAAATTACCTTGCTTACGCTGACGTTCATTGAATAATGGATTCTCATTACGACTCAAACGGCCTGAAAAGGTAAGATCGGCAGATCCCTGAGGTCGTATTTCAATGGTATTTCCGCCAAATATACGTTCAAAAGATTTGCTGTTTATTTTTACAGGAGGTATGAAACCAGGCTCACGGGCCTCAGAAAGTGGCAAATCTGCCAACTCACGCCAATAATTACGTTTGATAAGCTCATTCTCGTATTTCTGATATTCTTCGATACTGAGGTATTGCGGAGCTCTGTATAAACGATCACCTATTTTTTCGCGAATGATATATCTTTTTGATATGGGATCGAATTCTACACTGCGCTGAATATTGGAAGGATTGGGAAGAACTATTCCAGCCTGCTTTTTTAACTGCAGAGTTTTGGAATCTTGAAAAGGATAAACAAGTTTTGAGGTATCCTTTTTAGCAGCGGTATTTTGAGCAATAGCCTGTCCTCCAAAAAGCAGAATGAAGAAACAAATAAAACTCTTCAGGCAAAAGGTAGCTGCACTCTTCAATTTCTAGACTATGTTGATGTTAATTATAAATTTTTAAGCGCAATTTTTATTAATTGCTCTACTGATAAAATTTCAGATCCAGTTTTTATAGCCGTATCCAATGATTTCTCAGCAACATTTTTTGCAAATCCTAACATCACTAGCGCCGACAATGCCTCATCCTTAGCTGTATTATGACTAGGCATGTTGATCAACGAATCAGGACCTTCTTTCTTTAGTTTATCCTGCAATTCAAGAATCATTCGCTGTGCAGATTTAGGGCCAATACCCTTTATTCTCTGAATCAGCGGAACATCTCCCTGAACAATAGCAGTTTGTATCTCTGAAGGTGTTATAGAAGATAAGATCATCCTTCCGGTATTCGGGCCAATACCCGACACAGAAATAAGATGTAAAAACAAACGTCGTTCACCTTCCTCATAAAAGCCATATAAGGTATGTCCATCTTCTTTTACATGAAGCCAGGTATAGAGTTTACATCGCTCCGTATCCTGTATGGCTCCATAGGTATTGAGTGATATATTTATTTGAAACCCTATTCCACCCGCATCAATTACAACATAAGTTGGACATTTGAATGCGAGTTTACCATCTATATATGCATACATATCAATTATCGGCTAATATTTATTTCCATTATGATCAAACTAAAGATATTTATTTTACATTCAGAACCCGCCTGAAAATACTTTTCACACGTGTTACAACCGGCGAATTCTGCTCCTCTTTGGTTTGAGCATCAACAACAGCAATGGTAACCATATTTACAATTTCACGAACTGAACTTCCTAGCTGCAATATATGCACTGGCTTATTCAATCCCAAAAGGATTGGACCAACAGCCTCAGCGCCTCCCAATTCCTGTAATAACTTATAGGCTATATTACCAGATTCCAGGTTAGGGAAAATTAGAACATTGGCAGGAGCGCCAACCAAACTACTGAACGGGTAATTATCTTTCAACAGGTCTGGGTTCATCGCAAAATTAGCTTGCATCTCGCCATCTACAATAATATCCTTGTGTTTTTCATGTAGTATTTGTACCGCCTGCCGAACTTTTTGAGGCACTATACCGTCATTTGATCCAAAATTGGAATAAGACAACATCGCTATTCTTGGCTGCACATTAAATTGTTTGACGGAATGATCAAGCAGGATTGTAATATCAACTAGCTCATCAACAGTTGGATTTTCATTGACAGTAGTATCTCCAAAAAATACAGGCCCATTTTTTGTCAGCATCATATACATGCCGGCAACCCGGTTTACTCCTTCTTCAATACCTATTACCTGAAGTGCAGGCTTGATGGTTGAACCATATTCTTTTGTTAATCCGGAGATCAAGGCATCTGCCTCACCAAACTGCACCATTGCTGCTCCAAAATAGTTGCGATCTCTCATCAACTTTTTAGACTCAAATAAGGTCACACCCCGTCTCTGACGTTTTTTGTACAACAATTCGGCGTAATTATTACAGGTATTTAAATCCTCTAGTGGATTGATAATCAATACTCCTTCAAGCTCCAGCTCATTTTCAAGCATGATTTGGCTTATCTTTTCTTTATCACCAAGCAAAATTGGAATAGCAATACCTTCATCGCGCACAATCTGTGCTGCCTTTAATATTTTATAATTATCTGCCTCAGCAAAAACAACGCGCTTAGGTGATGACTTCGCTTTATTGGTAATTGTACGCAATAATTTATCATCCAAACCAAGCCTTGTTTTTAATTCCTCATTATAGGCATCCCAATCAGTAATGTGCTTGCGGGCAATACCCGAATCCATGGCAGCCTTGGCCACAGCCGGCGAAACAGAGGTAATAAGGCGAAGGTCTATTGGCTTAGGAATGATGTAATCTTTCCCAAATTTGAGGTTTTTAGAATTATAGGCTAGGTTTACAGCCTCAGGAACAGTCTTTTTTGCAAGTTCAGCAATAGCAATTACTGCAGCCTTTTTCATTTCCTCATTAATACCCGTTGCCCTTACATCAAGAGCTCCCCTAAAGATATACGGAAAACCAAGAACGTTATTTACCTGATTGGGATAATCAGACCGTCCTGTAGCCATAATAATATCTTTTCTAGTTTTAATTGCAAGATCGTAGGCAATTTCCGGGTCAGGATTAGCCATTGCAAAAACAATTGGATTTTTAGCCATTGTTTTAAGCATATCGGCAGTCAATACATCAGGAGATGATAATCCGATGAAAACATCTGAATCTTTTACTGCCTCAGCAAGTGTGTTGATCTTACGGATAGTAGCAAATTCAGCTTTGGTACCTTCCAGATTATCGCGATCAGTACGGATAACCCCAGAGCGGTCAAGCATCACAATATTTTCTTTTCTAGCACCTAGACTTACATAAAGCCTTGTACATGAGATTGCTGCTGCACCTGCACCATTTACAACGATCTTAACTTTATCCAGCTTTTTCTTTTGAATCTCGCATGCATTGATCAATGCAGCAGCAGAAATAATTGCTGTGCCATGTTGATCGTCGTGCATCACAGGTATAGACATGCACTCTTTTAAACGGCGCTCAATTTCAAAACACTCTGGTGCCTTGATATCTTCTAAATTTATTCCTCCGAATGTAGGTTCTAATGCCTTTACAATCATGACAAATTCATCGATGTTCTGGGTATCCAGCTCAAGATCAAATACATCAATGTCGGCAAATATTTTAAACAACAAACCTTTACCTTCCATAACAGGCTTACCGGCCTCAGGGCCAATGTCACCCAGGCCCAATACCGCTGAGCCATTACTAATTACAGCTACAAGATTACCTTTGGCAGTATATTTATAAACATCTTCTTTATTTTCTGCGATCCGCAGACAAGGCTCAGCTACTCCGGGCGAATAAGCTAGAGATAGATCACGTTGAGAGTTTGTTGGCTTAGTGGGTACAACCTGTATTTTCCCAGGACGGCCTTGTGAATGATAATCTAGCGCGTCTTGTTTACGATTAGTCTTACTCATTAAATTGGAAATTGGTTAGTTGGGCAAAATTACGATTCTTTTCGTAACGGCTGTCATAACATAGGCTCTATCGTATGAATCTTTCCAAGATTAGCCTTTACTTATTTTAAGGCGCATTCCAGGAATTATCGCTGAATTAGTTAAACCATTCAGTGCTTTAATTTTTGCAACTGTCACACCCTTGAATTTTGCAGCAATTTTGGAAAGGTTATCACCTACTTTAACACTATAGTGAACATAGGAGCTTTCCTCTTGAACAGGGTCTGTTTTTTTATCGGGGCTCAAATAAATGGTTTGTCCGGGTACAATAGAATTGCTCTTCAAATTATTCCAAGCTTTCAAATTCTGAACCTCTAAACCATAGAGATTAGCAATACTGCTCAGACTTTGTCCTGACTTAACCTTATGTGCAATTGCCTGGGCTACAGGCTCATTCAAACCCGGCAGTACCGAAACCGATTTTACTTCATCCGCTTTCCCATTAAAAAGATCATATAAAGATGAATACGCTGAATTTGTTACTGATGGGATAACCAATGGCATTGGAAACAATGTGGTTCCGTTAATAATCTGT
Organism: Pedobacter schmidteae; assembly: GCA_945901155.1. GTDB lineage: Bacteria > Bacteroidota > Bacteroidia > Sphingobacteriales > Sphingobacteriaceae > Daejeonella > Daejeonella schmidteae_B. The sequence continues at coordinate 15,333 of CAMDKO010000025.1, forward strand.
TTTTTATAGGATGGATTTAGAATCAGCAACTCATTGACATCCAATTCTGCGGCCTTGGCAATGCTGCTTATCGATATTTTTCTATTGACCGGTATGATATCCGTATGGGTATTAATCCCAGCTGGCTTAACTGTTATCTCATGAATTTTATGATACTTCATTGCATAGACTGTAGCAATGAATGCCGGCACATAATTTTGAGTCTGAACAGGAAGAAAAGGTCTGACCCTCCAAAAATCTGCTACTCCGCCAGATTTGGCAATTGCTCTGGTAACAGCACCTGTTCCGCAATTATATGCAGCTATGGCCAGTAACCAGTCGCCAATACTTTTATAAGCATCCTTCAAATAATGTGCAGCCGCAAGACTAGCTTTTTGAGGATCCTTACGTTCGTCTGTGTAGGTATCCATATTCAGACCGTAACCCTTTGCCGTGTTATACATAAATTGCCATGGCCCAACTGCACCTGATCTGGAAACAGCATTGGGGTTTAGTGAAGATTCAATGACTGTGATATATTTCAGTTCATCAGGAAGACCAATTTCTTTCAATGCTTTTTCAATGATAGGGAAATAGTATTCCGACAGGCCTAGCATTTTACCAATATGCTCTTTCCTGTTTATATAGGTATCAATATACTTTTGAACGTAACTATTATAAGAAAGGTCAACATCCTTCTTTATGGAGTCTAGACGATTTTTGTAGATACCATTTTGAAATGAGATTAGCGAATTATCTACAAAAACAAGCTTAGGAAGAGTATCCTGTACTATTTGGAGCGGTTTAATCTCCGAATGATTCATTACTAATGAATTGACAGCCTTTTTCTCTGATGCATTTGCAAAAGTGCAATGAATAAGTATAAAAAAAATGAAGTAGGCTATCGTTTTGTTCATATTTATGAATTTATATCTGCAATTCTAAAGCTAATTAAATATGGATTTTAATTTGAATCGATTCTGTCAGAATCAATCAGTTTACAGTATATTTTTGAAAAATTCAACAATTCGCTTTCAGCAAAGCGCTTACCTAAAAACTGTATTCCTAACGGTAATCCATTTTTGTTATTGCCTGCAGGTAAAGAAATTGCAGGAATTCCTGCAAGTGAAGCTTGAACAGTAAAGATATCAGCCAAATAATTAACTACAGGATCATCGCTTTCTTCACCAATGGTAAATGCCGGGGTTGGTGCAGTTGGCAACATGATAAAGTCATATTTATTTAGAATATCGTTAGTTTTATCGCGTATTAATCTGCGTACTTTCTGTGCCTTAGCATAGTAGGCATCATAATATCCTGCACTTAACACAAAAGTGCCGAGTATAATCCTGCGTTTAACTTCAGGCCCAAATCCTTCTGATCGCGAAGTTTTATACGTCGATTCTAGGTCAGTGGATCGATTACTTCGATATCCATAATGTACCCCATCATAGCGAGCCAAATTTGAAGAAGCCTCTGCCATGGTTAAGATATAATAGGTAGGAACAACATACTCCAATAATTCAAAAGAGACTGGCTCAACAACATAGCCTGCATCTTTTAGAATGGCAATACTTTTTTCAAAAGCCTGTTTGACCTCGGGATCAAGACCTTTTGAATGTAAAGCCTCAGATAAGTAGGCTATTTTAAACTTTTTATGGGAATTAATTTCTGAAGAATAGGAAGGAACTGGTTTCGAAGAGGCTGTGCTATCATACTCATCTGGGCCGGAAATAATCTCCAGCAAAATAGCCGCATCTTCAACACAATTGGTAATAGGTCCAACCTGATCAAAAGAAGAGGCATATGAAATGATTCCATGACGTGAAACCCTACCATACGTTGGCTTAAGCCCAACAACCCCACAAAATGCTGCAGGCTGACGTACAGAGCCGCCTGTATCGGTACCTAAAGCGGCCAAACAAAGCCCTGCCTGAACGGCCACTGCTGCCCCACCTGATGAGCCTCCAGAAACCTTGGTTAGATCGGCATTGTTTTTTACCGGTCCATAATAAGACGATTCATTGGATGCTCCCATTGCAAATTCATCACAGTTCAATCGGCCAATGATAATGGCATCCTCAGCAAGAAGTCGCACTACTACCGTAGCAGAAAAAGGAGAAATATACTTTTCAAGAATCCTAGAAGAGGCAGAAACCTTATGGTCCTGGTAACAGATATTATCTTTGATACCAATTACCATGCCTGCCAGTTTACCAGCAGTACCTGCGTTAATCTTTTCTTGTACCAGAATTGCCTGATTACGTGCTTCATCAGCAAATACTTCTACAAAAGCATTCAGCTCCTGTTTTTCAGAAATACGACTTAAGTAATATTCAACCAGAACAGGTAATGTAAATTTCTGGTCCTGCTTGGATAATGCAGACTGAATATTGGAAAGAGAAGAAATACCTTCCATGCCTTGAATCATCTAAAATTAGAAATTTAACCGTTTGCGAAGAATCTCTCTGATTATTGAGGAAATCACCTAATTGTATGCCAGGCAGGTTTGGCTCTATTGTATTTAAAGAATCCCAAAAGGCAAAATAAAAAAAATGATCTTCCTGACTGTCAATAGGATTGACAGAACATAAAGATCATTTTAAATATAAATTATTTAACGTCCTGATCTTTTGTTGTAGCTGAAGGTGCATCACCCTCGCCGTTTTGAGCAGTCTTAAATTCCTTGATACCTCTGCCCAATCCGCGCATCAGTTCTGGAATTTTTTTGCCACCAAACATTAAAAGGACAACCACTACGATTAAGATCACTTCCGTAGCTCCAAGTCCAGCAAATAATAAAATTGAGTTTAGCATGATAATTTATTTAATGTGCAATTTTTGTGTTCTCAAACCCCGCTTCATCTGGATTCACATATCCTGAAGAAACTTCTTCAGTTGAATTAGTATCTGTAACTGTTGTATTAGTTTCAGCAAGAGGTGCATCCATATCAGGATAAGTACCGTCTGCATGAGCAGAATAATCATTCTGTGTATCTGCGTAATTGTTTTCCGGGCTGTGATAAGTATTCTCCGGAGTTGTAGCTGCTGCCTTTTCTAGATCTGCAGCTTCGGTTACTGTATTAATATTATTGTGAATCTCTCTTTTAATACCATCCGAAGCATCTTTAAATTCCCTCAATCCCTTTCCAAGGCCACGGGCAAGTTCAGGCAGTTTCTTACCTCCAAATAAAAGTAAAACGACAATGAATATCAAGATCATCTCTGGCCCACCGATATTCATAAATAACAATATTGAATTATTCATATAACAAAGATCAATATACAAATATAGGCATTTTAAATACCTTAAAATTAAAAATTAATTTGAAAGCCAGCTTGAGGGATTCAAGGGAGTTGCCCCTTTCCTTACTTCAAAATGCACTTCCGTTGTGTTATCAATAGGATCAGTTATCACTATACCTATATTTTGCTTCAACGAAACTTTCTGCCCTCTTGATACATTAACACTCTTTAAATTTGAATATACCGTAAAATATTCACCATGCCTAATCAAAATTGCATACGAACCTGAAATATTTTGTACTGCCGCAACCTCACCTGAAAATACTGCACGAACCTGCGATCCGGCTGCAGTTTTTATATCCACTCCATTATTTTCTGTAGTAACATTCCGACCAATAGTATGATTCCCAAAGTCTTCTATAACCATTCCGTTGCTAACTGGCCATGGTAAACTACCTCTGCTACCCAAAAAATCTGAAGACAATTTAGCCGATTCAGGAGTAGCTGCCAAAATACTTGAACCACTTGCAACAGGCTTAGCATTAGGCACTTCCCTATTTTCTGCTTTAGCCTTTGCAATAGCAGCCCTAGCCTCAGCTTCAGCTCGTTTACGTGCTTCTTCTATTTCTTTGTTAATTGCATTTTGAATGGCCCTATTCAGCCTTGCCGACTCCCTTTGCTTTTGGGTAAGTTCCTGTTTTAATTGCTTTTCTTGACTAGTCAGATTATTTAGAACTTTTGATTTGCTATTCTTCTGAATACCCAGAGTTCTTCTTTCCTTCTGCTGATCTGAAAGCAAATTCCTTTTTTCTTGCTTATTACGGTCGAGCTCAACAATTCTGACATTTAATTGCTTTTGAGTACCCTCAATATAAGTGGCCTGTTTTTTTCGATACTCGCTAAACTGTTGCAAATATTTTAAACGCTTGAATGACTGATTAAAATTTTCTGCTGCGAAAATAAACATGAGCTTACTATAGGAGCTTTGATTACGAAAGGCAAACAAAACCATAGCCGCATATTCCTTTTTAAGCTTATTTAATTGTGATTGCAGTGTTCTGACAGTATTGGTATTATCAGATATCTGATTGTCAAGCAACTTTACTTCAGAATTGATCACATTGATCTTTTTTTCACGCAAACGTATCTGAGCATTCAAAGCTCTGATTTCCTTCAGTGATAAATTCTTGTTGTTTGCCGTTTGATTCAAACTCCGATTAAGCGATTCTATTTCCCGGGTCAAAGCTTCCTTCTGCCTTCTAAGATCAGAACTGCTCTGGCCAAAAGCTTCAGAAGCAAGGCAAAAAATAGACAGGAAAAAGATGTACTTAAATATCTTCATTCAAACAAATGTATTTAATTTTTAATCAAAAACCGCTCTGGAACTCTAAAGGGAAGGTCGACATTACCATCCATATCAATTTTTAAATAGTTAAGGTCAAGACTAATCGCTTTATTCTTAGCCTTTGAATTCATGATCACCGAATGAGGAATCAACTGCTGATTGATGGATAAGAAATTACTATAATTAATAAGAAGCTCCTGCCCTGCAGAAGCATCGTTCAACTGAGTAAATAATACCTTATTTTGCTGATCAACAGTGAAATTGTAGACCATGGAAGCCAAAACTGTTTTAAGTTGGGTATTTTCGCCTTCATTTTTAAGTTGAGTAGATGTGCTTATAAACTCTGATATCGCATTTCCAAGCAATACAGATTGAAGTGTCTGGAAAGTTATCCGCTCATTCGTAAATTCATAAATATAACTGAATGGCTTTTTAAGATAAATATTGTCCATCCTGTTCAAAACCTTAACACTGTCGGCTGTGATCAATGCGCGTGCTACCTCTAAACCCGCCAGTGCAGTTACAGACACCCAGATGGCTTCATTATTCCTGATCCGGATATTCATATTCACATCGTTGCTCTTGTTATTGATGTTCAGATCAGCTTTGGCTTTAATCGATAAGGTTTTGAAAACCGTGTTCATTCCATTTACTGCATCCAGTTTAATCTTTTGGGTCAAGTCAGGCGATGGTGGCATAGAATCCATAATTTTAGGAATCACGGAAGCAGGCAAAAGCTCTTTCTTAGCCTTACAGCCCGCAAAAATGACCATGATTGCAAGCAAACCAATTATTTTAGTCGATATATTTTTTCTCATTGATCTTTTTTTCCAATTTATCAGAGCCTGAACCCTGCGATTTAGCACTTTGCCACTGCTCTAGTGCTTTCTCCTTTTCGCCAAGAAGATATAAAATATCTCCATAATGTTCCTGTTGAGTGGCATTGTTAGAGGTCTTAGCCTGCAATGATTTTTCTATCCATTTTTTGGCATCTGCATACTTCTTTAACCGAAAGAGGATCCAAGCATAGGTATCTTCAGATGATGCATTATCCGGATCAATCTCTAATGACCTCTTCGACATTTTTTCTGCTTCTTCAAGATTCTCACCTCTTAACGATAAATAGTATGCATAATTATTCAGCACATACGAATTACTCGGATCAAGCTCTAGCGCTTTAGTATAAGCCTGATCAGATTCCTTAAATTTTTTCAAGGCATTATAAGAATCCCCCAGAGTAGAATAGATCTGCAGAAGTACATCATTATCCTCAGACTCAAGATCAAGCGCGCTTTTTAAGATGGTAGCCGCTTTTCCATAATTTCTAGTCTGGGCATACCCAATACCTGTGTATAGGTACAATGCAGCCTGATTTGGAAATATACTTAATGCCTTATTGCCATCTAAAATTGCCTGCTGAAATTCTCCACGACTTACCTCTATTCGCAATAACTGTTCCCAGATAAGATACACCTGATCGTTAATCGCTAATGCCTTTTTGTATGATTCCTGAGCCTGCTCATATTTTCGCTCCTGAAATAGCACATCTCCCTGAACCGCAAAGGCTTTTGCTTCATTCGGATGAACCCTTACCATGATCGAAGCCAGTTCATTAGCATAAGCCCTTGCCTTCATTTCAGTAAACATTGGAAAAAATGAAAGAACAATCCTTACTTTTTCATCAATATCTAGGTTGGGATCTGCAAAAGCCACCTTAAGTTCTATGAATGTATTCTCGTACTGCTTTAATGCCCTATAGTGATCGGCTAAAGCAAGTCGCACCATAGCATTTGATGAAGAAACAGACTTTGCTTTAATCAGAATTTCAATAGCTTTTTCACGATTTCCTGATTTTGTAAGTACTTCACTCAGATAAATATAATTTCGTATTTCATCAGGTTTGGAGGCAATCAACCCTGTAAGTTCTTCTTCAAGCTTGCCTGATTTTCCTTGCTGCATCAATATCCGTTGCCTGGCAGAAATAAGTTCATCTGAGGAGCCAAATTTCTTCTCAATTTCATCATAGGCTGATGCGGCATCATCTACTTTACGTAAAATAAGAAATGCATTTGCTTTATCATAGTAGTAGGCTTCTTTCTTAGGCGCGATCTTGCTGAGCTCCTCAAGAACAGGAACTAGCTGAGCTATTTTATTGGTCTTCTTATAGATATCAGCAAGGAGTAACCAATACCATTCATTTTCGGGATTAACCGTTACTGCATTCCTAATCAGGCTCTCGGCTTCGGTTGTATTATTCTGATCAAATTTTAAATTGGCCAACTCAAACATAGCGGCATCATTCGAGGAATCTATTTCAAGCACCTTCTCAAAATTTAGAGCTGCATCAACATAGTTCATCACAATCTTTTCATGAAGGCCCTCGAAGAAAAGATCTTTGACCTGAATACTGTCTCTCTGATTCAGAACCTTCCCAACAACAATAACAGGCCCATTCTTATTCTCCTTATTTTTTTTTTGCGCAAATAGAGAGAATGCACAACTAGTAAGGATGAATAGGAATGCTGCTTTTTTCATGCTCTTTATAACCCGGTATGACCATAGCCGCCTGCACCGCGAACAGTTTCTGACAGTACTTCCACTTCTTCCCAAGTCACTTTTTGATGTGCTGAAATGATTATTTGAGCGATGCGGTCGCCATTATTAATTTCAAAATCTGTGTCAGAAAAGTTAATGAGCAAAATCTTTAACTCACCTCTGTAATCGGCATCAATGGTACCGGGTGAATTTAAAACAGTGATTCCATGCTTCAATGCCAGTCCGCTTCTGGGTCTAATCTGAGCTTCAAAACCAAGGGGCAATTCCATAAATAAACCAGTGGGAATCAGCTTCCTTTGCATTGGCTTTAAAACCTCTAGTTCGGTCAAATTTGCCCTGAGATCCATTCCTGCAGAGGCAAAAGTTTCATAGGCCGGAAGCGGATGCGATGATCTGTTTATTATCCTAATATTCATTTTATGCCAAAAATTGCTTTGAGTTCCTTCCGCTCAACAAAAAATATTGTAAATGTAAATATAATAAAGAGCGCATTTCCAACGAGTAAATTACGTTCAAATACTATAAATGCTATAAAAACGATACAAACCGATGCCAAAAGATAAATGCTATTTTTTTTGAGATTATATGGAATGGGGTAATTTTTTTGACCCCAGAAATAGGAAAGCACCATCATCACGGTATAGGCTGTGAGTGAGATCCAGGCAGAAGCCATGTAGCTATACTTAGGAATGAAAATTATGTTTAGTACGATCGTTATAATTGCGCCAATTCCTGAAATATATAATCCATAACGGGTTTGATCGGATAATTTATACCAAATTGATAAGTTAATATAGATGCCTAGACTAACATAACCGAATAATAAAATAGGAACTATCCTTAATCCCGACCAGTAGAGTGCCTGTTCTGCCGCATCCTTACCTTTAATAAAATATTTCAGTAGCTCAATATTTGCCACCAGTAATACAAATATCAGGGAAACTGCAATCACAAAATAATTCATGATTCTGGCGTAGGTTTCAGTAGCGTTCTTGTCCTTGGCATGGCTAAAGAAAAAAGGCTCAGCTCCTAAACGAAACGCGTTAATGAAGATGCTCAAAAATACAGCTATCTTACAGCAGGCCGCATAAATTCCAACTTCCTGCACAGATATGCTAGAAGGTAACAGCTGTCCCAAAAATATCTTATCTATATTTTCATTAATGATGAATGAAATATTAGCGATGAGTACCGGCAAACTGTAAACGAACATCTCCTTGACAAAAGCAATATCGTAGGTAAATGTCAATTTCAATAACTCCGGCACGAGCAGCAATAGCGTTATTAAACTTGCGATCAGGTTAGAAATGAAAACATAGCCTACCCAGCCTTCTCTGTACCAACCCATGATATATTCAGCACCATACCAGCCCTCTTTAATGATCAGAGGAAATACAAATATGAAGAGCATGTTTAATCCAATAAATGTTAAAATATTGACAAACTTAATGAAGCTATAACGTAAAGGCCGGCCATCAGCCCTTACTTTTGCAAATGGTATAACTGCCAGGGCGTCAGCCACAAGAATATACATGAAATATTTAATGTAACGCGCATAATCAGGATCATAGACATCGCCCTTTTGAATCCATACTGCAATGTCATCTACAAAAAGAAAGGTAAAAAGCAGAAAGATCAAGGCCATCAAAGAGATAGTGAAAAAAGTATTATTATATACTTTTTGCTTGTCGTTCTCATATTTATTGAGGTAACGGAAATAAGTGGTTTCCATTCCGAATGCCAGTAAAGCATTCAGCATAGAGGCCCAGCTGTACATTACAGAAAAAATTCCGTAAACTTTAGGGGAGTAAAGCCCTACATAAACAGGAGTAAGGAAAAAATTTAAAAAGCGGGTTATGACCGTGCTTACCCCGTAAATTGCAGTCTGACCGGCAAAATTCTTAATTGCTGACAATGAGAGAATGGATTAGCATAAACAAAACTACTTTTTAACTATCTCAAAATTACGATAGTTTTTCAATTCACCCTCGATGGCTGTTACATTTTCAACTACTGCCCGGTCTGAACCCTTATTGCAAAATTCAAGAAATAGTTCCAGAGAAAAATCGTCGCCTTCAGCTTCAATGAAAACAGTTCCATTAGGCAGGTTGCGGGCTGTACCTTTTATGCCCAGCTGATCTGCTACTGCCTTACTCATTGCCCTGTAAAAAACGCCCTGAACTTTACCAGTAATAACAATATCAAGATGTTTCATAATTAATTTAAAATTTAATTGGCTGATACGTTCTTTCTCACGTATAAACTCCTCCCAAATTTCATTAAGTATCTGAGCTGCCGGCTTAATACAATGAACATACGAAGCTACTTAATCAATTTCAAGTTCAGCTTCAATAAGACCGCCTTCGAACATACCCTTTTTTGCCCTGCCTTTTCCTAAAATACTCATTAATTCAATATTAAACAGTTTAGTAATGGAATTCATTTCTGTAAAAATGATTTTTTAAGCTCAGACCAGCAAATTATGCTAAATAAGTCGCTGAATCTGTGATAAATGGGTAATTTCTGTGCCATTTACCTCAGAAATCAGGTTTAATCCTGGTGTTTTGCCTTTTTCTATCGAACCGAACTTGCTATCTATACCTAGAAATTGAGCGCCATTGAGTGTTGCCCAGCGAATAATCTGACTGCTTGGCAATTCAGAGAAATGCTCTTTGATAGTTTTCAACTCTGATAAGATGCAAAGTTTATCATTAGAGGCAAGGCTATCAGTTCCAACGGTGATGTTCAATCCGGAATTAAGAAACAGGGTAAGATCCGGCAAGCGTTGTTCTATGTAGAGGTTTGCATTGGGGCATAAACACCACGTAATATTCTTTTTTGAATTTTTTACTGCGGCAATATCTTCTAAATTGGTAAAGGTATTATGGACCAGCACTATCTTTTGATTGACAGGAAATAAGGGTAATAAGGCTTGAAGAGAAGTCTTTGATTGGGCTTCAAAAAAGCTCAGATTAAGATTCAGCATTTTATAAAAATCAATAAATGCACCACTTTTATTCAGGAAAAACTCATTTTCTGGCTCAGATTCCTGATTATGCATACTGAACAAATTTTCATGATCTTCAGCATAGTTGCTTAGAATAGAAAAAAGCTCAGCTGATACCGAATAAGGAGCATGCGGAGCAAAAGATGCCGGTAAGGGAGTAAAATCAGCTTTTAGATCGAGTGCTTTTTGAAATACTGTTTCTGCCCTCAAAGGGTCAAAACCGAGTAATTCTATAAAAGTATGGTAATAGATCTTGCTATTTTGTTTAACCGACTTCGATAAATTATTGTTTGAAATATCCCCAACTGCCACGATTCCATTTGCAAACATCAGCTGATCATAGGTTTTCATGGCTGCTAATATCTGATCTTCATTTGCTGACCTTTGGGATATTACAGCACTTATAAAGGGCACCAGCCCGGTTCCTTCCGGGATTTTACCAAATAGATGCGAAAGCTCCAGATGACAGTGGGAATTGACAAAGCCCGGAACAATAATGCCTTCATAATGCTCTATAGTTGCAGATATCTCTAAGCTACGACCCCCGTCAATAACATCTATGATCTCTCCTGAATCACCAATAACAACTATTCCATCCTTGATCGGATCAGAACTGACCGGAAAAATATAGTTTGCGCTGAGGTATCTGGGCATAAAGCAAAAGTAGTTTTTAGTATTGATATTGAGTAGTGAGTAGTGAGTATTGAGTATTGAGTATTGAGATAAATTCAACTTCATTTTATATCAGTACTTCAGACAACTGATAACTGACAACAGACAACAGACAAAAAATTTAGTATTTTTGCAAATAATGCAAGCTATTCAAAAAACAGACATACGCAGTTTATCCCCCGATAAACTTAAAGAACATTTCATTTCTATTTCTGAACCGGCCTTTAGGGCGAAGCAGGTTTATGAATGGTTATGGGAAAAATCATGTACTGATTTTGAGGAAATGAGCAATCTTTCCAAGCCTTTGCGAGAGAAATTAAAGGAAACTTTTACGATCAACAATGTGCAGGTTCATCAGTCGCAGTTTAGTTCTGATAAAACCATCAAGAGCACCTTTATGCTTTTTGACAATAATATCATTGAAGGCGTTTTGATTCCGGCAACCGACCGCATGACGGCTTGTGTTAGTTCGCAGGTTGGCTGTAGTCTTACCTGTAAGTTTTGTGCCACCGGCTATATGGATCGTAAGCGTAATCTAAATGCAGATGAGATCTATGATCAGGTAGTACTTATAGACAAACAGGCTAAAGAAAACTATCAAATTCCCTTGAGCAATATCGTTTATATGGGTATGGGCGAGCCGCTTTTGAATTATGCAAATGTGCTTAAATCGATTGAGCGAATCACCGCAAAAGATGGTTTAAATATGGCCTCAAAGCGAATCACCGTATCTACTGCGGGCATTGCCAAAATGATCAAAAAACTGGGTGATGATGAAGTAAAGTTCAATCTGGCACTTTCGCTTCATGCTGCCAATGATGAAAAACGCAATACAATCATGCCAATCAATGAACAAAATTCATTGAAAGCATTAGCAGATGCTCTGAAATATTTTTACTCAAAGACTAAAAGTCCGGTCACCTACGAATACATCGTATTCAATGACTTCAATGATAACTTGATAGATGCCGAAGAGTTAGTTAAATTTTGTAGACATATTCCATGTAAGGTTAACATTATTGAGTATAACCCCATCAGCTTTGCCGATTTTGAAAATGCAGGCATAGATAAAATCGAAGCCTTTGCTACGCACCTGCGAAAAAGTGGTATCAATACCAATATCAGAAGAAGCCGTGGAAAAGATATCGATGCGGCTTGCGGGCAATTGGCAGTGAAAAGCTAGTTCTGACTTTCGTTAGCATAACCTAGATGAAAATGAATGATCAGGATCACTGTTTGAAGAATGGCTTTTAATTACCGCTAAATCATTAATCCGCTACAGCACCCCTAAAAAACAATAGCGCTTTATTACATTAAGGTCATGAAAGAGATCTTAAGCTATTTTATAGATCTGATTGCACTATTCTTTCCAGAACTCTGTGCCGCATGCGGCCGGAGCCTGTACAGATATGAGAAGATCATTTGCACGACTTGTATTTACCACCTTCCCCATACTAACTTTCACGATGACCCAGAGAATAAAATGGCCCGGCAACTTTGGGGTAGATTTCCTTTTGTCCAAGCAATTGCATTTCTATACTTCAGAAAAGGGAACAGAATTCAAAATTTAATGCATCAACTTAAATACAAAAAAAGCCCAGAAACTGGCATCCGTTTAGGTGAGCTTTATGCGTATGAATTAAAAAGATCAACCACATTCAAACCAGCAGATCTTATTATACCGGTACCACTTCACCCTGCAAAATTCAAAAAACGAGGCTATAATCAAAGTGAATGCATTGCCAAGGGGCTATCATCGATCCTAACAATCCCAGTCAGTACTACTAATTTAGTGCGCCTTGAGAATACTGAAACGCAAACAAAAAAGTCACGTTATGCGAGGTACGAAAATCTAATAAATGCATTCTATATTTTAGATGAATCAGAATTTATAAATAAACATGTGATGTTGATCGATGATGTAATGACTACAGGGGCAACACTTGAGGCATGCAGTATCCTCCTGCAAAAAATTGAGGGTGTTGAAATCAGTATTTGCACCATCGCATATGCTGAATAGCTTGTAAAATAGACCTTGAAAATTTAAGAAATTGTGTTTTTTGATACCGAGTAATGCCCAATTAATTAATGCCTTTCCTCCCCCTACCCCATCTAGAGGGGGACATGCACAGCGACATCTAAAACCTTACTAAAAAATTGAGGTGCTTATTTAATGGAATTTAATTTCAATAAATAATGATTTTTTAGTTTGTAACAGATTTTCCTTAGCCATCCAGTGTCACCGCTGGTCCAAAGGACTCCATTGAAGCGGGGGAATTAAAGGGGGGTGGGTCGTTCTTTAGCGAACCTAACCTTTAACCTCTACCTTAGCCCGCATCATCAATAAATAAAGACATCCGGCGGCACCGGCAGCCATCATCCCATAAATAATAGACATCAGGTATCCTGTTCTATTCTTTTTTAGGGGTAGCTCTGGTTCATCAACTATTTGGAAGGTTGGAGTTTCCTGTAATAGCAT
>CAMDKO010000026.1 GCA_945901155.1 Pedobacter schmidteae
CTTGAAAATCTCCTTCCTGAAAGACGTTCAGAAATAGTTGAAGAACTTGATTACGACGATGCTACTGATATAATAAGCCAGTTACCAGAAGAACAACAACAGGAAATTTTAGAGGAACTGGATGAGGAAGATGCTTCCAATATTAGAACACTCTTAAAATACGAGGAAGATAGTGCCGGTGGATTGATGAATACTCAGGTTATTAAAATCAATGAGTATTTAATTAAAAAAGAGGCTTTAGAAGAAATTATCCACCAATCTGAAGAGATGGAGGAATTTTATACGATTAATGTAATTAATGATCAGAATATCTTATTGGGCATAGTATCATTAAAAGATATTATTAAAGCCCGTAATAATGTCAGAATCAAAGAACTTATCAAATCTGATTTTGTTTATGTTAAGGCAGATACCGATCAAGAAGAAGTAGCTAAATTAATTTCCCAATATAATCTTACCAGCATACCAGTAGTTGATGATGAGATGCACTTATTAGGACGAATAACATTTGATGATGTGATCGATGTTATGGAGGAAGAAAATACCGAAGATATTTTAAAAATATCGGGTGTATCAGAAGATGAAGAATTAGCTGGAAACTGGAAGGAAGCTGTTAAAAGTCGTTTACCATGGCTGGTTTTAAATCTTGGAACAGCATTTTTAGCGGCATCCATTATTCGAAATTTTGAAAACACAATTGCAAGCATGGGAGTACTTGCCGGCTATATGGTAATGATTGCCGGTATGGGAGGAAATGCAGCTACACAAGCACTTGCTGTAACAGTAAGGCGTATATCATTGAACGATCTGTCTGATAATCAAGCATACAGAACCGTTTTGAAAGAATTTACAGTAGGATTGATTAATGGTGCTGCAATTGGCTGTATTGTATTTTTATTTGCCTTATTATATGACCAGAATCCAATGCTTGGATTTGTTATTTTTATAGCTATGACCGGTAATCTGATCATTGCAGGGATTGCTGGATCAGCTATTCCATTGGTTCTTAAAAGAATAGGCATTGACCCAGCAATAGCTTCATCGATAATTATAACCACGTTTACCGACGTATTTGGATTTTTGTTGTTACTAGGTTTAGCTAGTAACCTTATCTTATAAATTATTGAATCTTGATTTTCAGCCTAACTATTTTATTTTAAATTTGCTCATCGTTTTAAACAACGGAATAATTCTATGACTGAGATCAGAAATAACTGGACCAAAGAAGAAATTGCCGAAATATATCATAGTCCATTATTGGATTTGGTTTATCGTGCAGCAACAATTCACAGAGAAAACAAAGACTACTCTGAAGTTCAAATAAGCAGTCTACTTTCCATAAAAACAGGTGGTTGCCCAGAAGATTGTTCCTATTGCCCTCAAGCAGCAAGATATCAAACTGATCTAGAAGTTCAGGCTTTAATGTCTGTTGAACAAGTAACCGATGCAGCAAAAAAAGCTAAAAATGCAGGTGCTTCCCGCTTATGTATGGGAGCTGCATGGCGTGAAGTAAGGGATAACCGTGATTTTGACAAAGTAATTGAAATGGTTAGTTCTGTAAATGCCCTTGACATGGAGGTTTGTTGTACTCTTGGCATGCTTACAGAATCGCAGGCACAACGATTAGCTGATGCAGGCCTTTATGCTTACAATCATAATTTAGATACTTCAGAAGAAGATTATAAACGAATTATTACTACGCGAACTTATGATGATCGTTTAAATACGATTGATAACGTACGTAAAGCTAAGCTTACAGTTTGCAGTGGTGGAATTATAGGTTTAGGAGAATCGGTTGAAGACAGAATCTCTATGCTTAAAACATTGTCAACAATGTCAAAGCACCCGGAATCCGTGCCTGTAAATGCACTTGTTCCAGTTAAAGGTACACCATTGGCAGATCAACCCAGAGTTTCTGTTTGGGAGATGGTTAGAATGATCGCGACAGCAAGAATTATAATGCCAAAAACTGTGGTACGTTTATCTGCAGGTAGAACAGAAATGAGCATGACTGATCAGGCCTTTTGTTTTATGGCAGGTGCAAATTCTATTTTTGCAGGCGATAAGCTACTTACAACACCAAATCCTTCTTTTAATGAAGATATGCAAATGTTTGAATTACTAGGATTAAAACCCCGTGAAGCCTTTAAAAATGGTCGACCTAGTAAAGAGTCTGTAGCGGTTTAATGCTATAAGTTGACATAAATTAGCTATTTAAAATAGCTATAATTAATGTTCTAATGAATTAAATGTATCTGGAATTTAATTCTGACTTAATTTTTGAATATCCAAAACTAGCTTATGAACAAGTTCCAATTGTTCATACAATAAATTAGCCTCACTTGATTGGCTTATTTCTGTTTTAATATCAGCAATCGTAATTTCCAATTCCTTAAAATTAGGAGAATTCATCTTTTTAATTACATCAGATAAAATGTATAAAGACTTACGAATCAATTTAATATGACTAGAATCAATATCGATAGAATTGGCATGTTGTATAGTAGTCATCAATGTGGCTGTATAAGATGAAAGCATATGGTTTATAACCACAAACTTGTGATATTCTTTGATGTTTTGTTGCTTACTTTTAGGTTCAGTCAACATTCGCTGAAATGCACTTCCCAGGTTTGCTGAACTTACATACACATCTTTACGGGCAAGTTTATAAGAAATCACATCCAATTTTTTTCCAGACAGTTCTTCAGCAACATTGTGTAGGTAATGGTAATTGGCTATCAATACCTCACGCATAAAATTCTTAAACTGAAAATATTCCCAATTGGGCAAAACAACATAACTTGAAAAGAAGGCGATAAGGGATCCAATTAATGTATCTATCATACGTTCTTTTGCAATGTTTAGGTTGTTTGCACCTAAAAAACTAAACAAAATCAAAATATAAGGGGTCATAAAAAGAACACTTATTGTATAGTTTAAGCGCTGGGAACTATAGGTTCCTACCATAAATAACAGTAGAAAAACAAACAAAACCGATTGATCTTTCACATAAATTAAAATCAATGCCCCTGCAATACCTCCAATAAAAGTTCCAACAAGGCGTTCTACATTTCGTTGCCTGGTAAGACTATAGGCAGGTTTTAAGATAACCAGAATAGTTAAAAGGATCCAGTAACTGTGATGCCCAATTGGAAGTAGTTTTGAAACTAAAAATCCAAGTAGAAGCATCAAGGAAACCCGAACTGAATGACGAAAAATGGATGATTTTGGACTTAAATTTTGTTTGATTTTTTGAAAATCAAAGTCTTCATGTGAAACAAATTTGCTATAATCCACATCGCTCTGTCCTGAAAGCTGTTTTTGATTGAAATAATTATTAATTTTTTCAACCCGGCTAATCATATTTCTTACATTGATTAGAATTTTTTTCAATACAAAGCCATTAATTCCAAGATCTTCAACCTCGTCAATACTTGTTTTTAGATTTTCAAGCTGTGGTTTAAAATCATGAAGCCTAATAGGTTTTTCATTACTAATAATGTAATAACTAAGATTTTCAATTTCTTCAGAAAGCTTTAATATTATTTTATGGAACTCTTTCAGGGACTCAGTTTTTCCATATGTATTTCGAATGACCTGATAATCATAATGTGTGGCCATGGTTTGTTCAAATAGGTCAACAATATCTACAAAAACAAGTATTAAAAGTCTGCCTTCTTGTGTTGACTCCTTGACCATCAATCTCGTTTTAAAAAGAAGTTCTCTTAAGGAATCTTGGTGTTCATGGCTTAGTACTTGTTGAGAAATAAGCAATTTATAATTTTGATCAAAATCACTTTCTGTGTTATAAAATTCAGCCTTTAACTTCACATAGACAGATAAATCCTTGATACATTCACCTAATGCTTGCTGAGTTAACCGATATGGCCATATTTGAGATAAGGAAATACTTAAAAGCATATACCAAATACCACCAGTAAGAATAAATAATGCATGTCCCCAGACACCATTATATCTAATTACATCTTTATCAATTGTAAGTATCATGATCAACAAAGCAGCAGTACCTATTGATGAAGCTCTGTTTCCATATACTGAAAACATGGAAAAGAAAAAAGATAACAGAAGTATTTCAATTCCAATAAGAATTGGATAATTATTGATCAGACCCGTTAATAGAACGGTGCATAAAACGAAAAAGGTGCAAAAGAGCATTCCATTTCGTTTATGATTAATTGGACCTTGGTTATCTGCTATACTTGTGCAAACTGCCCCTAAAGAAATGGTTAAACCAATCGATAATAAGTCTAGATGATAAAAAATAAGAGAGGGGAGAAGTACCCCAAAAGTGATTCTGAGGCCATCAGAAAAGTATTGACTAAAAAAAAAGGTCTTTATTTCTCTGGATTGTTTCATTTTACATTGAATAGTACAAATATTCCCTGTAAAAATACTTATTCTGAAATTATGCTTTGTTAAACTAGGCTCATTTTAGAATAGAAATGCAACAAATAAAGCAGAAAATAGTTTTTTTTTAGCTAACGCAAAAAATGATATTCGGTTCAATTGTTAATATTATTAATAAAACATATTTGTTAATAAACAAAAAATAAGTCATTATTTATTGTAAATCAATGTATTATGAAATTAATTAATGTTAATAATCCTTTAAATCATGTGAAAAAAATGTGTGTAATAAAGTTGTTTTTTTCTTGCCTACAGCTTGTTTTCACCTTACATTTAGTGTGTTAAGTAAATAGTACTTTGATAGCCTGAAACAATATCCTTAAATCTGAAGCTCTCGGGCTTCATAAGATTCTGGATAATTTAATTTTCAATTCAGACCGAAGATCGTGAGATCATGGCTGGAAAAAAAAATCCAAAAGACGGGCATTACCTATATTGTAAACATTCTACGGAACGGATGCAATGAGAAAGTAAAAGGCTTCGGATACTAAAAGTTTGAAAAAACTGAAGAGATGAACCGATTAAAGTAAATAAGGCTTAATAATTTTAGCAATTACGGTTGCTAAAATTTGAAACGGAGATCCCAATCGCAAGAGTAAGGTCTCCGTTTTTTTTATACATTTTCCTGTTTTCGTTTAATCCTTCCATCGATTTTCTTTAATTTTACATCAAATGAAAAAAGACTACTCAATGGATTACAAAGGTAAAATCTTTGTTCTGGACACATCCGTTATTCTTTATGACCACGATGCATTACAGAACTTTAAAGAGCATGATGTAGCCATCCCTATCCAGGTACTTGAAGAATTAGATAATTTAAAAAGCGGAAACGATACCCGAAATTATGAGGCAAGAAGCTTTATACGGCTCATGGACGAATTATCCAAGAATAGCCTGATCAATAAGTGGTTACCATTAAAAGGGAAGGGTAGAGGCAATTTCAAAGTGGTTATGGATGATATTCCAGGTATAACCAATGCAGAGAAAATCTTTGGGGAAGGAAAATTTGATCATAGAATATTAAATGCGGCATTGAGTCTGCAGGAACAATATCCCACAAAAAAAATCATTCTTGTTTCAAAAGATATTTGTCTTAGACTAAAAGCAAAAGCACTAAATCTTTTTTCTGAAGATTATCAGACAGGAAAGATAAAAAATGTAGAAGAACTCTACACAGGTAAAACAATAATTCATAAAGTACCTAATAAATTGTTGGATGATTTGATAAAAAAGAAGGTTTTACCAATTTCGTCTATCGGTATAAAAATCATTCAGGATAATAATTTCTATATACTCAATGGTAAAAATATGACTGTTGGTGCCTATTATGATTATAAGACTTCAGAATTCAGATACATACCAAATCAGGCGGTATCCAATATTGAGCCAAGAAATCCGGAGCAGGCATTTGCAATTCATGCGTTATTAAATCCAGCAATTAAACTTGTTACCATACAAGGTAACGCAGGAACCGGTAAAACCCTGCTGGCATTGGCCAGTGCACTCGAACAAAGAAAGAAATATAGGCAGATCTTTGTTACTAGACCCATAGTACCATTAAGCAATAAAGATATTGGATTTCTACCTGGAGATATAAAATCGAAGATTGACCCTTACATGGCTCCAATATGGGATAACCTTAAATTTATAAAGGATCAACTTGGGGATGATGAAAAAGGACAAGCTAAAATTGATGAACTGGTATCTACTGAGAAAATATCAATAACTCCATTAACATATATCAGAGGCAGGACTTTAACCAAGATATTTTTTATTGTTGATGAAGCTCAGAACCTTACTCCTCATGAAATTAAAACTATTATTTCTAGAGCCGGAGAAGAAACTAAAATAGTATTTACCGGTGATATCTACCAAATTGATACTCCATATTTAGATGCAGAGAGTAATGGTTTGTCATATTTGATAGACAAAGCTAAAAATCATCCACTTTATGCTCACATAACTCTTCAAAAAGGAGAGCGAAGTGAACTGGCCAATCTGGCAAATGATTTCTTATAAGATTATTTGTTTTTAAATAAGAAAAGCATACCAATAAGGTATGCTTTTCTTTGTTCAAATGATTTATGTTGATTATCCAACAACTTTCACATTAACGGCATTTAGACCTTTTTTACCATTCTCTACTTCGTATTCAACACTGTCGTTCTCACGAATTCTGTCGATTAAACCTGATGAATGAACGAAAATTTCTGAATCACCATTTGAAGGGACGATAAATCCAAACCCTTTTGTTTCGTTAAAAAATTTTACTGTACCTGATTGCATTGCTTTGTTTTTTAATTATATAATAATTGAAGATACTCAAATAGATTGAAATTGAATATATTTTAATTATTATAGAAATATTTATAAACAAGAAAAGCATATCTCACGACATGCTTTTCTTGTTCAATGATTTATGTTGATTTAATAAACAACTTTCACATTAACAGCGTTAAGGCCTTTTTTGCCACGCTCAACTTCATACTCAACCTTATCGTTTTCACGAATTTGATCAATTAGACCAGATGAATGAACGAATACATCTTCGCTACCATCTGCAGGAACGATGAATCCGAACCCTTTAATTTCATTAAAAAATTTTACTGTACCTTCTGACATTGTTTTAATTTTAAATATATAATCCGCAAATGTACATAATTAGATTGAAAACAAAAATAATTTAATGAAGTCAAGAATTTATTAAATCAAACTTAAAATAAGTGTCTTCATTAGCTATTATGTAGTTATAGCATTATTAATTTCCTGAATTTCTTTTTGTTATTTATTTTATGATAGAGGTAATTATGATGGATCTAGTATTTCATACATAGACGTATTAATATTTATGCTTGATTTTATAATACTATAAATAATTATTGTCTTATAATTAATATTATGTTAAATATATAATTATAGTTTATACTATCTTAACGATTATAATAATAAAAAAGGCTAAACAGGTATACCCTATTTAGCCTTTCAATAAATAAATAATAACGACTATTGCAATGCTGCAATCTTAGCAGTTAACTCATCTACCTTCGCCTGGTTCTTTTTAATTATATAATAAGTCTTTAAATTATCAAGTGCGATACGCGATTTTGGATCTAAAACAGATGCTTTTTCTAGGTAAGGAAATGCTTTTTCAAACTCCAAACCAGCATTTTTAATCATAATATCATATTCCTTTTGCTGATTTTGCGGTAGTTTATTGGCTTCATTAAATTGATTGATACCTTTATTTAACAATACTCCGCCCACATTGATATAGGCATCTGCAAAGTTAGGATCTACCTGTATAGCTTGAAGGTATGATTCTTCAGCTTTAAGATTTTCACCTAAAGTACTATAAGCTATACCCAAATAATAAGGATAAAGTTTATTTGTAGGATTCTTTTTAGCCTGATCAGTAATTTTAGTAATAACTTCTTTTTGCTTTCCTGACATTAAACTAAGTTCAATTTCTTGAGTAGCTAATTGGCTATCATTGTATTTTATAGCCCCTTCAGCGGCAATACTAATTGCTTTAGCCGTATCACCTTCCATTGAATATAAACTGGAAAGATCAATATAGATCTGCTTATTAGCAGAAAAATTAGTTTTAATCAAACTCTCATACTGTTGAATCCCTCCTTTATAGTTTTTAGCATTTATAGCTGACAAACCAGCATAATAGGTAATAGTAGTATCACCTGGACGAAAGGCCAAAGCGTTACTAAATGAAGAATAAGCATCTGCAAAATTGTTGGTTTGATATGCCTTTACACCTTGATTTAATTCATATTGGCTAAATAGTGTGCCATTCGCATTATCAAGATTAGCTTTATTCTCACCTGCTTTATCTAATTCTATAGCTTTTTTATGAGCTACCTTAGCTTCTTCAATCAATGGTCTTGAAGTAGCTGGAATGCTATCCAATAATGCCATTTCACCATAAATCAGAGCTTTATAAGTCCATGCTCCTGGATCTTCCATAGTTTTTGCATGTACTACTGCTTTATCTATAGAGGTTTTTGCCAATTTCAGATTAGGTATTGCTAACAATAATGAGTTTGCATCCTTTAATCCAAGAAATTTTTCATAATTACTTTTAGCGCTTGTCACTTCTCCCTTTTGTGCAAAAGTTATTAATGAAGATGCTGAAAACACAGCTGCTAAAATGAAAGATTTAATTTTCATGTTATTCTAATTTAATTTTAGTTGGTTTATTCTATTATTGATTTTTTGTAATTCTGTTATCTCTCCGGTATGCTTATAAAGTATGGATAAAGAAGTTAGTGATTTTATTTCATATGGGTCAATTTCATTTGCTTTGGTCAAGTAATATTTTGCAACATACATTATCCCACTTTGCTTCTTATCTTTCAAATATGAATTTAAATAAAGTAATCCTAGCGCATAATTAGCTTCATAATTGTTCGGGTTTATATTAATAATGAATTTATAATATTCTTCAGCTTTAATTATATTACCTGACATCTCATTAGAAAACCCTGCCAAATAATTCAAATTAATATTATTTTCATCTAATTTAAGAGCTTGACTTGTAAATTTTACAATTTCAGCATATTCACTCCTATTCAACAGAATATTTAAAAGTTTAAATAAAATATCTCTGTTGCTTGGAAATGCATTGCTACCAGCACTTAAAATTCGTACTGTATTAGTTTCATCGTTTAATGATTCGTATAGATTTGCTGCAACCATAAAATATTCTGGCCTTGGTCTACTTACAATTAATTTTTCGTAATAACCTACGGATCTTTGAAAATAACCGAGTTCCTGACAAAGCAGCGCTAAATTGTGAGTTATAGAAATATTTGTCTTATCAATTGAATCTAGAATACTGAAAAACTTTAAGGCATCAGTATATTTTCTGTTTTTGAATGAATTATTGGCTCGAAATAAATAAGTTTGTTTAAGCTGAGCTTCAATATAGGTGATATGATCGCGTGATTCCTTTTCAAATTTAGTTCCATATACAAATTTCATTGAAAATAAAACCTCTTCAACCGGATCTTTCTGATACGAATATTTAAGAGTTGAATCTACTCTTGCAAGTGTAGAATAAACAAGACTTCTAATCAAATTATTTCTAAAAGCTATTGAATCTGCCTTGGTTTTATAACCATTATCAATTAGTTTTTTGGCATTTTCAAGCTTTTTTATATCCTTACTTGATGAATATTGAGCAAAACTATTCATGGCTTCTTTAGTAATAAGAGTTTGAGCCCCTGCTGTTGCAAGGGTCAGAAAAAAACTACTTATAAGAAGTATGAATACCTTATTCATAAGAAATTATTCAGTTTCAGGAGTCTGATCTTCAGTTTCAGTACCTTCTACAGCGCCATCTTCAGTTATTTCATCGTCTTCATCTTCGTGCTCAACTTTAGCAATAGATGCGATAGAATCATCTCCTTTTAAAGTAATTAACCTTACACCCTGAGTTGCTCTTCCCATTACGCGAAGATCACTCACTCCTATTCTAATCACGATTCCTGATTTATTAATAATCATGAGATCATCATTATCAGTAACATCTTTAATAGCAACAAGTTCACCGGTTTTATCAGTTACATTAATAGTTTTTACACCTTTTCCACCCCTATTAGTAACACGATAATCTTCGATATCAGTACGCTTACCATAACCATTTTCTGACACTACCAAAACGGTAACATCCGGATTATTGATAGCGATCATTCCAACTACTTCATCTTTATCATTAGCTAAGGTTACGCCACGAACACCAGTTGCTGTACGTCCCATTGGCCTTACCGTAGACTCATTAAAGCGAATAGCTCTACCAGAACGTAAAGCCATAACTATTTCACTTTGGCCATTGGTCATACAAGCTTCTAAAAGCTGGTCGCCTTCATTAATATTTATGGCGTTGATACCATTTGCTCTTGGACGAGAATAAGCCTCCAATGAAGTCTTTTTAATAGTACCTTTTTTGGTACACATAATAATAAAGTTATTCTCAAGGTATTCCTGATCTTTCAGGTTAACTACTTTAATATATGCCTTGATATTTTCCTCTTTAGGGATATTGATCACGTTTTGAATTGCACGCCCCTTGCTGGTTCTGGTTCCTTCAGGAATTTCGAATACTCTTAACCAGAAACATTTTCCTGTTTCAGTAAAGAAAAGCATATAATTATGGTTAGTGGCAATAAGCATATGCTCAATAAAGTCCTTGTCTCTAGACTGAGAACCCATAGAACCTTTTCCACCTCTGCCCTGTTTACGGTATTCTGTCAGTGCGGTACGTTTGATATATCCTTCATGAGAGATAGTAATTACAACCTCTTCATCCACAATAAAATCCTCCATACGCATATCTTCTGCAGAATGGGTAATGGATGTACGGCGTTCATCCCCGAATTTGTCTCTTATTTCTGTGAGTTCATCCTTTATGATCTGCATACGAAGCACTTCGTCTGCAAGGATTGAATTCAAATAATCAATGGTCTTCATTAATTCAGCATATTCTTCTTTGATCTTATCGCGTTCAAGACCTGTTAAACGGCGTAATGTCATGTCCAAAATTGCTCTAGCCTGTATATCAGATAGACTGAAACTATCCATTAATCCAACACGGGCATCTTCTGGACTATTAGAAGCACGAATTAATTTTATAACCTCATCCAGGTGATCTAGGGCAATTAATAAACCTTCTAGGATATGTGCTCTTTTTTCTGCCTCGGCAAGATCAAATTTTGTTCTTCGAACAACTACTTCATGGCGATGGTCAACAAAGTGCCTGATTAAATCCTTTAAATTTAACATCATCGGGCGACCATTCACCAGGGCAATATTGTTTACGCTAAATGAGGTTTGAAGTGCAGTATATTTAAACAGATTGTTTAAAACAACTGAGGCATTCGCATCACGTTTAATCTCGTAAACAATACGCATACCATCCCTATCTGACTCATCCCTTATCTCACTAATCCCTTCAATTTTTTTATCATTAACAAGACCAGCTGTTTGCTCGATCATATTAGCCTTGTTAACCTGATACGGAATTTCATTTACAATAATTCGTTCACGTTCTCCTTTATATAATTCGATCTCAGCTTTGGCACGCATAACAATTCTGCCTCTACCTGTTTCAAATGCTTCCTGTACTCCAGTATAACCATAAATAATACCGCCAGTTGGAAAATCTGGCGCTTTTACATAGTGCATCAAATCAGTTACCGTTACCTCATTATTTTCAATATAAGCAATGGTTGCATTGACCACTTCCGTTAAATTATGAGGTGGCATATTAGTAGCCATACCTACTGCAATACCGGAAGCCCCATTTACAAGTAAATTTGGAATTCTAGATGGCAATACGGTTGGTTCCTCAAGAGTATCATCAAAGTTTAATTGAAAATCAACTGTTTCTTTGTTGATATCAGCAAGCATTTCTTCAGCAATTTTTTTCAAACGAGCCTCAGTATAACGCATTGCTGCTGGTGAATCACCATCAATAGAACCAAAGTTTCCCTGCCCATCAACCATTGGATATCTTAAACTCCAATCCTGAGCCATACGAACCATGGCAAAATAAACTGAAGAATCACCATGTGGATGATATTTACCTAATACATCGCCAACAATACGGGCAGATTTTTTATGAGGTTTGGTACTGGTCACGCCAAGATCTAGCATACCATACAATACTCTTCTGTGTACAGGCTTAAGTCCATCTCGTACATCAGGTAAAGCCCGGGAAACAATTACAGACATCGAATAATCGATGTAAGCAGATTTCATTTCCTCTTCAATATTTATTGGAATTATCCTATCGTTCTGTGGTACTAAATTATCGTTTTCTGTATCTTCAGCCATGTTACACTTCAGTTCTGATTAATAATTAAAATTTTTAAACAAGTCAATTACTTGGAAAAATTTAATGAAATTCATTGATTACGAAGTTAATAATTTTCACGGTTTAAATGGGGTTTTTGGAAAAATAATCGCATCTAAAAAATGTATGAAAACCTATTATTATTTTTTAAAAAACTATCCTAGGAAACGCTTTATACACATTGAGGTTATTCATTAACGGCTTTTTTATAAACTTCAAGAGCTCTTTTTCTACCAAATTCATGGTCAACTATAGGAAGCAAATAATCAACTCTAAAATCTTTAATCCAGGTTTTGATATATTTTAATTTAGGGTCAAATTTGAGGGTTTGAGCAGTTGGATTGAAGATCCTAAAATAAGGTGCTGAATCACAACCACTTCCTGCAGCCCACTGCCAGTTTCCGTTGTTGGATGATAGTTCAAAATCTAAAAGTTTTTGAGCAAAATAAGCTTCGCCCCAGCGCCAGTCTATCAAAAGATGCTTGCATAGAAATCCTGCAGTAATCATTCGCACTCGATTGTGCATTAGGCCCGTTTCATTTAACTGACGCATACCGGCATCAACTATCGGGTAGCCAGTTTCACCCTTACACCAAGCCTCAAATTCCTTTTCATTATTTCTCCACTGTATTTTATCGTATTTCTTTTTAAAACTTTCAGAAATCACATTTGGAAATTGAAAAAGAATCATCATGAAAAACTCACGCCAAATCAATTCATTTAACCATTGCTCATTCCATTTTAAAGCTAATTTAACAAGATGCCGGACACTTACAGTTCCAAACCGTAATTGAACGCTTATTTGTGAGGTTCCTTCTACAGATGGAAGATTACGGGTTTCTTGATAATTCCTAATCCTTTCTTCTGTTATAATAGGTTCTGGTAAATCTAGGCTTGTATTTTCAAACCCTAATTCATTTAATGAGGGAATTAAAAATCCCTCACATTTATAAAATGATGAAAAATGTAATTCAGATGGAAAATTGTTTAGTGTTTGCTGATAAAACTTCTCCTTCCATTTTCTTGAATAAGGTGTAAAAATAGTATAAGGAGTACCATCTGATTTCATTACTTCTGATTTTTCAAATATCACCTGATCCTTGAATGTCTTAAAAGTGATATTTTTAGATTCTAATAGAGCTTTAATTGTCAAATCGCGATTGATGGCATATGGTTCATAATCATGATTTACATAAACCTCTTTTACTGAATACTCTTCAGTGAGTTTATCAAAAGCCTTTTCGACATTTTCATGAAGTATATAAATTGATGAACCAGTTGGCTTGAGGTTATTATTTAATTGTTCTAAAGTTTGATGTATGAATTTAACTCTTTTGTCTTTTTGATCTGAAAGTTTATCGAGAATATCAGGGTCAAATATAAAGATCGGAAGAACTGGGTATTTACCTGTTAATGCATTAAATAAGGCATTATTATCAAATAATCTTAAATCACGTCTAAACCAGAATATACTAACTTCTTTGTTCATTAAATATCAAGATAAAATTATAGTTAATGTGAATAGATCTCTTTTAAAGCTTCATCTAATCCGGCATACCTGAACTTGAAGCCAGAATTAATTAGCTTTTGAGATGAGGTATGGTTGCTTATTAATATGACATCACTCATTTCACCTAATACTGCCTTCAATACAAATTCAGGAACGTTAATAGGCCAAACAGGACGAAAAAGAGTTTTTGCTAAAATCTTTGTAAATTCAAGATTAGTTACTGGAATTGGGCTGCAGGCATTATAAGTACCAACTAGTTTTGAATTTTCGATGGCTTTTTCAAATACAGCAAGGAGGTCTGTAACATGAATCCATGGCATCCATTGTTTTCCGGAGCCCAGAGGTGCTCCTAAAAACAAACTTACAGGAGTTTCAAGTTTAGCTAAAGCCCCTCCTTGCTTTGATAGAACCAATCCAATTCTAAACTTTACCAATCTAACTCCAAATTTAAGCCCCTGGTCAACGGCATTCTCCCACTGCTGACAGCATTCGGCAAGAAAACCAGTACCATTAGCACTATTTTCGTTTAATATCTCATCCGCACGATCTCCGTAAAACCCTACTGCTGATGCAGATATAATTGTTTTAACAGGAGCTTTAGTATCCTCAATTGCCTTATACAATAATCTTGTTGATAAAACCCTACTATCAATTATGAGTTGCTTTCTACTTTTAGTCCATCTTGCATCTGCGATACCCGCTCCTGCTAAATGGATGATTGTATCTACATCCTTTAATGCGTTATTGTCAATAGTTTGCTCTTCTACATCCCATTTAAAAGCCTTCACACCTTTTAATTTGTCTGGATTTCTAGAAAGAATAGAAACAAAATATCCTTTATCCTGAAGATTCCTGATCAGTTTTGCACCAATTAAGCCACTGGCTCCAGTTATCAAAATGTTTTTATTTGGGGTTTGATCAGGGAGATTCATGAATTATAATAAGATTAGTTCAATTAAATTAAAAAATATATAACACAGGCTTAAACCGCACCCTTAAGGAAAAGTCTATTTAGTGCCTGCTCTCTAAATTTAAATATGCTTTCAACCTTCTTTTTAACAAAAACAGCATGAGCAATATTTCCAAGAATTCCGAGTGGAAGCTCATAGTTAACTTCATCTTTTATAAGAACTCCATTTTCCATTTGAATAAACGAATGCGTGTGCTCCCAAATCTTGTAAGGTCCTTTTAATTGTCTGTCTGAAAAGGAATTAGGTTTATTTACCTTATATATTTCTGTTTGCCATGGCATTGGAATTCCCATAATAGGTTTAACAATATAATCGATTAACATCCCTTCAAAAACCTCCTGATCACCAAGATTTGTGAGTATTTTAAAACTCATTTCAGGAGGCGTAATTTTTGATAGATTCTGAGCTGAAGAGAAAAAATCCCAGGCTTGTTCCATACTAATCGGTAAAAAATGCTCGGTATTATAATGATAAATCATTGATGGTATTTAAATGGTAAATTTTCTTTTAATTGGGCCATGCAGATCTTAAGCCATGGCGTATATAATTCAGGATTGAAAGCAATTTCAATCTCAAGGTCAGGTATATTGATATATTTCCATGCCTGAACTTCGTTTAGGTTAATTTCAGGTTCCTGGTCTGTTTGACCAATAAAAACATGATCATATTCGTGCTCTGTTAATCCATTCAAGAATTTAAATTGATATATAAAGCTGAAGCTGAATTTCAGTTCAGCACTCATTCCCATTTCTTCATAAAATCTACGATTACAAGCATCCAATGTACTTTCGCCTGGTCTTGGATGACTGCAACAGGTATTTGTCCATAATCCCGGTGAATGATATTTGCCATTTGATCTTTGCTGAAGAAGAAGTTCTGATTGGGAATTAAAAATAAATATGGAGAATGCTCGATGAAGCAAGCCTTCAATATGTGCAGATAACTTATCTTGAACGCCTATTTGAATATCTTGCTCATTAACTAGGATAAGTAATTCATCTTGCCCGTCAATCAAATACTTTTTCATTCTACTTGGAATGCTTTAACAGGAATTCGCTAATTATTTTTTTTAAATCTTGATCTTTCAATTTTGGTAAAGATTGGGCAATGAATGTTCGGTCAAGATTTTTTTCACTCGTGTAATTTAGAAAACCAGGTACATTTGTTTGTATGGTGTACCGTAAAAACCGGAGTTCAACATTAGTATAATCGGCCTTAATCGCATTTTCAAGCATTAGCTTACCTTTTTTGAAATACGATAGTTTACTAAAAGGGTTAATGACATGTTTAGCCATTAACATGGTTGCTCCACCCCTATATCCCAAAAACAATGGATTATTAATTTCATTAAACGGCGAGAGTAAACTAATCATCTTAGTGCAGGCTTGTTCATTTGATGTGGCATTATGAAGCATGATTCTGACATCCTTTATTACTGGCACATTAGTAAATGCTAAAGAGCTGTAAAAAATAAATAAGAAACATAAATTAAATTTCATACCCAATTCATTTTATTTTGCACCATGCAATTAATCATCAGCCCGAATTTTCTTCCATTATTAATTCTGACTCTTTCAGTGAGTACACGTTTAGCAGGAAGTTTTTTAATTTTATCAAATAGAGATTTATAATAAACATAAGCCAGATAAACTCCCCCTTTAGAAGATGAAGGAAGCATTTTTATACCCTTTAAAGCTATTTCGAAATCATCTTCAATTTCTTTTTCAATTACAGCTTTTACCTCACTATTAAATTCAGATATATCAACGTTTGGAAAATAACTTCGTCCTAATATGTGATAATCATCTTTTAAGTCTCTCAGGAAATTTACTTTTTGAAATGCTGCGCCCAACTTCATGGCATAAGGTTTCATTTTCTGAAATTCGTCAAGGTTTCCTTCTGTGAATACATGTAAACACATGAGTCCTACCACTTCTGCTGAACCTAATATGTATTGTTCATACTTTTCAGGAGTATATTCTACTTTTTCAAGATCCATTTCCATGCTATACATAAAGGTTTCAACCAAATCTGTACTAATGTTGTATTGATGCACTGCTTGTTGAAAAGAATTTAAAATTGGATTAAGAGAAATTTTACTTTCAATTGCAGAAAATGTCTCCTCCTTAAATTTTGACAGTAAAAATTTCTTATCGAATCCTTCAAAACTATCTACAATTTCATCTGCAAGGCGAACAAATCCATAAATAGAATAAACTGAATTTCTTAGGCGATTATTTAAAAAATAAATACCCATTGAAAAACTAGTACTATAGGCACGGGTAGTCATTTTACTAATTTCTACCGAAAGATTATCATATAGTAATTTCATTTCTCTAAGATTTTAAATATTTGATTAATTGACCGGCAGCAACTTTTCCTGAAATAATTGCAGGAGGTACACCAGGACCAGGTACAGTTAACTGGCCAGAATAAAACAAATTTCTAATATTTTTATTTCTAATGCTTGGCTTTAGGTTAGCTGTTTGCATTAATGTGTTTGCAAGGCCATAAGCATTCCCTTTAAATGAATTATAATCACTCACAAAATCCTTCACACAGTAAGATTTTTTATAATCAATATGATCAGTAATATCTTGCTGAATGTGTTTTCCTAGACGATCGACCATGATTTTAAAGTATTTCTCTCTTAATTCTTCAGTATCCTTTAAGCCAGGAGCTAATGGCATCAGGAAAAATAGATTTTCATGACCCTCAGGAGCTACAGAATCATCTGATTGAGATGGGCAACAAACATAAAACAATGGCTTGCTAGGCCATTTTGGATCTTTATAAATCTCAATGGAATGCAGTTCCAAATCTTCATCAAAAAAGAGTGTATGATGCTGAAGATTTTTGATTTTAGTATTTAATCCAATATAAAATATCAAGGATGAAGGTGCAAAGGTTTTTTTATCCCAATAACTCTCTTTATAATTACGATGAGACTCAGGAAGTAACTTACTCTCAACATGATGATAGTCTGCAGAGGCAATAATAGCATCACATTCTATCTTTTCTCCATTAACTATAATACCATTTGTTTTGTTATCCTGAACAATAATTTTTTCTACAGGCGAATTAAAATGAAATTTAACTCCATTTCTTTTACCAACCTCCATCATCGCATTAATCACTTCACCAAAGCCACCTTCGGGATACCATGTACCCAGTTTTAAACCAGCATAATTCATCAGGCTGTAGAGTGCTGGGGTATCCTGTGGCATTGCCCCAAGAAATAAAACAGGGAATTCCATCAGAGAAATTAATTTAGGATTAGAGAAAAATTTCCTGATATGTTTACGGAATGAAGTGAATACCTGCAAACGAAATGTCCCTTTAATCAGTTCTATATCAGCAAATTCTAACAGAGAGAGACCAGGATTATAAACCAGATTTCCCATCCCAGTTTCATATTTATACTTTGCCTCCTCCATAAATTTATCAAGCTGAGCAGCGCTCCCCTTTTCGATAGATTCAAACATTCGTGATAAATCAGAATATTTTTCAGGTACACTCATTATTTCTCCTAATGGAAATACAACATCAAAAGAGGGATTTAATAATTTTAATTTATAAAAGTCAGAAACCTTATAATTAAAGTCAGAAAAGAATTTTTCAAAAACATCGGGCATCCAATACCAACTTGGCCCCATGTCAAATAAATAGTTGTTTACCTTTAATTGACGGGCTCTTCCTCCGGCTGTTGCATTTTTTTCGAATACATGAACTTCATGCCCTGCAGCCGAAAGATATGCGGCAGCACTCAATCCAGAAAATCCTGAACCAATAACAATCACCTTAGACATTATATTGTATTGTAAGTGTTTAATTTTGTGCTTGATTTTAGAATAGCTGCAAGGCTTTCAACTGATTGAAGGTATTCTGTATTGACATTTAAATTAATCTGCTCAATTAATTTCTGATTCCCAGCCAAATAAATTTTAGTGCCATTAAAAGAGGATGAGAGCTTATCTAAGCTTTTTTGTATTTGTTCTGGCAAGTCATAATGAACTAAAAATAGTAACAGGTATTGAGGTTTCATTTGATCAATTACAGGAATAACAGAATCTATTGAAAGATTACTACCCAGATAAATCACTTTTTTTCCTAAAAGTCGAATAACTAATTGAGCATAAATTAAACCTATCTCATGAAACTCATTTTCAGGTAAAAATAATACCCAGCTTTCAGATGAAGGATCAGGTGCATCTAATGAGTTTAAAAAAGCTAGAAGCTTTTGCCGTATCATGTTACTTATAAAATGTTCATGTGCATTTGGTAAACTATCTGTAGCCCATAGAAGTCCTATACGCTCCATCATTGGATATATAACTTTTATATAAGCATTTTTGATGCCTAATTTTGAAACACAATCAGAAAAAATAAGTTCAAAATAATTGGTATCATAATTAATACCTGCAGCAATTAATTGAGAAACAAAATAGTTAGTCGAATCACTAAGCTCAGAAGCAGTTAAATTAGAAACCTTTGAATATAGAACTTCATCAGGCATTGAACACAATAAGGATATTTTGTGGCCATTATCCAATAAAGTAACAATATTTAGCAGTCTCCTTAGCTGATTACCGTTATAATATCTGGTATTCCCTTCAGAACGATTTGGTTTAAATGCATTATACCTTTGCTCCCAGATCCGAATAGTATGTGGTTTGATTCCTGAAAATTGGGAAAGCTGAGATATAGAAAAAAAATTCATTGTTTAAATTTATGAAAAAAAATTTATACAAAAGTATTTTACTCTATGTTTTTACAATAAGGTGTAAATTGATTCAAGTGTAAATGGACATTATCAAAGAAAAAAAAGAAAACGTTAAAGTAAATTCATTAAAAGCAAAACTATTGTTTCACCTTTTTCCAATATTCCTCTACAATCATACCATTAGGGAGCACACCTTTAATCGTTAAATTATTTTGATCAATTACATAGTTATAACTGATTGTCAGATCAGTGTTTTGAGAAGGCCTGCTACTAAATTTACTGGTGATCAATAAGGTATCGCTTTTTATTACATAGATACCAGAACTATACAATTCAGGTTTAGCTGACCCTTCTATTAAAAAAGCCTCAAAAGTATTTCCAGCATATGTTCTTTGCATTTGAAAATCAGTTGATGCCTTTTGTTCTCTTCCATTATACAAACCACCATCATATTGCCAGGTTCCGATAATTGGGTTCTTGGTACAGGATGAGATCAAGATAATACAAAATAAAATAGTCGTTAATTTGAATATACCTTTCATTTAATTGAGTCTAGATCCAGTTAATACCCTTTTTTAATAGCCCAAGTGTTTTTTCTTCTTCTGAGCCTGGTTTTGCATTAAAATTATATACCCAATTTGCTTGAGGGGGTAAACTCATCAGAATAGATTCAATTCTTCCATTGGTGTCAAGTCCGAATTTAGTTCCTGCATCATATACCAGATTGAATTCCGCATAACGACTCCTGCGCTGATATTGCCAAATTTTTTCCTCTTCCTTGACTAATTTGTCTTTATTTCTGCTAATCAATTCGACATAAACTGGTAAAAAAGTTCTACCAACAGCTTTTGAAAATTCAAAAATATCTGACCATTCAAGTCCGGTTGATTGTGGATTTAACCGATCATAGAATATTCCACCAATGCCTCTGGTTTCCTGACGGTGTTTAATAAAAAAATAATCATCTGCCCAATTCTTGAATTTAGAATAGAAATCTGAATGAAATTTATCGCAGGTGTGTTTGAGTGAACGATGAAAGAATCGAGCATCTTCTTCTATAACAAAATGTGGGGTAAGATCTATTCCACCGCCAAACCAACGCATTTCCTTTCCGGTTTCACCTAGCATTTCAAAATACCTTATATTCATATGAATAATGGGTATCCATGGGCTATTTGGATGAATTACAATTGAAACTCCAGTAGCAAAAAAATCATCTTCACTTACACCAAATGCTTTTTTTATACTATCAGGTAGTTTTCCATGAACAGCCGAAAAATTTACTCCTGCCTTTTCAAGTACACTTCCATTCTGTATAATGCGTGTGCGACCACCTCCTCCACCATCTCTATTCCAAATTTCTTCCTGAAATTTACCTACGCCATCTACTAATTCTAAACCGGCACATATTTCATTCTGAATCTGCTGATATTGTTCAGCTATTTGCTCCTTAGTAATCATGGGTCAAAAGTGAGTATTTTTGGCTATAACATGAATTAATTCTCAATATTCCCATTTTAACCGATTAGCTTATTTCAAGGTAATCAAGATCTTTACCAAAAGTTTCTTTAAGCTGATAAAGAGCAATAAGTGCAATAATCAGTGAAACAAACCCCACCACTAAAGCACTATTGATAATTCCAATGCTACCCTTTAATGTAGTAAATGATAAAG
Organism: Pedobacter schmidteae; assembly: GCA_945901155.1. GTDB lineage: Bacteria > Bacteroidota > Bacteroidia > Sphingobacteriales > Sphingobacteriaceae > Daejeonella > Daejeonella schmidteae_B. Next base: position 21,174 of record CAMDKO010000026.1, read on the forward strand.
TTGCGAGCACTAAAGAACCTCTAACAAAATTTGGAACTGTTGTAGTTACGGTTGCTCTTAAATTTGTTCCAAATTGCTCTGAAGCAATCGTAACAAAAGTTGCCCAATATCCTGAAGAGAATCCCAGGAATAAAGTTAGCCATATAAATTGCTGAGATGACATTCCTTCAGCATTAAGAAATACAACAATACTCACTCCAGTAAGAAGTAGGAAAATTAGCATAACTTTTTTACGGGAACGCCACATCTGACTCATAAAACCTGCAACAATATCACCAATTGCAATACCTATGTAACAATACATAATACCTGTACCTGCAGAAAGAGGATTTATTGAATTTAACTCCTTACCAAATTCAGGTGAGAATGTAACCAATACACCAACAACAAACCACAATGGAATTCCAATTAAAATACAGCTTAAATATTTTTTAAATCGTTTGCCATCCGAGAACAACATAAATATATTGCCTCGACTTATGTCATCACTTTTTTGGTTTTTGAACATGCCTGATTCAACCAGCCCAACTCGCATCCCTAAAAGAAGTAATCCCATCACACCACCTATCATATAAGATATTTCCCAGGTATAATTTTCACCAATTATTGCAGCTGCCACCGCTCCCATTAATCCGACACCAGCAACAATCATAGTTCCATAACCGCGATTTTCTTTACTCATAGTTTCAGTAACCAGTGTTATACCAGCACCTAGCTCTCCTGCAAGCCCTATTCCTGCAATAAAACGAATAACTGCATAAGCAGGTACAGAAGTCACAAAACCATTCGCAAGATTTGCCATAGAATAGAGTAAAATAGAACCAAAAAGAACGCTTATACGTCCTTTTTTATCACCTAACACTCCCCATAAGATACCACCAAGTAGCATTCCAAACATCTGACTATTAATTAACATAGTACCAACATCCAATAAATCACTGTCGGGAACACCTAAGCCTTTCAGACTTTTTATTCGAATTACCGAAAAAAGGATTAAATCGTATATATCTACAAAATAGCCTAAAGCAGCAACGAGGATAATTAATTTTACATTTTTTTTATTTGCGGCAATTTGATCCATATCAATTATTTAAGTGTACAATCTACAAAAAAAATGAAAAACAAAAATAAAGGAAAGAAAGTTGAATCATCTTGTCTAAATAAATCATAGTTTTAAAATTTAAGGCATTTTCCTGATATTTACAGAGATGGTTTTATCAGAAAATATGCTAAAGTGGGTAATGCGATTTTACCCTCCCCTGTTTTTTCAACGGATTTGGGTTAAAAAGTTTGACAAGAATTTTTCCGGTGTGCATGTAAAAATTTTTAAAAGCTTTTTAAACATCAATTATAACAATTCTATATTCGGTGGTACTATATTTAGTGGTTCAGATCCGTTCTATGCCATTCTTTTCGACCAAATCTTACAAAGAAAAAACATCAAATGTCGTGTTTGGCTTAAAAGTGCAAGTATCAATTATTTAAAACCCGGAAGAACAAGTTTAATATTTAGTATTACGCTAACTGAGGAAGAAATTTTGGAAGCAGAGACCGCATTAAGGACGGTTGGCAAATTTATAAAAGCCTATCCAATAAATATGTACAACTCAAAAGGTGAACTTTGTGCTACTGTGATTAATGAAGTATATGTTCGAAACCTGTTTAAAGATGAAGAACATACTATTGCTTATTAACAATTGATTAGAATGAATATCAGAAAGTTAATTCTGGAAGGAGAAGGTGTTACTCAGGATTTCAAAAAAAGAATAGCCAGCTGTGAAAAAATTGCTAAAACTATGGTTTCTTTTGCTAATAACAAGGGAGGGCGCTTATTGGTAGGTATTTCTGATGATGGAACAATAAGCGGACTTAAATCAGAAGAAGAAGAAAAATACATGATCACCCGTGCAGCTCATTTTTTCTGTAAGCCGGCACTAGAACCTGTTTTTGAAGAAATTTATATTGATGATAAAGTTGTTCTAGTTGTAGAAATCAAAAAAAGCGAATTAAAACCTCATTATGCATTAGGTGAAGATAAAAAATGGTGGGTATATATCCGAATCAATGATAAAAGCGTTCTTGCAAGTAAAATCGTTATTGATGTCCTAAAAAAGGAAAACAATGAACATGGTATCTTTTTAGAATATTCATCAAAAGAAAAAGCATTATTAGAATACCTAGACAAAAATGAACGTATTACCTCTAAGGAATATAGCCTCATGCTGAACCTATCGAGACGAACTACTTACCGTATTCTGATTAATCTGGTGCTATCCGGTATTATTAGATTGCATACTACTGAAAAGGAAGAATATTATACCGCTTCCTGATTTAAATCTAATTTATTTACATCCTTTGCATCATAAATTTTACTCAAATTAGCGTGAAGCGCATCTATAATAAATATAAATTCCATTACCAAACCAATCTTACCTTGGCTATACCTGTTGTTATTTCACAACTAGGCCATACTCTTGTGCATACAGCAGACAGTGTTATTGTAGGGCATTTTGCAGGAACTATTCCATTAGCTGCCGTTTCATTGGTAAATAGCATTTTTATTGTAATACTGGTCATTGGAATAGGACTTTCCTATGGTTTAACTCCACTAATTGCTCAGGAAAGCGGCAGAAAAAATTTCAAGGAATGTGGGAGGTTATTGGCAAATAGTTTACTCATCAATGCATTAACTGGGATAGTATTGTTTTTATTGATCTATTATGGTTCTCTACTAGTCATAGACGAAATGGGACAAGCCCAAGAAGTTGTGGAACAGGCTAAACCATATTTAGGTTTACTTGGATTTTCAATAGTTCCTTTAATGGTATTCATGACATTTAAACAGTTTGCCGAAGGATTAGGATTCACTAAGCAAGCCATGATGATTTCATTATGGGGTAATGCACTTAATATTTGTCTTGGGATCATATTTGTTAAAGGCTTATTTGGAATTGAACCCATGGGGATTAACGGTGTTGGCTGGAGTACGCTCATAGATAGATCAATAATGGCTATTGTTATGGCCATATATGTGATCAGATCCAATCATTTCAGAATCTATTTGAAATCATTTGCTCTCCGGTCTATCAGTAAAATACGCGCATTTAAAATTCTAAAGATTGGAACACCAGTAGCCATGCAATATACCTTTGAAGTGAGTGCCTTCAGTGGTGCAGCTATTCTGATTGGAACAATAGGCGCTATTGAGCAGGCAGCACATCAAGTAGCTATTAATCTGGCATCTATGACCTATATGATGGCTAGTGGGGTATCAGCAGCTGCAACCATAAAAACAGGGAATAATTTTGGCAAGGAAGATTTTCTAAACTTAAGACTTTCAGCTATTTCAAGCTACCATATCATCTTGGTATTTATGACGATAACAGCTCTGTTGTTTGCAGGATTTAATCAATATTTACCTTGGATTTATACTTCAGATAAAGCCGTAATATCAATTGCTGCTCAATTACTTATAATTGCAGGTTTCTTTCAGTTATTTGATGGTACCCAGGTTGTGGGATTAGGAATACTGAGGGGTTTAGGAGATGTGAATATTCCCACCTTAATCACATTTATTGCTTATTGGATCATTGGAATACCAATGGGGTACTTTTTAGGAATTTATTTGGGATGGGGAGCAAATGGAATCTGGTATGGATTAACCCTTGGATTACTAGCATCTGCAGGATTACTCTTTACCAGATTCCATTTCTTTTCTAAGAAGCTGGTTCAGCTAGCTCGTAAAGTATAGCAGAAACTGGAATTTTGATCTCATTATAGATCTGTGACTGCATTTTTTTCAATCTGTCGGTATGATCATCCAGACGGTCATTGATGTTCATGTATCTGATCAAATCACCTGTCCGTGTATCAATAAATCTGTAACGCGTAAAATGTTGCTTTTCCATTTTGCAAATTTACACTAAATTTATTGAAAATCAGCATTTTACGTAAAAATCAAAAGTGAATATCCAATTTAAAAATATAGATCATGTGCTATACGAAAGGTATTACAGTGAGCATCAACGATATCCGACACTTTAGGTGAGTAACCTCCACCCATACTAACTTGAACAGGAATCTTCAGTTTCTTACAGAACCCAAGCACCATTTCATCTCTTTCTTTACAAGCTTTTGTCGAAATATTCAGTTTACCAAGCTTATCTGTAAATAGTATATCCACCCCTGCCAAATAAAAAACAAAATCAGGTTCATGTTTGGCGAAGAGAACATTCAGGTGATTAGACAATATAATTAGATATTCTTTATCAGAAGTACCATCAGGAAGTCCTATATCCAGATTTGAATGCTCCTTTCGAAATGGAAAATTCTTATCAGCATGCATAGAGAAGGTGAAAACTCTTTCTTCATTTCTAAATATTTCTGCAGTTCCATTTCCCTGATGAACATCAAGATCAATAATCAATATCCTGCTTGATAAGCCCTTTGAAAGCAAATAGTTAGCTGCTATAGCCTGATCATTTAACAAACAAAAACCTTCTGCCCAGTTTGACCCTGCATG
>CAMDKO010000027.1 GCA_945901155.1 Pedobacter schmidteae
AAATGATTTCATTGGATGATGATTATTGATTAAATATTTCTGTTTAATATTGATAGTTTTTTGTTTGAATTAGACCTCTAAAAATTATAATTCTCTTTAAAATAGTAGGCTCTACAGGTATACCATTTTGATAAAAAAAATCTATTTTAAAATAATTTATTTTAATAAATAAATTTTGAAATTAAATTAATCTTAGATATAAAAAAATAATTTTTTATTAAAAAAAGCTGTATAAAATAAATTAAAAAGAAATTATTTTAATTATAGCGTTTATTCTAAATCAACTCTTGATTGGAAAAAATCCATGGCAACAGCAGTAATTTCAGAAATAAAGATGGGCTATAAGCCATGTTTAATCAGCTCCAAAATAATTAGGATTATATTCGGCATTTTAGAAACAGTTTTCCTAAAAAAGAGAATTTTAGTTCAAGAATAGTTTGTGGTGTTGTAGTTGAACAGGGCAAGCAAAATGATAGACTCTTATCAGCTTTCTAAAGGAGGTATCACAGGCACTATTGCAGATGTTAGACTGATATTATCTGTAGCACTAAAAACGCTTGCCACAGGGCTTATTTTAGCCCATAATCACCCTTCAGGAAACCTGAAGCCATCTGAAGCTGATAAGCAGATTACAAACAAAATCAGACAGGCAGCAAAACTCCTGGACATTGAACTAATAGATCACATCATCATCTCTAATGAAGGATATTATAGCTTTATGGATGAAGGTATTTTATAAATTTTTAAATCAATATTATATTCTTAAACCAGGTCATGGTTTGCAAATAGTTTGCACAGGATAGTAAAAATGGGTCAAAAACAGCCTTCCTAAGTAGCTCAGCTGGTTCAGAGCACCTGCCTTACAAGCAGGGGGTCACTGGTTCGAACCCAGTATCTCCCACGAATCCCGAAAGAAATTTCGGGATTTTTTGTTTAAAGGTATTACCCTTGATTTTTTGGGAATCACGGAGGAGTTGCTTGTAAATCGTCAGCAAAAATTTAACTAAATCTAATATCTCGAATTTTTCAAAATATTAATCACCAACCCAGTGCCCACCAGCACTGGGTTTTTTATTTAAACCCCATCCCACCAGAAACCTTATCAGAAATACACGTGAGCTATAAAACAGGTTTATGCAGCTCCAAAATATGAATACACTCTCAAACCGGCTATTTAATTATATTTCTTATTTGCGGCTTTGTTTACCTAATTTCATGGCTATTGATGCATATACTGATGCCCAAAATGAAAAAAATTACTTACTAAACTTCAACCAATGCTTACATTATTTAAAAATATTAAAACATATCTGCCCAATCAATCTATTATAAGTAATTCTTTTTCATATAGTTATGAAATACTATTAAGTGCCTCCCAGCAATTTGCTTCTTTAGTATTAAATGGTAAAAAAGATCTGAATGAGGCAAGAGTTGCTTTTATGGTAAATCCAGGGTTTGATTATGTAAAGGTTCAATGGGCTATATGGCAGGCAGGTGGAATTGCAGTTCCACTTTGTTTATCGCATCCTTTACCTTCTTTAGAATACGTTATTGATGATACAGAAGCTATATTAATGATTGTCTCGCCTCAATATGAAAACTTGTTAAAAGAATCCACTATAGCAAAAAATATTCGTTTGATTGTTCTTGGTAAGGAAGAGAAAATTCCATTAGCTGAATTGCCATACATTGATAAGAATAGAAAAGCCATGATTTTATATACCAGTGGTACTACAAATAAGCCGAAAGGTGTTGTTAGTACACATGCTAATTTAGAGGCTCAAATTTCTACTTTAGTTACATCATGGGAATGGACTAATAGCGATCATACACTTTGTGTATTACCACTGCATCATGTTCACGGTATTGTAAATGTTATTTCTTGTACCATGTGGAGTGGAGCAACTTGTGAATTTATTCCTGAATTTTCTGCAGATGAAATATTTAGGTTATTCAAAAAAGGAAAAATCAATGTTTTCATGGCAGTTCCAACCATTTATTTCAAGTTAATAACGTATTGGGAATCATTGCCAATTACTGAGCAGGAATTACTAACAGCATGTATGAAAAAATTCAGACTGATGGTTTGTGGTTCAGCCGCATTACCAGTTTCTGTTATGGAAAAATGGAAAATAATTAGCGGACATACTTTGTTGGAACGCTATGGAATGACTGAAATTGGAATGGCTATTAGTAATCCTTATCGCGGGCAAAGAAGAGCAGGTTATGTAGGCTTACCATTACCGGGTGTTAATGTGAAATTAGTGAATGAGAACTTTGAAGATATTAATGAAGGTGATTCAGGAGAAATATTGGTAAAAGGAGAAAATGTGTTTATTGAATATTGGAATAATCCAGAAGCAACAGTAAAAGAATTTACGGCAGATGGCTGGTTTAAAACTGGCGATGTCGCTATAATTGAAGATGGATATTATAGGATAATGGGCCGTAATTCCGTAGATATTATTAAATCAGGAGGGTATAAAATATCTGCTTTGGAAATTGAAGAAGTTCTTAGAACACATTTACTTATTAATGATTGTGCCGTAGTTGGTTTGGATGATAATGAGTGGGGTGAGTTGATTGTTGCTGCTTTGGTAGTTAAAGATAAAGCCATTAACTTAAAAGATTTGAATACCTGGTTAAGAACAACTATTGCAGCATATAAAACACCAAGAAAATATCTGCTAATTGATGAATTGCCAAGAAATGCAATGGGTAAGGTCACAAAAAATGAGGTAAAAAAATTATTTATATGAAAAGCAAAATGAAACTACTTTGCATTTTAATATATTTTGTATCGAATTGATCAGTATTCGTCCAGAAAAGATTTCAATCGAAAATATTTACTAGTACAGTCTCTTTAATCAATATTCAAAATGGGCAGCATGGGATAAAATACAGGAAGCAAATACATAAAAAAATGTATATTGTTGATCAGATCTTAACCTTTTTTACATAGAATTGGGGGATAAATTTTTAGATTCGGAAGGCAAACCAATTATTGTATTATACCGTGATGGTAAATTGCACTATCATGAGGAAGGTTATAGAGTTTGGGGTAAAAACATCAGTAAACAGGTTAATAAAATTTCAAAAAGATAGAAAATGAAAATATTTGGAGTGGCAATTTTAGCCGCGTGTTTTTTAGTCGGACATTTTATTGGGGAAGAACTAGGAAGGTTTTTTAATCTAAGTGGGAACCTTGGTGGCGTTGGTATTGCAATGTTACTATTGGTTCTATTAAACCATTACTTAAAAAAGAAGGAAATATTAAAACCTGAAACCGAAAGCGGGATTTTATTTTGGAGTACTATGTATATACCTGTAGTGGTAGCTATGTCTGCCACTCAAAATGTTAAAGCCGCGCTTTCCGGAGGCTGGGCTGCAATTATGGTAGCTATAATTGCAACTGCTGCTTGTTATGCACTAATTCCATTGATCTCAAGAATGGCAAAAAACAGTCAATCTTATAAGCCTGAAAGTAATGCATGAGCTTGTAAAATTATTGGATAAAAATGGATTAATCTTTGCTTTCCTGGTAGTGGGCTTTATTATGTATGTTTCTTATATAGCCTCAAAAAGGCTTACAAACAATAAAATTCCTGGAGCCGCTATCGCAATTAGTGCGGGATTAATTATTGCCTATTTCGGGGGAGATAAAGGATTAGCATCAGTTTCTGCATTTTCAGGGATGGCTTTACTAGGAGGCTCTATGTTAAGAGACTTTTCAATTGTTGGAACAGCCATGGGGGCAAGCCTTACTGAAATAAAAAAAACAGGCCTGATTGGATTGCTTTGTTTGGTCTTAGGTACTATCATAGCATTTTTTACGGGAGGAACTATAGGCTACTTAATGGGCTATACCGATGCCAAAAGTTTCGCAACTATCGGAGCCGGTGCCTGTACTTTTATAGTAGGTCCCGTTACTGGCTCTGCTGTTGGTGCTAGTTCTGATGTAATTGCTATAAGTATTGCTATTGGAGTCCTGAAATCAATATTGGTTACTATCATAACACCTTTTATTGCCAATAAACTTGGAATTGATAATCCGCAGTCCGCAATGATTTTTGGTGGTCTTGTAGGTTCAACAAGTGGTGTATCTGCCGGACTTGCAGCTACCGATGTAAAGCTGGTGCCTTATGGAGCCCTTACAGCTACTTTTCATACAGCTGTTGGTTGTTTATTATGCCCCTCTATTTTATATTTTATAGTAAATTATTATCTATAATACTCATTATTTTTTATGAACTAACAGGAAAGATTAAGGGATCGATCTTTCGTCTAGTCCGCAAACACTCGATTAATACCTTGTAATTCAATAGCTTACGGGGTATTTTATTTATTTGGTGAAAAAACGCTAATCGCCAACTCTTTGTGCACGAAAACCTACACTTGTACTTTTTACGAACTTAGGTGCACCAACAGCATCCTTCAGGTGGCTCCATGGTGCGGGCAATGGGTCATTGTCACCTAACTGCAGGAATTGGCTAAATAGACCTTTATCACCCATAACTTCCTCGCAAGTCATGCCAAAAACATTGATCTGATATTTACCTTTCGGAAATTGCACACCGACTATCACTTCGTCAGTCAAGACTTGAACAATCCCACAAGCAGGAGTTTGAGGCCCTGGAGTTTGAGTCTCTTTATCTTTAGTGCAGCTTGATAAGCCTAATAATACTATTCCTAGTAGGAGCAATGATATCATTAATTTGTTCTTCATTACCTGTTTGTTTATGCATTTTGATTAAATCAAGAGACAAAAGTACCATCATTAACCTATCGACATCAATATATAAACCTGGTTCATCCCCCTACAATATACACGAAATTAATATCGTTATCACTTATGTACCCATGTAATCTAATTTAAACTTTTTCTAAGAAAGTATTTCTTTAATTAATTCAAAGATGAATGTTTCTTTTGTTTGTTTTCTAGGCACTTTCATAATAATTCAAATTTAAGGATTGTAAAAACACTCTCTTAGTTTTGGGTTAAATCAGTCCAATTATGCTGACCATTTACATGCATTTTGTCTACATCATTTATTCTAAAATCAGAAATCGATATGCTAACGGTTTTACCTCCAATATAACCTACCTTTATAGAAACATACTATCAATTATTCAGCCTACAAGATTAAAATAGTTGCCTGTGTATTAATATTTAACTAATCTTTTCATACAAGCTATTGTCCCCAAAATAAATATGAAAAAATTATTCCTATTACTGTTTCTGGTTTTATTCAGTATTTGTTCTTTTGCCCAGAGTCGTTATATTTCAGTTACCACAAAAAAGATAGTTTATGCCAGAGATGGAGGTGTATGTCGTTGCTGTGGAAGTTCCTTAAACTTAGAGTATGATCATATTACCCCATTTTCTTGCGGTGGGCCTAATGATGTTTCAAATATTCAGTTGCTTTGCAAAAGATGCAATCGAAGTAAATCAAATAGTTGTACCTGTAAAATACATAATAGAATTGTGGGTATTAATTGTTGTGATGGCAGCGTAACTAGAGCTAGATCATCTACAACAACAAGTAGGAAATCAACAAGCACTTCCTCGCAATGCACTGGAACAACAAAAAAGGGTGCCAGATGTAGAAATAGAACAAGCAGTTCTAATGGCCGATGTTATTTACATGGATAGTTTATAAACCAATTTTTAAAGAATAGATATGGATTTATTGTTTGCAATAGACATTGATAAAGAAGAAATTATTCTCTCAGAATCTCCTAAAGGCACTAATCGTATTAATTTTATTGAACGAATAAAAAGTCAAGAAAATAAGATGCTATACCATGCTGTACTAACTTTAACAAGCATTTCGCAATCACCTGATTTTGATGTTAAGATTTTTAAAGCCATGGATAAAGTTTGCCAAATGCTCTATAACAAATACAAAGGCAATTAATTACCCATTGGTGTTTTTGCCACTCAGTAATTTTATAGTTTGTGTTGGTATAGGGTACGGCGGGAACACCGGCCATAGGAAAGAGAATTTTCTTCATTTTACTTATACCTTCTGTCAATCGATTATCTTAGCTTTGAAAAAACAAACAGATTATGTCAAAAACAAAACTTACCATCAACAATAACGGTTCTGTAAAGATAGAGGGCGATTTTGAGATCGTAGACAGGAACGGAAACGAATACGGACTTCAGGGAAGAACCATACTTTCAATTTGCCGCTGTGGATTATCAAACAATAAGCCATTTTGTGATGGTGCTCATAATGGGCACTTTGAGCATGAAGCAATTGCATTTGACCTTCCTCCAAAGAAAGTTTAATACGCTAGACCCTATATTATAGCATATTAACATTTGATTGTATATTCGTTTCTTATACTAATTCCTTAACTATGTCTGCTGAAGTAAATATTCCCCGTCTTGATTTATACGATTATATCAAGGGCACCGCTGAACAGAAAAAGAGATTTTCTGATGATATTGGTCAAGCGTTTAATGAAACAGGTTTTGTAACTATTGCTAATCATGGAATGACTAGAGAGCTCATGGATGAGCTTTATGCTGAGGTAAAGAGGTTTTTTAGTATGTCTGAAGAGCAAAAATTAAAATACGAAATAGCTGGTCTTGCCGGTCAGCGTGGATATACAAGTAAGGGAAGAGAGAAAGCAAAAGATTCTAAAACTCCTGATCTTAAAGAATTCTGGCAAAGTGGACAGGTAGTTACTGACGGTGATCCAATAAAAAGCGAATACCCTGATAATGTTTTGGTAGACGAGTTGCCAGCATTCAATCAAATAACCCGTGAAGTTTATCAGCGTTTAGAGGATGCAGGTAAACATTTATTGCATGCTATTTCAATATATCTTGATCTTCCAGAAAACTATTTCGATGATAAAGTACACAACGGCAATTCTATTTTACGTGCGATACATTATTTCCCGATTGTAGATCCAGATAGCTTACCTGATGATGCAGTTCGTGCAGGTGCACATGAAGATATCAATCTGATCACGCTGTTAATTGGTGCTAGTGCCGATGGGCTTGAAGTTTTAACGCGCGAAGGAACATGGTATGCAGTTAAACCTAACGCAGAAGATATTGTTGTGAATGTGGGCGATATGCTGCAACGTTTAACCAATAATAAACTTAAATCTACTACACATCGAGTGGTAAACCCACCTCGTGAACTCATGAAAAATTCCCGCTTCTCTGTCCCATTCTTTTTGCACCCTAAAGGTGAAATGGATCTGACTACCTTGGAGTCATGCATTGACCAAAAGCACCCTAAATCGTATACAAACATCACTGCCGGCGAATATCTAGATGAACGGTTAAGGGAAATTGGGCTGAAAATGTAAAAAGTAGGAGTGCTTGGTGAACAACACCAAGCATAGGATAAATTTGACATTACTGCTTTTAGGCATGAGATTTCTCCACCTCTCTTTAACCTCTTTCAATTAGAAAATAGCACAGGTGTTCGAAATGACGTAAAAAGGGTCGTCATTTCGAGGGAGGCACGACAGAGAAATCTGTTGCTATGAACACTTCTTTTACTTAATATTCAACATTTAGTGATGGGATTTCTCCACCTCTTAAAGGTACTTTTCAATTAAAAATTAGTACGGGTGATCGAAAAGATGAAGAATTATTTGAAATGAAAATTCTTTTTTGGACAAGTTCGAAATACCGAAATGAAAAAATCACTATTTCTTCATTTCAGCCTTAATACTCTGCTCCAATTCAACCGGGCGCTGAGTGCCAATGATATAAAGTAAACCATCCCTGTCGGTAAGCTTTACGGCATCTTTGCCATCGGCATAGAATCGAACAGTGCCTTTTTGGTGAAGGTTATAAACCGGATTATTGATAATGAATGAACTGTATGGAGTGCGTTCAACCTTGACAATGCTATTCAAATCAATCTTGACTATTTTGGTGGTCCATAAACCATCTAGGACAATGCTTTTATTATTAACTGTGGTTTTATAATGTAGCAGGAACATCATAATTACTGATGTAATTAGGATACCGCATCCAACTACCAGGAACAACTCTGTATTCTGCTCACTTCGTTCCGTAATATAATAAGCTGCAAAACAGAATAATGCAAGTACCAAGCGGATACTGATACGGCCATGATCGCGACCTAGGTATTGTTTTTCTAAAAAAGCTGGTTCAATTTCTTGCATATCATAAGGATTGCTCTAAGATAAATACTTTTTTTGTGTTCGGACTAATTTTATAGCGTTCGCTGATACGGAATCCCACGATCCAAACGATATCCCCGTTACCATTTTCAAGTATTCCGATATTTTTTTTATGGTTCAGCCTGATCTTTTGCGCTATAAAAAAGTCGCTTAGCTTCTGTTTGCTTTTTAAGCCCAATGGCTGAAACTGATCTCCATTCTTCCAGGGTCTTAACTTCATTGGAAATTGAAGCAGATCATGGTCTAACTGTGCAATTGTTCCGTCTTTGCTTAATTGAAATTTACTAATTGATTCTACCCGGCTACTAAATTTTTGTCTGTTCCAGATACATTCTGTAAGTTCTTTACTTATGTAGATATCTAAAGGAGTGCTTTGATGTATTTGGCAAAGTATCAGGCGATCACGATCTAAGATTAATTGATGTGATTCTGATCTGAATACTTTTCCCGGAGATCCTTCCCAGGCTTTGGTCAGATCATTTAATACGGTTTCAGTAAATCCAAATGATTGAAACAGTTCATATAAGAGCGTATTTAAAGGAATTAAATTCTTTAATGAAATGAGGTCTATCTCAAATTCAAGATCGTCCAGTTTTTTGAAGAGCTGCTCCCTGAGTTCATTAACACGCTGTTGCAACAGAATTTCAAGATCTGCAAAACGTTTTCTATTGGCTTCAAATGTTTGCTCTAGACTAGGATTTAGTTCCTTTAAAACAGGTATTACTTTAAGCCTAATCTTGTTACGAGCATATTTAACCGATACATTTGAACTGTCTTCCCGGTAGTCAAATGGAGGCATTTGATCAATTTCTTCCCTCCTTAAAAACAAAAGTGGCCTAATCAATTTATCCTTTTTTGCTAATATCCCATGTAAACCTGCAATACCTGTGCCGCGGGTAAGATTCAAAAGCATGGTTTCAATTACATCATTTTGGTGATGAGCAAGTGCGATATAGTGGTATCCAAATTCCTTCCTGATTTTTTCCAGCCATTGGTAGCGAAGGTCTCTTGCAGCCATTTGAATAGAGATATGATTTTCTTTGGCATATTCTGCAGTTTCAAATCTGGTAACAAAAAATTTGACCCCAAGTTCTGAGGCAAGTTGCGATGTAAATTGCTCATCCTGATCGGCTTCTTCATCTCTCAATTGGAAATTACAGTGCGCAATACCGAAATTAAATCCTGCTAATTTAAACAGCCTAGCCATCAGCACAGAGTCGCGACCACCGCTTACAGCTAGCAATACACACTCTTTTTCCTGAAAAAGGGCATGCTCTTTGATAAAAGTTTGCAGGCGGTTTAGGGCGATCATGATGGTAAAATTATTTAATTAAAAATCCTTAGCCAAAAAACTATTTTTGTATGGTGAGAATATTCCTTTTTTCAGTTCTGCTTACATTAGTATCGATCGTAGCTTTTTCACAGGGGCGACAGATCGAGATCAGGTCTTCTGAGTTGATCAAGGGCTTTCAGGCTTCGGGTTTTGCCAGGATAATCCGCCCTGTTTTTGCTCAAGAAGGCTCAACTCTTGCCGCAGATAGTGCTGATTTTAATCAGGCGGCCAATACTTTTGATGCTTTTGGGCATGTAGTAATTACTCAGCCCTCAGGCACCACCATTTATTCTGATCTTTTAAACTATGATGGAAATACCAAACTTGCAATTTTAACTAACAATGTAAGGTTTATTGATGGAGATGCTACATTAACCACCAATAATTTAACCTATAATATGAATACCCGCATTGGTATCTATACAGGTGGTGGGAAGATCGTGAACGGAAAAAATGTGCTGACTAGTAAGAATGGTTATTATTTTGCCGCTACCCGAGATGCTTATTTCAGAAACAATGTGATTCTAACTACACCCGATGCCCTCATTAAAAACGATACGTTGCGCTATAATTCAAATTCGAAAATTGCTTATTTCTACGGACCGAGTAATATTTACGGAAAAGATGATACGCTGTATACCGAGAATGGAACGTATAATACAAACAACGATCAGGCTCGCTTTGGAAAGAATAATTTATATACGCAGGGAAGTAAATCTTTGACAGGAGATAGCTTGTTTTATGATCGTAAGGTTGGATATGGAAAGGCGATAGGGCATGTTACTTTTATTGATACTGCCGAAAAAGCAATCTTGAAAGGGGGTCTTGGGGAGTACAAAAAATCGGATGAGAGTATTCTGGTTACAAAAAATCCATATGTAGTTATTATCTCTGAAACGGATTCTTCGAAGGTTGATTCAATTTGGATGACCGCAGATACACTTTTGAGTAAGGTGGTCTTTACTAGAGATCTTATTCCATATAAACAGGATGAGATCATTCCAGATGACCAGATTTCAATAAATGATACTCCAGAAATAAATACTCAGGATGCGATTAATCCTGTAATGCCAGATCAAAAGGATAATAACCCTGCGTTAAGGAAAGGTTCAAAAAAACCTGAAATGAATGTTACAGCAGATAGGGCAGAAATTCCTGCTGAAGTGAAGATACCACCTCCCGTAAAGATCGCTCCGCCTAAACTTGAAAAGAAGAAAGACAAATCTGTAAAGGATACCTTGAATAAAAAAGCTTTGTCTGACACTGTAAAAGTGGTTTCTTCAATTAAGGATACGGTCAATACAGATACAACACGTACCAGGATGATCATGGCTTATCATAATGCCAAGATATTCAAGTCTGATTTGCAGGCAAGGGCAGATTCTATGTTTTTCAGCTACTCTGATTCTACAGTTAGATGTTATGTTAGCCCGATGGTTTGGGCACAGGGATCTCAGCTTTCTGGGGATACAATATATCTTCAAATGAGGAATAAAAAGCTCGATAATATGCTATTGCATCATAATAGTTTTATAGTTAATACCGAAGATGCAGATTCTACTAATTTTAATCAGATCAAGGGGAAGGTGATTACAGGTTATTTCAAGGAAAATAAGCTGAATAATATGTTTGTGGATGGGAATGCAGAAAGTGTGTATTATTTGAAGGAGGATTCCACCTACAGCGGATTGAATCATATGGTCAGCAGCCGTTTAAGGATCCTGCTCAAGGATAATAAGCTAAACAATATCAGTGCCATTCGTACTATTGAAGCATCTATTACTCCGATAGCAGATTTGCAGGAAGAGGACAGAGTTTTAAAAGGCTTTATTTGGAAACCTCGCGACCGGCCAAAATCAAAGGAGGAGATCATTCCTCAACTGGCTAAGGCCGAGCAAAAGCCTGCCGCAGCAAAGAAATTAGATAAAAAAAGTACTCCGGCAAAGAGTGCTCCCGCAAAAAGTACCCCATCCAAGGCTAATCCTGCAAAAAGAACGGAGCCAAATGCACCTGCTAACCTGGTGCCCAAAAAGGCAACAAAAACGGCAGCTAAGAATATTCAGAATTAAGAAATCTGATCAGCTTCTCCATGGCTTTTGCCCGGTGACTGATTCTATTTTTTTCGTCGGCAGACATTTCTGAAAAGCTAATATCATACCCTTCAGGAACAAATATAGGATCATAGCCAAAGCCCTTACTTCCTGATCGCTGCTGGCTGATGAAACCTTCAATACTCCCTTCAAAGAGATGCTCTTTGCCTCCTTTAATCAGGGATATCACTGTTTTGAATCGGGCTCTGCGGTCTGTTTTTCCAGCCAAACGCTCCAAAACAAGGCTCATATTATCCTCAAAGTCTCGGCTTCCAGAATAATGAGCTGAATTTACGCCTGGATCACCACTTAATGCATCTATTTCAAGACCCGAATCATCTGCAAAGCAATCCATGTGGAATTGGGAATAAACATATCGACTTTTCTGTCCTGCATTTTGGGCAAAGGTATCTCCAGTTTCAGGAATTTCGTCAAGGCATCCTATATCATTCAGGCTTTTAAGAGTTATATTTGTCCCGATCATTGCCTGAACTTCGTCAACCTTATGCTGGTTATTACTCGCAAAAACAAGTTCCACCTTAAAACTCCTTCATTATTGCCCAAAAATCTTTTTTCTTAGTCACATCACTGATCATCTCATCGATACTGAAGGTGCTAAAAAGCATGACATTGGCATGGTTTTCTACTTTATTTGAACTGATAGGAGGAAGCTCGATTCGTTGAGGGTTGATTCCAAAAAGCACCATCTTATTGCAGCTGAAAAACTCCTTTAGTTCAGTAATATTTGTGCCAGGGAACTGATCTAAATTTAAAATGGCAAGGTCTCTTAGCTCTAGCCCTTTTGCAGACATGATTTTAAGGAGCGTTTCCTTTTGCAGGCTATTGATTTCCTTGTTTTTTGCATCATCAATCAGGATCAGGAAATACTTGTTGTTTTCGCCGAGATACGAAAATTCTTTTGGCTTTTTTATTACTGCAGAATCTGGAACCGGTATTGCGACCGGCATCTCGGGAATTGCAGTTTTTTCTGTTATAAAAACTTTTTCGGCGGCTGTCGGTTTTTCAATCTTGATCTCATTTTCAGAAGATACTGGCTGTTGATCAAGAATATAAATATCCTCGGTCATAAAAAGCCTGAGCGCATTTGATTCATTGGTATGCAGGGTAGACATGAATTAGATTTTTAAACCTCAATTGGATACAAACTTAATAAAGCATCTGTTAAAATTAGTTAAATGGGTGCAGCTTCTTTTTCAAAAGCTTAACTTAGCTTCCTGAATAGAGTATAAAACTTAAAATAATACTTGTATTGAACATTTAATAATGGTTTAGTTGATATAAAGGTGTCAATTATCTGGATTTTACCTTAAATTAAACCCTATTCATTTAAATAATTGAATTGTGAATTATAACTGATAATTTTGCATAATCAGTTAATTTAAAAGCTCTATCAGGGGCTTATGTTTTTTATAGTGAATACACTAAATTTTGCAGGTTTTATACTGCTTGAAATAAGAGAAATACAAAAAATGAAAAAGACCTTAGGGATATTAACCGGATTATTATTTTTTACCCTTGTCCAGGTAATTGCACAAACAAAATCTAAATCCCTTGACAAAGTAGCAGCGGTTGTTGGAAGTTCTATTATTTTGCAATCAGAAATTGAAATGCAATACTCGCAGTATCTGGCCCAGGGAAACCCTGCCGATCCGTCTATTAGATGCAATATTTTGCAAAGTCAGCTTTCGCAGAAGATTCTTGGACAGCAGGCAATTATTGACTCTGTTACCGTTACAGATGATCAAGTTGATAGTGAGATTGAAAGACGTTTACGTGCCATGACCGGAAGGGCTGGAGGGCAGGATCGTCTGGAAACCTTTCTTGGTCGCTCATTGATTCAATACAAAGATGAGATTAGACCTGACATTAAAGAGATGCTAGTTGCTCAAAAGATGCAAGCTAAAATCACTGAAAATATTGCAGTTACTCCGCTTGAAATTAAGCGATATTTTGAAGCTATCCCAAAAGATAGTTTGCCTTTTTTTAATACTGAAGTAGAAATTGCAGAGATCATAGCTTATCCAAAGCTTAACAAGGAAGAAAAGGAAATTTTTCATGATAAAGCTGAAGTATTGAGGTTGAGAATAAAAGGAGGAGAAGATTTTGCAACTCTTGCAAGCTTATATTCTCAAGATCCAGGTTCAGCACGTGAAGGTGGTGATCTTGGTTTTATGGACAGAAGCAGTCTGGTTAAAGAATTTGCAGCTACGGCTTTTAAACTTAAGCAGGGCGAGTTGTCATCTGTTATTGAAACTGAATTTGGATTCCACGTTTTGCAGGTTATTGAACGACGCGGTGAGCAGGTTAATGTGAAACATATCCTGATTAAAACAGAACCCACACCGGCAAGTCTGGTTCGTGCCAAAGCTCATATTGATAGTATTCATGCAGTGTTAGCTGATAAAAAAATGGATTTTGGTGCAGCAGCTTCTCTCTATTCTGATAATAATGAAACCAAGTATAATGGTGGGATGATGCTGAATGCTGAGAATGTTCAGAGTCGTACAACCTTTATTCCAACTGATAAACTGGATCCACAGATCTTTTTAACTGTTGACACCATGAAGGTTGGAAGTATCTCTAAACCATCTCTATTTACAGCTGCTGACGGAAAAAAGGGCTATCGTATCTTGAGTCTTAAATCAAAGACCGGTCCGCATCAGGCAAGTCTTGCTCAGGATTTTCCAAAGATCAAGGAAGTAGCTTTTGAGGATAAGAATAACCGTACTATTAGTGAGTGGTTTGAAAAACGTAGAAAAATTACGTACATCAAAATAGACGCAGAATTTCAGACATGCCCTGAGTTGGCAGGTTGGACAACTGCAAAAAATTAAGAAATGAATAGCTATAGTTCTGATGTAGAAGCCTTAGATGCATTGCACCTGTCATATAATAAGATCAGGGAAGAAATTGCACAGGTTATCGTGGGTCAGGATGAAGTGGTAAAATCAGTACTTATTTCTATTTTCAGTAATGGACATTGTTTATTAGTTGGTGTTCCAGGACTTGCAAAGACTCTTCTTGTTCAAACCGTTGCAGAGGTTCTTGATCTGAGTTATAATAGGATACAGTTCACACCCGATTTGATGCCCTCTGATATTTTAGGATCAGAGATCTTGGGTGAGGATCGTACTTTTAAATTTATACGTGGACCGATCTTCTCAAATATTATTCTAGCCGATGAGATCAATAGAACACCACCAAAAACTCAAGCGGCCTTGCTGGAAGCTATGCAGGAGAAAGTTGTAACCATTGGTGGTTATACACATAAGCTACCTCAACCATTTTTTGTGTTGGCTACGCAAAATCCTATTGAACAGGAAGGTACTTATCCCTTGCCTGAAGCACAGCTAGACCGTTTTATGTTCAATGTTTTTCTTACCTATCCATCTTTTGAAGAAGAACTTCAGGTAGTTAGAAATACCACAGCAAATCGAAAAGTAGAACTTAAAAAAATACTGAATGCTTCCGAGATTAGTTTCTTTCAGCAGTTAGTTAGAAATATTCCTATTGCAGACAATGTACTTGAATATGCGGTATCAATTGCCGCAAAAACTCGTCCCGGTACTACTACTGCTACTGATGAGGTGAATAAATTTTTAAGCTGGGGCGCAGGACCGAGGGCATCTCAGTTTTTGGTGCTGGGCGCAAAATGCCACGCAGCCATTTCTGGCAAATATTCTCCTGATCAGGAAGATGTCCGGGCGGTTGCAGAATCGATTCTTAGACACCGTATTGTTCGAAATTATAAAGCAGAAGCCGAAGGTGTAAGTACAGAAATGATCATCAGCAATTTACTTTAATCTATTCCCCACCTGAAAAACTACCCCCATTTATTCAACTGCTAGCGGTGGATACTGGGTGATTAGGTTATTACCATCGATTAAAAATCAGTATTAAAGGTATGTATCGTCCTAAAAATTTGACAGGTTTTGATTTAATCAGGTGTTCAAGATTTATTCCAGGTCGTGCCTTCTTTATTATCTTTTAGTTGAATACCTAAAGAATTTAAGCCAATTCTGATCTTATCAGAGGTAGCATAATCTTTATTTGTTTTTGCTTCGGTACGTAATCTGATGATGAAATCAAGTAGCTTACCCATATCATCGGTTTGGTTACTTTCTTCTTTAAGTCCCAATACTTCAAAAACGAAATTGTTCATTAGCTTTTTTAGAGCATCAATATCTGCCATTGTTGCTGCAGTTTTACCATCATAAATACTATTGATGAGGTGAACGGCTTCGAATAGTTCGGCAATAAGCACAGGACTGTTAAAATCATCGTTCATGGCTGCATAGCATCTGTCTGAAAGGCTTTTCAGATCGATATCGGATTGCTCTGCAGGGCTTAACTTTTCAAGCAATGCATAGGCATTCATAAGTCGCTTAAAGCCCTTGTCGGAAGCTTCTAAAGCCTCATTAGAAAAATCTAGTGTGCTTCTGTAATGTGCTTGTAGCATAAAGAACCGTACAGACATAGGAGAAAAGCCACGTGATAGAAGTTCATGTTCTCCTGTAAATAGTTCGTAAGGTAAAAAACCATTGCCTTTTGATTTTGACATCCGTGTGCCATTCACTGTAAGCATATTGGTATGCATCCAGTATTTAGCCGGAGTGACGTGATTGCAGGCTTGTGATTGAGCGATCTCATTGGTATGATGTGTTGCTGCAAGATCCATGCCTCCTCCATGGATATCGAAATTATCACCAAGGTATTTACTGCTCATTGCAGAGCATTCAATATGCCAGCCAGGAAAACCCACACCCCAAGGTGATGGCCAGCGCATAATGTGCTCAGGCTTTGCTTTGATCCAAAGTGCAAAATCAAGACGTCCTCGCTTTTCATTTTGTCCGCCAAGCTCTCTGGTATTTTCAAGCAGTTCATCTAACTGTCTGTTAGTTAGTATAGTATAATTGAATTCTTTACAATATTTTTCAACGTCAAAATAAACAGTGCCATTTACTTGGTACGCATATCCATTCTCAAATATCTGCTTTACCATTTCAATCTGCTCAATGATATGACCCGTTGCAGTAGGCTCGATATTAGGAGGAAGAGCATTAAAAAGCTTCATTACATCATGGAAACCCAGTGTATACTTTTGAACGATCTCCATCGGTTCGAGTTGCTCCAGTCTGGCTTTTTTGGCAAACTTATCATCGCCTTCATCCAAATCACCCTCGAGGTGGCCTGCATCGGTGATATTTCGTACATACCTAACCTTATATCCCGAATGCAATAGATAGCGGTAGATTAAGTCAAACGAGACAAAAGTGCGACAATTTCCTAAATGAACATCGCTATAAACAGTGGGGCCGCAAACATATAATCCAACCATTGGGGAATGAAGAGGCTCGAATTTTTCTTTTGTTCTTGAAAGGGTATTATAAATAACCAGATTACTATCCATAGTGCAAATTTAAAAATTGGAAATCGATTTTTCGGGGATATTGACTGCTTTTATTTTAATTCCAGGTCGGTCCGAACTGGATAGTGATCTGATAGTTTTTTATTGATGATGAGGTAATTTTTTACAGTAAACTCAGGCGAAGTGAAAATGTAATCTATCTGAAAGTTCGGGAATGCTCCGTTATAAGTTACTCCAAATCCGGCACCCATCTCTCTGAAACTATTATTCATGCCCCTTGAAATTGTTTTTACAGTATAAGATATCGGTGTATCATTAAAATCGCCAGCAACGATGTATGGAAAAGGACTCTTTTCAGTTTCTTCTTTCAATAATCTTGCCTGATCTCCCCGCTTAATAAATGCTCTTTTTAATCTGGATCCAATCTTTTTAGAGGATTCTACATCGGTCTCTATTTCACTTTTTACTTTCTTGAGATATCGGTAATCTTCAGGCTGGAAACTTATAGACTGGAAATGTACATTATAAACTCTGAAAGTTTTATCGCCTTTCTGTATGTCTGCATACACAGCTTCATTCAAGTTCATTTTTTTTGCAAATTGAATATTCCCTTTATTAACAATAGGAAATTTTGAAAATATGGCCATCCCGATAGCCTCATAGCCATTGTCTGTTGAAGGTTTGAAGTAATAGTGTTCAGTTTCCAGGATCTGAAGAATTAGTTTTCTGAAATTATATTCGCCTCTTTTTCTACTGAAGAATTCCTGAAAACAAATCACATCGGGTTGTTCATTTCTAATTACATTGAGAATCTGCTCCTTGGTGAATTTATCATTCTTATCCCCAAATTGCTTGAAATTATGCACGTTATAGGTCATCACCCTTATGAAACTATCCGATGATTTAGGTACCATGATCGCTGTGCTTTCCCTGAATCCTATGTAATTCTGGATGATGCTTAAGCCTGCAAGTATCGTTATACCCGATAGGAGAGCTAATTTAGGCATGCGGATAAGCCAATAGATTATGAAAAGAATATTTATCGCTAATATGGCTGGGTAAGCAAGGCCAAAAAAGGAAAAGATCCAGAATTTTTCAGGGTCAATAAAAGATGCCAAATAGCTTAATAAAAGCGCGCATACAGCAAAAATATTCATTGTAAGAATGAACTTGCTGAAGAGGCGGATACCTGGTCGTTTTATTTTGCGGCGGTTCATTATTTTTTACTCGCTTTGAAAAGTTGTTCTTTTTCTGTTTTACTTAGGCTGTCATAACCTGATTGTGAGATCTTATCTAGGATGCTGTCTATCGTATCCTGATCTGTGAAATTATTCTTTGCGGTTGTATTTTCAGTACGTTTAACAACTTTTAATTTTGATCGTTTAGTCAAAATTTTACTGAAATCATTCCCGTTTTGCAGCTGCTTTATAAAAATAAAGCCCATTATAGCACCACCAATATGGGCAATACTTCCACCCGGGTTTCCGCCGCCCATACTAATTATGTCAAGTACAAAATAGGCTAATGCCAGATATTTTAAGCGAACAGTGCCGAAAAGCATCAACCGTATAGTGAAATCAGGAACTAGTGTTGCAGTAGATACCACAATGGCCATCACACTTGCTGATGATCCAAGAAGTATGGAGTTTAGTGCATTATTCGTAAATACAGGGATCGTACTATATGCCAGCACGTAGAGTAAAGCACCAAGCACACCGCCTGAAAAATAAGTAAAGATGAACTGACGCTTATTCAGAAAATCCATGAAAATTTGTCCCATCCAATACATCCAGAGCATATTAAACAAAAGATGGAAAAAATCGCGCTGCACGAACATATAGGTGATAATGGTCCAGAATTTAAGTGGCAGATCAGCGTAGAAGGCTGGTACCGATACCTGCCTGGTAAGCCAGTCGGCACCTGAAGTTTGACTGCCGAACAAGTACTCGCCCAGCGCAAAAAGATTAATGGCAAGAAAAACCAGAATATTGATTCCGATAAAGAGGAACAGCGGATTCCCTGATCGGAATGCTTTATTAAATAATTCGCTGAATATTGATCTATTCATAAAAATTGTCACGGCGTTTTAAATGCCATATTCTTACTAAAATAAAACCAAATAATGCTCCTCCCAGATGTGCAAAGTGTGCAACAGAATCGCCCGAAAATTGTTTTACGCCTAGGAATAATTCAAGTATAACATAAATTGGTATAATATATTTTGCTTTTATTGGCACCGGGATAAACATGATGAACAATTCTGCATTCGGAAAAAGCATTCCAAAGGCAATCAATAAGCCAAAAATCGCTCCCGATGCACCCACCATTGGCGTGAGATAAATACCCAAAAGAGTAGATGCTTGATCCTGACTCATCAGCTCGGGATTAAAGGAGATGGTCCTTTTAAGGGAATCGATCATAAACGAACCATTATTTATGGCGCTTCCTGTGATGTTATAAACTTCAAAGCCCTGTACCAATAGCTGTAGTGCTAATGCTCCAAGCCCGGTAATCAGATAAAAGTTAAGGAAGCGTTTCGATCCCATAATGTACTCCAATGACGATCCAAAAGTATACAGGGCAAACATGTTGAACATGATATGAAACAGTGAAGAATAATCATGCATGAACATATAGGTGATCACTTGCCAGATCCTGAAATTAGGGCCATCAAAATAATGCACTCCCAATACCTGAGTCATCATTGGCCCTCCAAACATTAGCGTTGCCACATAGAAAATGATATTGATGATGAGCAGATTCTTTACTACTGTCGGAACATTTGCGAATGGGTTCATAGCTAAAGGTCGATGGTATTATTTTTCAAATCGTTGTAGTAATTCTTCTAAAGTAAATGTACTGATTACTGGCTTTCCACTAAGCGATGTATTTGGCATTTCACAGGCAAATAATTCATCGATTAGCAAATTCATCTCTTCTGATGAGAGTATTTGCCCTGATTTAATCGAAGTATTACGTGCAAGTGCCCGTGCCAGGCTATCTCGCTTATTGAGTTTTAATGCACTTTGGTTATTTTTAAATCCTTCTAAAAGATGTTCCAGGATTTCAAGCTCGCTGATATTTTTTCCAATATCTGCCGGTACTCCTTCAATAATCATCGTATTTTTTCCAAATTCACGTATTTGAAATCCAAGAGATTGAATGTCTGTAAGAAGTTCTTTGACTAGCTCAAAATCAACCGTATTTAGGGTAACTGTTTGTGGAAATAAACTCTGCTGACTGGCACCCTGTCTGCTTTCAAGGTGTTCCAGGAAACGCTCAAACAGAATTCGTTCATGGGCTGCTTGCTGGTCGATTAGCATAAAGCCAGACTTGATCTGCGAAATAATGAACCGATTATGCAGCTGAAATAGCTGTTTCCCAATACTCTTGAATACCTGTTTTCCAATCTCAACCTGTTGATTCCCGTCAAGCTCAAGCCCACTTTGTTGTGCTTCGGGCTGAACAATTTCGTATAGTGAACCCCAGTTTTTTGTAAGCGTCTTTCTTTCTTGCTGACTATTTCTTAGAAAGGGGATCTCTCGTTCCTTTTTTTCTGAGCTAAAAGGATTAAAATCAGGATTAAAGGCAATAGCAGGAGGCACAATGTCTTCAAATGCTTTTGGACTGATCATTTGGCTGAAGCCGGTCTCCTGATTAAAATCTAGTGTCGGACTAATGTTATACCTTCCCAGAGATCGTTTTACCGCTGATCGTATAATGGCATAAATTGATTTTTCGTCCTGGTATTTGATCTCCGTTTTTGTTGGATGCACATTGATATCGATCTTGGATGGATCAATCTCAATAAATAGAACATAAAGCGGGTAGCTGTCGGCGCTTAATACCTCTTCAAAGGCATTCATGACCGCATGGTTAAGGTAAGGGTCTTTTATAAAGCGATTATTGACAAAGAAGAACTGTTCGCCCCGAGTTTTTTTTGCGAACTCAGGCTTGCCAATATATCCTTTCAGTTCAATGATGGAAGTTGTTTCTTCAACAGGCACTAATTTTTGGTTATAGGCATTGCCAAAAAGATGGGTAATGCGCTGCCTCAAACTTCCCTTTGGCAAATGGAATACTTCAATCGCATCCTGGTGCAGGGTAAAAAATATATCCGGATTGGCCAGTGCAACACGCTGAAACTCATCATTGAGGTGACGTATCTCAACCGGGTTCCCTTTCAGGAAATTACGGCGTGCCGGAGTATTATAAAATAGATTTTTTACACTTATGCTGGTCCCGGGCATGGTAGAAACGGGCTCTTGACTGATAATCTCTGATCCTTCGATACGGACATAGGTTCCCAATTCATCTTCAAGGCGCTGTGTTTTTAACTCAACCTGTGCAATGGCAGCGATTGATGCCATTGCTTCTCCCCTGAAACCCATGGTACGTATAGCAAATAGGTCTTCGGCTTTACGAATTTTAGAAGTAGCATGACGTTCAAAGCACATGCGTGCATCTGTCGGGCTCATCCCACAGCCATTATCAATAACCTGAATAAGAGATTTTCCGGCATCCTTGATCAATATCTGGATCTTATCAGCACCTGAATCAATGGCATTTTCAATAAGTTCTTTTAGTGCCGAGGCTGGCCTTTGCACCACTTCACCTGCTGCAATCTGATTGGCGACCGAATCGGGTAAAAGCTTGATGATATCAGTCAAAATAGTTCAGTTTAATTCATTCTTGAATACACCCTCTGGTGATTCGTAACATAATAAAATTCTTCTGAAAACACTTAGGAAATTGTCAGTTTTCTGATCTCTTGTTTTCAATCTTCAAAGATAAGTTCTTTTACTCTTATGGTATGTATAATGTGGATAATGCGGTGTTTAAAAAAATAAAGGTTTCTACTTTCATGCTTGCGCCGACTGATTATTTAATTTGATTATTTAAAGGCCATATTCTCCACACATGATTTATATTTGCCGATTAATTGATCACCTTATTTCAAAACTCTATGGCAAGAAATATTCTTTGGTTATTCATCTCTGTTTTTTTGTTTTCTTGTAATTCTAAAAAGGAGGCTGATCTTATTATTCATAACGCACTTGTTTATACGGTTGATGAACAGTTTTCAACGGTAGAGGCTTTCGCTGTTAAAGGTGGTAAGATCATTGAATTGGGCACTTCTGAAGATATTTTGGAAAAATATCAGGGTCTGAAGGTTGATGCTGAAGGCAAAACAATCTTTCCTGGATTTATTGATGGGCATGCTCATTTTTATGGTTATGGAAAAGGATTGCAGGATGCAGACTTTGTTGGGACAAAAAGCTGGGAAGAGATTCTTGAAAAGCTAAAAGTATTTAGTACTGAAAATCCGGATGGATGGATCATTGGCAGAGGCTGGGATCAAAATGATTGGTCTGTTCAAGAGTTTCCTGACAATCAAAAACTCAATGAACTGTTTCCAAACAGGCCGGTAATACTTACACGGGTTGATGGTCATGCGGCCATTGCTAATTCATTTGCCTTAAATCTTGCGGGACTAAAACCTGGTCAGAAGATTGTAGGGGGTGAAATTGAGACTGTCAATGGTAAATTAACTGGGATATTAGTAGATAATACAAAGGAACTGGTTTTTTCGAAGGTTCCACCTCCATCAGCAAAGCAGATTAGCGAATCGCTCTTAGATGCACAAAAGAATTGTTTTGCTGTGGGGCTAACCACCGTAACAGACTGTGGCATCAGCCATGAGCTTATACCGGTGATCACAGATTTACAAAAAAGCGATCAGCTTAAAATGCGGATTTATGCCATGCTTTCTGACCAGGAGGCCAATTATGAATACCTATTCAGAACTGGTGCGATAAAAACGGATCGTTTAAATGTAAGGTCTTTTAAAGTTTATATGGATGGTGCTTTGGGTTCTCGTGGTGCAAGTCTTTTACAGCCTTATTCCGATAAACCAAGTACTTCAGGCTTTCTTTTGAGTGATAAAAAACATTTTGAGGAGGTGGCAATTAAAATAGCCGAAAAAGGCTTTCAGATGAATACACATGCTATTGGGGATTCTGCTAACCGTGAGATCTTACGGGTATATGGAAGAGTTTTAAAGGGCAAGAACGATGCCCGATGGCGTATAGAGCATGCCCAGGTAGTAAATGAGGCCGATTTTAAATTATTTGGCGATAATAATGTGATACCTTCTGTTCAAAGCACTCATGCTACTTCAGATATGTATTGGGCTGCCGATAGGCTTGGCCCTAATCGGGTAATAGGTGCGTATGCTTTTAAACAATTGCTTGATCAAAATGGCTGGCTAATTTTGGGTACCGATTTTCCTGTCGAAGATATTAATCCGATGTTAACCTTTTATGCTGCAGTTGTAAGAAAGGATTCGAAGAGTTACCCTGAAAAAGGATATCAGATGGAAAATGCACTTAGTCGCGAAGAGGCCATCAGAGGCATGACTATTTGGGCAGCAAAAGGAAATTTTGAAGAAAAAGAAAAGGGTAGTCTGGAAGCTGGTAAGTTTGCAGATTTTGTGATCCTGGATCAGGATTTGATGAAAGCCGATGCGGCCTCACTCTTTAAGGCTAAAGTTTTAAAAACCTATTTAAATGGTGAAAATGTTTATTCTAAATAAATTATTGAGGTTAGGGCCTGGTTTTGCCCCATTGTGGCTTTTAGTTTTATTTTCTGTAAGCACCTGTGCGCAACCTGCTGAGCATCTTCAAAATGAAGCTTTCTTGAAAGAAGAAAAAAATATTGAAAGGTCTACAGTATTACTAAATAATGAAGGCAATCTGATTCCGCTAAAAGGTTTACAGGATCTAGATATAGCCAGTGTCAATATCGGTTCGGCATATTCATCAGAGTTTGATAGTATCTTGAATAAATATACTCAGATCAAGCGATTTGAGTCTTCAGCATATAATTATGATATGCTTACCTTCAATGAACTGAATGATGACCTTAAGTTTTACAATACAGTCATTATTCAGGTTACAGATCAGTCTTTAAATGATCCGAGAACCATTCCTTTATTGCTGGATCTTCAATTGAATAAACAAATTGTAGTTTGCCTTTCTGGCGATGTTCAAAGTTTGAAATTGTTGAATTTTTTAAAATCACCTCTGATCTGGTCAGAAAAGAAATCTTCTGGATATGCCAATTTTGCTGCTCAGCTAATTTTTGGTGGAGTAAGAGCAACAGCAAAACTTAAAGAGGATATTTCTCCAAAATATATGTCGGGATTGGGTTTTGAAAGTAGCATAACTAGATTAAAATATACCGTTCCGGAGGAAGTAGGGATCAACAGTGCAGCCCTCAAGAAAATAGATGATATTGCTGCCGAAGCCATCCGATCAAAGGCGGCCCCCGGTGCAGTTGTGATGGTGGTACTTGACGGTAAGGTGATCTACAATAAGGCCTTTGGTACCAGAACTTATACAGACAACACACCTACGCGTATCAATGATATCTATGATTTGGCATCGGTTACAAAAACTTCAGCTACAACAATGGCAGTAATGCGGCTTTTTGAACAGGAAAAATTAAAGCTTGATACCAATGTAGGAGCCTATATTCCAAAGGCTCGCAATACGAATAAAACGGATATCTCTGTACGTGAGGTGATGCTTCATCAGGCAGGTTTTATTCCGTTCATTCCCTTTTACAGGAATCTATTGGAAAGTGATTATAGTCGCGATTCAACAGCAGCCTTTCCAACTAAGGTGGCTGATAATTATTTTATCAGAAAAGGATACTTTGCTCAGGTAATGTGGCCTCAGATGCTGAATTCAACGCTGGCTAACCGTGGAAAATATGTTTATAGTGATTTGAGCATGTATTTCATGAAAGAAATGGTTGAAAGACAATCAGGTGAGCGTATGGAAAATTATGTCATGGATCAGTTTTATAAGCCTCTTGGGATGACCAGAGCTGGGTTTAATCCACGTCTTCGCTATT